>NZ_JBGLRB010000001.1:0-442875 GCF_041402305.1 Aeromonas sp. S12(2024)
GCCCACTATCTTGCGTGAGTACGCATCCGTCACCAGGCTCAGGTACAGCGGTCCGCTCCTGGCTGGCAGATAGGTGATATCAGCGACCCAGACCTGCTCCGGGGCCACCGGTGTGACCTGCTCTGGCCCCGCCTTGAGCAAGTTGGGATGACGGTAGAAACGGTGAAAACTGTGGGTGGTCTTGTGATACGCCCGCCTGGGCAGCACTAGCAGGCTGTGCTCGGCCAATATCCGAAACAGCCTGTCCCGCCCGACCTTGAGCCCGCCATCATCCTGACCCTGCAGCAGATAATGCAGCTTGCGAGTACCCACCCGAGGTTGTCGCAGTCGAACCTGACGCACAAAGCGCACCACCTGCAGCCCTTGAGCATGGCGCTCGTCGGCGACCCGATTGCGCTTGTAGTAAGCCTGCCGGCTTATCCCCAGAAACAGGCAAGCCCTGACAATGGTCAGCCTCTCGACTTGCCGCTGCGAGAGGACTTGCCGGGTCGCTTTTTTACGATGGAGACGCCGTAGTCATTCTTCAGTACATCGACGACGGCCTCAAAGAACTGGGCCTTCTGGCTCATCAGCGCCAGCTGTTGCTCAAGTTCCTTGATGCGCTGTTCGGGTGTCTGGTTGTCGGGGTCAGGCATGGTGATGCTCCTGCCGGCGCGCACAGAAGCCCCCTGGCTCCAATCTTGCCGACCATGTTTACGCAACCATACCAGAACGGTGGAGCGGCCCTGAATGCCATAACGCACCTGAGCCTGTTTGTAGGTGAGCTCGCCTTTTTCAATCTGCTCGACCAGTGACAGTTTAAAAGTCAGCGAGTAATCGCGCTGTGTCCGTTTCACACCTTGTCCCATCGGGTTCTCCATTTATTGGGGGAAAAGGTGTAAACCATATTCAGGACGGGACAGCAGGATCAAAAAAGGCCGATTAGTCGGCCTTTTTTCGTTTTACTGCCTGTGCATCCGCACAAACTTCTCCATCAGCTGATCTTCGGTCTCCACGTGGGCGGGATCCCAGATGATGCAGTCGATAGGGCAGACACTGATGCAGGTCGGCTTCTCATAGTGACCGACGCACTCGGTGCAGCGACTGGGGTCGATCTCGTAGATCTCCTCACCCAGGCTGATAGCCTGGTTGGGGCACTCGGGATCGCACATGTCACAGTTGATACACTTGTCGGTGATGAGCAGTGCCATTTCAGGCGGCCGAGTGGGGCTGACGAGTATCCTCGCGCTCGCCCAGATTGCGCAGCAGGATGCCGTAGTTCACATCCAGATCTTTCGGGACCGGCACATAGACCACGTGACCGTT
The DNA here is from genome assembly GCF_041402305.1 of Aeromonas sp. S12(2024). NCBI lineage: Bacteria > Pseudomonadati > Pseudomonadota > Gammaproteobacteria > Aeromonadales > Aeromonadaceae > Aeromonas > Aeromonas sp. S12(2024). The sequence goes on from NZ_JBGLRB010000001.1 coordinate 1,306, forward strand.
GCCCGGCGCGGTATCGATAAGCTCGCCCTTGCGGTTCTCCATCTGCTCCAGATTGAAACGGACGTTGCCCTGCGGGGTCATCAGCTCCAGGTTGTTGCCCACCAGGAACTTGTTCTTCACCTCGACCTCGACCATGTCACCTTTGCGACCGGTGATCTCGCCGACAAACTGCTGAGTGTCGGAGACGGAGTAGCCGTAGTCGTAGTTCTGGTATTCGCTGTGGTTGTGACGGCGCAGGAAGCCCTCGGTATAGCCGCGGTGGGCCAGATTTTCGAGGGTGCCCATCAGGCTGCGGTCGAACGGACGACCCGCCACCGCATCGTCGATGGCCTTGCGGTAAACCTGAGCGGTGCGGGCGCAGTAATAGAAGGACTTGGTGCGCCCTTCGATTTTCAGGGAGTGCACGCCCATCTTGGTCAGTCGCTCGACGTGTTCGACGGCACGCAAGTCCTTGGAGTTCATGATGTAGGTGCCGTGCTCGTCCTCGAATGCGCTCATGTACTCGCCCGGGCGGTTGGACTCTTCCAGCAGCACCAGCGCATCGGTCGGTTTGCCAAGGCCCAGGGTGTTGTCCGGACGCACTGCGATGGGCTCCTGACGGTGGACGATCTGGCCCACGTCATCTTCTTTACCCTCGTGCACTTTATACTCCCAGCGGCAGGAGTTGGTGCAGGTGCCCTGGTTGGGGTCACGCTTGTTGATATAGCCGGAGAGCAGGCAGCGGCCGGAGTAGGCCATGCACAGCGCGCCGTGAACGAACACTTCCAGCTCCATCTCCGGTACCTGCATGCGGATCTCTTCGATCTCGTCCAGCGACAGCTCGCGGGAGAGTATGGCGCGGGTCAGGCCCATTTGATGCCAAAACTTCACCGTGGCCCAGTTGACCGCGTTGGCTTGCACCGAGAGGTGAATGGGCATATCCGGGAAGGCTTCACGCATCATCATGATAAGACCGGGGTCGGACATGATCAGCGCATCCGGCTTCATCTCCACCACAGGGCGCATGTCACGGATAAAGGTCTTGAGCTTGGAGTTGTGGGGCTGGATGTTGGCCACCACATAGAACTGCTTGCCCAGCGCATGGGCTTCGTTGATGCCCAGCTGCAGGTTTTCATGATCGAATTCGTTGTTGCGCACCCGCAGGCTGTAGCGGGGCTGACCGGCATAGACGGCATCAGCGCCATAGGCATAGGCATAACGCATGTTCTTGAGGGAACCTGCGGGGGAGAGCAATTCTGGTTTAAACATGGCGGACTCTTTATATCTGATTGCAAATCAGGACGATGCCACCTGATGGCATCGTAGTGGTTGAGTTGTGGTGCAAGATGCCCTCCGAGAGGAGGCTCAATGCAGCGCGACCCGATGACGGCATATCCGGGCCTATCTACAGACGATGCGCCGGATATTCGGGGTGCGAGATTGTACTCGCCCCCACGTCATCATGCAATTTGGCAGGAAATTGTTGGCTGCGCGAGCCGATAGGATGCCGAAATGAAACCGCCGCTCAGGCCCAACGGGAGAGGGGGGAGGGCATGGCGTAGGCGTAACCCTGTTGATAGTCACAGCCGAGCTGATCGGCAATCTCGATATGGGTCTGGTTTTCCACCCCTTCGCACACCACCTTCATGCCGAGTCGCTGCAGGTACTCCACCAGTCCGGTCAGCATGCGCAAGGCATGGCTACTCCTGGTCGCTTGCAGCAGCAGGGAGCGATCCAGCTTGATGACCTCGTAGGGGAGCGCCATCACTCGCTGAAAATTGCACTCCTGGGTGCCAAAGTCATCGCAAGCGATATGGGCACCGTGGCTGCGCAGTACCTCGATCAGGGCCAACTCCTTGCGCTCTAGCGGGGCATACTCCACCACCTCGAACCAGATTGCGATATCCAGCTTGCGGGCCTGCAAGAGAGTGAGCAACAGCAGGTTCTTATATGTAGGGCTCTCAAAAGCGGGGTTGAGGTTTATCGAGAGGGTACAAGGAGCATGGCGTGCCAGCGCGGTCAGATCACGCCAAATGGCTCTGAGCATAACGATATCCACATGCAGGGACTCTTCATCGCTGAGAGAGGGAAAGTCTATTCCCTGATAGCGCTGCTGGCGGGGTTCCCAGCGTCTGGCCAGCGCCTCAAAGCCGATGATCTGGCGATCCCGGTTAACGATTGGCTGATAAAAGGGCACGGCAATGTCCGCTGTCGTCAGGGATGCCACGTCACCGACCGGAAACTCTTCTTTAAACGCAAACATGTCACTTCCCTGCTGACTGAGATGATTTCGAATAATAGGGGAGGATGTTGAAAGCTGGCTGTAGGAATTGTCTGATTGTTTGCAGAAAAAATACTTTGGCAGTATCGGATTATTCCGATTAAGTCCGGTGCATGGATTATCTAGACTGACCTCAATGACGAATCGCTGAGCCAAATATGATAATTGGGCGATTTGCATATATGGAACCCATATATTTTTCGGAGCCTGTAATGAAGGCACCACTCTCTATTGTTTTTACAGTGTGATTATTATTCATGAATAAGGTTTTTACTGTGTTGCTGCTTATATTCAGCAGCAATATCTTGGCATCACCGGATATTAGCGTTGGCACCTTATATGACTATATGTCAGCAGAAAAAACTACGCTGCTCAAGCGGGTTAGAAATCTTGGCGATGAGACGGCCTTTGTCAAAATAACCTTAGCCGAAATTATATATGGTGCCGATGGCGTGCCGAAGGAGCAGGAGTTACCGGAGGAGGGCGTTCGCCAGCTGGTGACAAGTCCATCACGGTTGATTATTCCGGCAGGTGGCATCCAGGCTACCCGTTTTATCTATATGGGAGAGAGGGAGCACGAGCGTTATTTTCGGGTGCGCTTTGTGCCGGTCAAACCACAGGGGGATGAAATAACCGAGCTGCCCTTGAAGTCACATATCAGCGCCGGTGTCAGCATGCTTACCGGTTTTGGCACCATTTTGTTTGTAGCCCCCAAAGTGCCTCGTTATGACACCCGGATTGACCGCCATAATGGTGCCCTCTATGTGGAGAATCGGGGCAATGCCACCGTTATTCTCGATTATCTGGAGGTGTGTGACAAATCGTCATGCAGCCAACCGGAGAAGTTGCATCTGCTGCCCGGTGTTAAAAAGCGGGTCAGCCAAGATGCCGCCAGTTCGGTTCGTTTTGAACTGATCGAAGGAAAGCAATCGGTATTCAAGGAGTTCAAGGCCTGAATAGCGAAATGCCAATGAATATCATCAAAGAATAAGGAGTGGTTATGAAGAGGTTGTGGTTTGCCCCCGTACTGTTGCTGACAAGCGGTACCCTAATGGCGGCAGAGCGTGTTGAGCATGCAGTACAAGTAACAGCACAAGTTCCTGCATCAACCTTTTATGTTGAGCCCGTAGGTAACTGGCTAAATACTCCGCAGAAACTGGAATATGACCCTTTTAGCAAGAAGTTGGCAACGCTAACCAAGCAGTTTGACGTCAAGAGCACCATCGGGCCTGTCAAAGGCTACTTGAGCCATCCTGCAATAATGACAAGTGGTAAAGAGAGCATCAATCTGAAGGTCATGTTTGCTGGCGTTGAATTGACCTCCACGTCTGCGGAGCTGTTGAATCAGGCAGATGCCAATGCCGGCAAGCAAGTCGGATTGGAGATTATTCCCGTGGCGGCGCCAACCGAAGGCTACAAGCCCGGCAACTATCAGGGCGTTGTCAGCATGATCTTTGAATCTGAAGCACCGCCTGCCCAAGGTGGTTGACATGAATATAGGGGGCCATCAGGCCCCCTTTCATTGAGATGATAAGCATTGGGATTGTAAGCAATGGGCCATTTTCTTCTTCTCTTTTTTGGGTTGCTGCTCTCGTGTACTGTGATAGCGGTAGAGCCAGCACTGTTGCTGCAACAGGCGCGGCAATTGCCGGAAGGGTTTGAAGAGCATTTTTTTGGCGTCCCGCTGATGGTGCGAGTAACCGTTGACGGTCGCCTGCTGGGGGATGGGGAAGTGCTGCTCGGACGGGATAACTCGGTACAACTGCTCTCACTGATGGATGTGCAGGAGAGCGAGTTTGACGAGGGGGCGCGTGAACGCTGGCTGACCCGACTGGGAACCCGCCTGTCGCTCGGTGAGTGCGGCCGGGCCTGCCCTGAAGGCATAGTAGGGCTGCAATACAGCCTGGAGGAGTCCCAGCTGTCTGTATTGACTGATGAGGTGGAGCAGGCGGCTCGGGAGCAACGCTTTATGGCATTGCCTCAGGAGAGCAAGGGGTTGCTGGTCCAGAACCAGCTGAACCTGGTACAGGGCAGCCAGCGCAGCGGTCACTACAACCTGCAACTGGAGGGCAACTGGGGACAGTGGACTCCCTTTATGGAGGGGGATGCGACTTGGCAGGAGGGGCAATCGAGTGAAGTGGGCCTGGCTCAGCTTTATGGCGAGCGGCTCCATGAGGCCAATTTTTATCGCCTTGGTTTCTTCTTTCCCTCGGCTCAAGGGCTGTTGCGTCAGCCGAACTACTACAGTGGCGCGACCCCTACCGTACTCGGGGTGATGTGGGGCAGCTCGGATCTGCTGCGCCGAGAGCGCGGGGTGCCCAGCATGACACCCATTCAGGTGGCGCCGGCTCGGCCAGGTATGGTGGAGATATATCGCGACGATCGTTTGATCCAGTCCCAGCCGGTGAGTGCAGGCTTGCAGGCCCTCGACACCCGCTCGCTGCCCGGCGGCATCTATGAGGTGGAGTTGCGGCTGCTGGAAGATGGTCAGGAGAGCCGCCGCTGGCGCGAGATGATCTACAAACCCTCCAACTGGCAGACGCCGGAGGAGCCGTGGCGCTTCAACTTCTTTGCCGGGCGTCAGACCCGCTGGCTGGTACGACAAGGCGATAGCGATCTGGAAGGCGCCAGTGGTGGTATTGCCGTTAACCATCTGCTGCTCCCCTCGCTGGTTGTGGGGGCGGGTAACCAGTATGTGGACAAGCGTGCTCAGCACTCCCTCTCGCTCGACTGGGAGGCGACCAGCCAGCTCCACGGTTTTGCCTCCCTCAACCAGAGTGTTGGCATGGGGTGGGGTTACGACTTGCAGGGGATCTACTGGCAGGGCAATAGCAGTCTGGTGGCCAGCCATTCGCGCAATCTGCGCAAGCAGGGGGAAGCAACTGCGGTGTCCAGCCTGTCACTGCAGCAATCGCTGGAAAAATGGGGAACGCTCGGTCTCTATGTCTCTCACCAGTCCGGCCGCGGCAATGGCATGGATCTCGGATGGCACTACAGTGACAGGTTGTGGGGGCGCTGGGTGACCTGGGGCGTTACCCTGTTCGATCGCCCCGGCAGCGAGAGCACGGCGCAGCAGCGGGATCGCGGCAGTACGCTGAGTCTCACTATCAACTTGGGGGGGGATGATCGCCAGTTGTCGCTGGGGTTGGGCAGCAATACCTCACGCTCGGGTGGTGCCCAGCGCAGCGCCTATCTCAATTATCAGCAGGAGGTGGATTGGGGCCCGCTGCGTCAGGTCAGCGTGGGCAGTACCCACGACAGCTATGGAACCGGTCTGTCAGGCTATGGCCGTTTTGCATCGCCTTGGCTCGGTGGGGATCTGTTTGCCCAGCACTCCTCTTATAACGAACAGGTGACCGGCGGTGTCAATCTGGAGAGCGTAGTGGCACTGGGGCGTGAAGGGGAGTTGGCGCTCGGTTCTCGCGAGATGGGCAGTATGGGCAATGAGGCTGCGATGATCCTCGATATCGACGCCGATGATGAGGCGGCACGTATCCAAGTCAGCGATGATCAAGGAAGCCTACAGACTCTGGGACCCGGTCGCCATCTGGTCTCGGTGCCAGCCTTGCAAAGTGGCACCTTGCAACTGGAGATGGCCGACCACGAGGGGACACCGCTTACCATCAGGCCAACCGTACTCCCTTACCACCTTAATCGCGGTGGGGTAGGTTATGGCCAGGTCAATGCCGTACGCACAGTCACAGTGATTGGCCGACTGCTGGATAGACAGGGGCACCCCCTCAAGGGGGCCATGGTGCTGAACCATTCTGGCCGTACTGTCAGCGAGGCCGACGGTTTCTTTGCGCTGGAGATGAGTGAACGTAATCCCGCCATGAAGGTGGAGTATCGGGGGGCGCATCAGTGCGACTTGTCACTCAACACTGCCAGAGTTGACCGCCAGTCAGGTGTATTGCTGGTAGGCAATCTGGTCTGCGTTCCGATGACCTTGTCCAGCCAATAAATTTTTAAACGAGAATATGTGATGAAAATAGGGCGATATTATTGTGTGTTATTAATTATATTTCTTTGTAGTTTTCATGTATACGCGGCGACACTGCATATTACAGCAGAATATAACCCAGCGGCCTATGAAGCTGAGGGGGCTCAGTTTATTAATACAACCCCTTGCCTTCAGTTTCCTGGTGCTGAAAGTAATTTTTGGTGCAAAACAACACCGACGATTGATGTGCCACAGGCAGTTTATTTCAATATTGCCATGAGTCGAACGATAAACAGCTCTAAAAAAGAGAATTCATTGTTTTATGTAAAGTATCCTGGTCCTCGCGATGTATTCTTGACGAAACAGGGTGGGAATAAATCATTTAAGATGAGTTTTATCACCACTAATGTTGGCACACAAATGGACGTTGGTAATTATTATACGCAGAAACCACCAATACCAGAGCAGGGTGATTGTTTCGGTAGCAAGACATTTGCAACCTACACATCGCTTTTTCTATTTAGGAGAACAACGCAAGATGGAGTAGGGGGAGAGTGCTATGGTAACTCTATCAACCCTTCAATCAATAACAAATATATGAGTGTTAGTGCTATATATCTAGGGTATAAACTTAAAGCTCCAAATCCATACACGTTGGAAAATGGAACCTATACAGGTACATTAATGTTGGACATAGGCAGCCAAGGGGGATTTAACTTTGGCTCAGGTACTCCGAAAACTCAATTAATCATTACGTTTGAAATAAAGGTTCGCCATCAACTTAAAGTTTCTTTCAGGGCTGCCAGTGGTGAGCACGGTGTAAATTTGGAACCTCCAGGAGGATGGCGTGAATGGACGAATAGAGTTCCCCCCTTTATGAAAGCTTCTACTCCATACCAGATTTGGTTTTCATCAAGAATCAATGTTAGTAAAATTTGTGAGCACGGAATTGGTCCACTTTGTTATATTAGAAATATCAGAGACGGACATTTAGTTCCGATTGAGGTAAGTGTTGATAATTTGGCAGGTAACAGGTTAGTACTTAGCGGCCAACCTGTGGGCCTATATCCATCACAAATTCCCAGTACGGCGGGTGAGTTACATACACTAAATTTTAGCATAACAAGACAAGAATATTTGGAGCAGATGATGAAGCGACCAGGTGGGTTTTATATGGGATATGTAACGGTTATATTTGATGCATCAATATAACCAAGGCATTTAAACCAGTAATAAGGTAAACTCAAAGTAAACCATACTCCCTGGCATAGTGGAATAATTCGCTATCGCTATTTATCCCTAGTCTTGCCATAGCATTTTTCTTTTGGGTACTGATGGTCTTGACGCTGCGATGAAGGTGTTCCGCAACCTGGGTGACCGACATGCCGCTGGCCAATAGGCGTACCACCTCGCTCTCTTTTGGGGTGAGCGGAGTGATCTCGGTGTGACGGGATAGTCCGGCTTCGGCCAGTAAGGTTTTCACCGAATGGCCGAGGTAGGTGTGGCCTAGTAATACTTGACGCACGGCCTCTGACAATTCAGTAATAACGGATTTTTTCAGTATCAGGCCATCTACACCGAATTGCAGCAGGGCATGTAATATCGCATTGTTGTGCAGTTGGGTGAGCACGATGATGGCCAGGTGAGGATATTCCCGGCGCACCTGTTCCATCATCACCAAGCCGTCACTGCGATCATCTCCCGGCATGCTGAAGTCGGTGATCAGCAGATCGCACGGGTGTTGTTTTAATAACAAAAACAAATCAGATACATTATATGCTTCTGCCACTATGTCACAGCTTGGAGTTATTTTTTCAATCAGGCTGCGTATGCCAGCTAAAATCAATGGGTGATCATCAGCAATTATCAGTTTGAAAGACATGAATTAGCCTTTTATAAATCACAGAATAATATTAAGTCCATTAAATTTAGCACGTCTATACTACACTATGCACCCTTTTATAAGGGATGCTCTCATTTTGAAGCGGTATTTAACTCTGATGAATATATATTGCGTGGGGTTGTCGCGAATAAACCGGCTTATCCTGGCAACATGGATCATTTTGCTGATGCCCATTTCGTTGGCGGCAGCGGCGCCGACCCGCCCGACCATAGATGTCGGCATCATGGCCGGAGGGTGGGGAGCATTTCAGCAATGGGATGGTCAGGCACCCTCCGGTTTCAGTGTCGATCTGATGTTGCTGCTGGCGGCCAGGCTGGATTATCAGGTGGTCTGGCATGTCTACCCCAGCTGGCGCAAGATGTATCAGGACGCCTGCCGGGGCAAGGTGGATATCCTGCTCGATGCCTTCAATACCGACACCCGGCCATGTATCTCGTTCAGCTTACCCTATTACACTTCGCCGACCGTGGTGGTGGTGCGCCAGGACAGTGCCCTGTTTCAGGATGTTAGCCGTTTGCCACAGGCAAGCGTGGCCATCGAAAAGGGCTTCTTAACGGAAAAGCTGATCAGACTGCACTACCCGAATGTCTCTCCCTTGCTGGTGGTGGATACCCACAGCGCCTTGATGGCCGTTGAGCAGAGGGAAGCCGATGCCTATATCGGCAACCTGCATGTGGTCAATCTGTTTATCAAGAACCATCCGGGACTGGTTGTAGTGGCCCAGTCCCCCCTGTTGATGGAGACGCTGCATCTTGGGGTCAACCGCAATAAGCCCGGTTTGGCCATCCGGCTGAATACGGCCATCCAGTCGCTGACGGTTGAAGAGCGCAGTGCGCTGGAACAGCGCTGGTTAGGGGAGAGCATCAGCCCTCAATTTATGGGGCACAGCGGCTTTTTGCTGCGGCCTGACGAGCGAACCTGGTTGTCAACGCTCCCCCCCATGAAGCTTGGCCTGATCCCGGGGTGGAGCCCCTTCTCCATGCAAGATAAAGAGGGGGTATGGAGCGGGTTGATTGCCGATTATCTCTCGCTGCTGCGAGAGAAGCTGGGTTTGGCTTATCACAATGTGTCCGTGAAGAGCTGGCCCGATCTGCAGCAGTTGCTGCTGCACCACGAAATCGATATGACTGTGTTGCCTGTTCGGATTGTCGAGCGGTTGGCAGGATGGCACGGGAGTACTATTTTTACCGCTTTTCCAATGGTGCTGGTGACGGCTCGCGGTAGCATTCCGATCGGGGATCTCTCCGATCTGTCCGGTAAAGAGCTGTTGCTGACCGACAGCATGCTGATCCCCGAGCTGAAGGCATTGGTGCCCGACCTTAAACTGACCACGACCAAGAGTGCCAGCGAGGGGCTCGCCCAGGTTGCAGCAGGGCAGGGGGATGCCTATATCGGCAATCTGGTGGTGGTTTCCCGTCTTATCACCGAACAGTTTGATGACCGACTTCATATTGCCGCGCCCACCCCCTTCAAGGATGAGTTGGCCGTTGCGGTACGTGAGCCTTACGTCCCCTTGCTGCCCCTGGTCAACCGGGTGCTTGCCAGCATGAGCGACAAGGAGCAGCGCCAGATCCGCAACAGCTGGCTGGCGCTCAATTACAGCGAAGGTATCCCCAGAGCGAAGCTGGTGCGCACTCTGTTGCCCGCCGGGGGAGCGATTACGCTCTTTATTCTGGTGCTGTCGGTGGCTTACTGGCGGCTGCGTCAGGAGATAGTCCGTCGCCATCAGGTTGAGGCAGCACTCGCCAGAGCCAAGGCCAAAGCAGAGTCTGCCGCCACCCAGAAAGGGGAGTTTCTGGCCACCATGAGCCACGAAATTCGCACGCCCATGAATGGCATTATCGGTATGGCGGAACAGCTCACTTTTACCGAATTGACTCAGGATCAGCGCCAGATGGTGGAGGTTATCAACCGCGGTGCCCAGGGATTGCATGCGCTGATCGACAACGTGCTCGACTTCGCCAAGCTGGAGGCGGGCAAGATGCAACTCGAAGAAGCGCCGTTTCTTGTCCGCGAGCTGCTTGACAGCGTGCTGACCATGACGGTGAGCGAAGTACATCGCAAGGGGTTGCGCGTCTATCTCTGGGCGGATGCCGGTGTGGCGGCTCGGGTAAGTGGTGATGCGCTGCGTCTGCGCCAGATCCTCTTCAACTTTGTCAGCAATGCCATCAAGTTCACCGAGCGGGGCTTTATCGAGATTTCGGTGCAACTGCTGGTACAGGAGGAGGGGCAGCAGCAATTGCGCTTCGGCGTGCGCGACAGCGGCATCGGTATGAGCCCAGAGGCGCTTGGCCGGATCTTCAATGCCTTTGAACAGGCAGAGAGATCCACCACCCGCAGTTATGGTGGTACCGGCTTGGGCCTGAGTATTTGCCAGACCCTGGCCACCTTGATGGGTGGCGAGATCCGGCTGGAGAGTGCCCCTGGGCTAGGCACTTTCATCAGCCTGACGGTTACGTTGCCAGAGCTGGCACAGCGAGAGCCGGATCTCCGTCTCAATGGCGTGCAAGCCCACATCGATCTCCATGACGATAAGCTGTGCCACACCCTGTTGTTGCATCTTGATGCCTTGGGGGTAACACGAACGTTGGAGTCTGTTGATGCTCAGTTGCGTTTCACAGACCATGAGCTGGCAGGCAATGGGCTCATCCGGGTGCTGCCGCTGGCAACCCCCCTCGGTTATCGTTGTGATGAGGAGGGTTACACCCTCAACAGCAATCCCATGACCTGGCATGCGGTGCGGGAAGTCTGCTATCGCCAGCTTGGCTTGAGCGATGGGACGGCAACGAAAGCGATGCGAAAGAGCGCACCCATGCAGCCCTGCCGGGTATTGCTGGTGGAGGATAATCCCCTCAATCAGTCGCTGGTGATACGCCAGCTCAGGCAACTGGGGATGAACTGCGATGTGGCAGAGCATGGCCAGCAGGCTCTTGAGATGGTCGCGCAGCATCCCTATGAGCTGGTGCTCTGTGACTGTCAGATGCCGGTGATGGATGGTTATGAGTTCACGCGCAGGATACGGGCTGCAGAGAAAGGTGAGCGGCTACTGATCATCGCCATGACGGCCAATGTGTTGCCAGAGCAGTCTGAACGCTGTTCTGCCGCGGGCATGGACGATCTGTTGGGCAAACCGGTGCTGCTGGATACTCTGCGCCAGATGTTGCAGAAGTGGCAGATCTTACCCGCGCCAACCTTGATTGATATTGCGGCCATGGAGGCATTTTTTGGTCATGGTGAAAAGTTGCGGCAGATGTTTCCGCTTTTTCGCCAGGAGCTTGAACAGTCGATGGCGCAGGCGCCACTTGATGACAATGCATTGGCCAATTGGGTGCATCGTCAGGCGGGGACCATCAGCATGATGATGGCGCCGGAATTGGCGGAACAGGCATGGCGATTGGAAGAAAAAATCCGTCAATTTGGATCGCCAGCTTGTACAGATGAGCTGACACGCTTTCGTGCCCAATTACAGCAAATCATCGATGAATTGACGTTATTGAGCGAAAGAGAGGGGCATTCAGTTATCGAGGGAGAGCTGGAGTAAGGGGAACTGTTCGCTCATAAAATTGCGGGGGCTGTGGCCATTGCCTGCAGTGGCCAGCCACTCCCAATCCAGTTTTGGCGAGCCCGCTTTGAAGCGCTGATAGGCAACGCCCTGATGAATGGTCAGAAAGAGGGTCGTGGGGAGTCCCAGCTTGTTGCTGTAGCGCACCATCAGATCGCCCTGATAGTCGTTGCTGATTCTGACTTTGAGCGCCTGCAATGTCAGACCGGTGGCGTGACCATGCTCGTCCCAGACTTCAAACATGATATGAACACTCTGATGTCGATGATGCCACGATGAGCAAGATGGGATGCAATTGCAACTGTCAGATCTGACAAGGTCGGAAAAATGTGATGAGAATGGCAGAAAGCGAAAACCCGGCGCTAGGCCGGGTTTTCTTGAATGATGGTGGAGGGAGAAGGATTCGAACCTTCGAAGGCAGAGCCGTCAGATTTACAGTCTGATCCCTTTGGCCGCTCGGGAACCCCTCCACAGGGGCAAAGCAAATTGTATTCAGCCATTGCAATCAGGGAAATGGTGGAGGGAGAAGGATTCGAACCTTCGAAGGCAGAGCCGTCAGATTTACAGTCTGATCCCTTTGGCCGCTCGGGAACCCCTCCACGGGGTATTTCCTGATTGTCACTACTTTGCACTTGAATGGTGGAGGGAGAAGGATTCGAACCTTCGAAGGCAGAGCCGTCAGATTTACAGTCTGATCCCTTTGGCCGCTCGGGAACCCCTCCCCAAGTGCGAGGCGCATACTATCAGATCCAGAGGCTTTGTGAACCCCTTGATGAGGCATCTGGCAGTAAAAAATGACTGTTCGTCGATTTTTTGATACATCCAGCTCAAAATTCAAGCTTATCAGCAAGTTGTGCGCTGCTTTTCTGCACAAAACAGCATCCGTGCAATTTGGCGATCGCGCTGAAGAGAAGGCAGATAGCAGAAGACCGCCAGCGTTGGCGGTCTTCCCGGGCATCACATTTAGCGCTGGAACGGGTAGACCGAACCCAGTTTCAGGATCTGGGTCAGCTCGTCCAGTGCGCTGCGGGACTCCTGCACCAGTGCCGGATCCCGCAGGTCATCGAGGGTCAGGCGGTCGCGGTAGTGGCGATCGACCCAGCCATCGAGGCGGGCAAACTGGCTGTCGTTGATAAGGCAGGCCGGATTGACCGCTGCGAGTTCCTGATCGTTCATGGCAACCCGCAGTCGCAGGCAGGCCGGGCCGCCGCCATTGCGCATGCTCTGTTTCACATCCATATAGTGGACCGCCTTGATCGGGGTCTCCTGCGTCAGCAGCTTGCCAAGATAGGCAGAGACAGCCGGATTGTCGCGGCACTCGGTGGGGGCGATGATGGCCATCTCGCCGCTCGGCAGGGTGAGGATCTGGGTGTTGAACAGGTAGGATTTCACCGCATCCAGCACGGATACCTCGGCAGTCGGCACTTCGATAAAGTGCAGATCTCCCTCGCCAAACTTGCCGCTGATCTCGGCCAGCACCGCTTCGGTGTTGAGGAACGCTTGTTGGTGGAAGAAGAGCAGGTTCTGGTTGCCCACCGCGATCACGTCGTTATGGAACACCCCCTGATCGATCACCTCCGGGTTTTGCTGAATAAACACCACGCTCTCCTCGCCAAGGCCATGCAGGCGGGCGATGGCTTGGCTTGCCTCCAGAGTCTGGCGGGCCGGATAGCGCTTCGGCGCCGGGCGGGAGTAGTCAAAGGCACTGCGGCCATAGACGAACAGCTCGACACCCGCCTCGCCATAGGCGCGGCAGAGGCGGGTATGGTTAGCTGCCCCCTCGTCGCCGAAGTGGTCATTTTCCGGTAGATGGAGGTGGTGGCTGAAGTGGCGATCATTGTTGAACACTGCGCGCAGGATGTGACCTGTGACGTCCGGTTCCAGAGAGCGGTGAAACTTGTTGGTCAGGTTGGCGGGGGTGAAGTGAATGCGGCCATCTTGGGTATCGGCACTGGGGGAGACGGTGGCGGCGTTGGCGGTCCACATGCTGGAAGCCGAATAGCAGGCAGCCAATACGGCGGGAGCCTGTTTGGCGGCCTGCTCCAGCACCCGGGCATCGTTGCCGGTGAAGCCTAGGCGGCGGAGGGTGGCGAGGTCGGGGCGCTCTTGTGGCGCCAGTACCCCCTGGGTCATGCCAAGCTCGGTCAGCGCCTTCATCTTGCGCAGCCCCTGTTTGGCGGCCTCTTTCGGATTGGAAGCCTCCTGGGCATTGCTCTGGGAGGCAACATTGCCGTAGGAGAGGCCGGCATAGTTATGAGTCGGGCCGACCAGACCGTCGAAATTGACCTCGAAGTGCTTCATTGAGTACATCCTTTCGATTTTTATGATGGGTAGCGGTTCCTTCCGCGCGCAATGCGTCGGGGTTGGGCCATTATAAAGAGATTTTATGTCTTTGTAACAAGCTGGTAACCAGCAGACGTTTTTATGTCGTTTCAGATATAAAAAGAGGGGCGGTATGGCAGAAAATTGAAAAAGCGGTTGCGTCCGGCCTGTTGCCTTCGCATTAATAAATAAAGAAGCAATAAAAGAAGCCGTGTGGTTCGGGCTGGTCAGGCAAATTTGCTCACAAGATTGCTTTTTCGCGCCAAATCTCTTATACAGCCCCACAAAACCGCACACCAACCCCGTCGGGTGCAATGAGGATAATAGTTACAGCATGGGCAAATCACTGGTCATAGTGGAGTCTCCGGCCAAGGCCAAGACGATCAACAAATATCTGGGCAAGGACTACGTGGTGAAATCCAGCGTTGGTCATGTTCGCGATCTGCCCACCAGCGGCAGCGCCAGCACCGAGCCCAAGAAACCTGTCATTCGCGGCATCAAGTTGAGCGAATCCGAGAAGGCTGCCAAGGATCGCAAGGCCCTGTTTGCCCGGATGGGTATCAATCCGACCGCTGGCTGGCAGGCTAACTACCAGATTTTGCCCGGCAAGGAGAAGGTGGTCAGCGAGTTGCAAAGTCTGGCCGAGAAAGCCGACACCATCTATCTCGCAACCGACTTGGATAGAGAAGGAGAAGCGATCGCCTGGCACCTGCGCGAGATCATCGGTGGCGACGACAGCCGCTACAAGCGCGTGGTGTTCAACGAGATCACCAAGAGTGCCATCAAGGAGGCGTTCGCCCAGCCGTCCGAGCTGAATATTGACCGCGTCAATGCCCAGCAGGCCCGTCGTTTCCTCGACCGCGTGGTGGGTTACATGGTCTCCCCGCTGCTGTGGAAAAAGCTGGCTCGTGGCCTCTCCGCCGGTCGGGTACAGTCCGTTGCGGTGCGTCTCATCGTCGATAAAGAGCGCGAAATCAAGGCGTTCGTACCGGTCGAGTTCTGGGATCTCAATGCCGACCTGCTGACCGCCGACAAGAGCGATCTGCGGATGGAAGTGGTCAGCCGAAACGGTGCCGACTTCAAGCCGGTGACCCAGGCCGAGACCTTCGCCGCTGTCGCTGCCCTGGAAGGGGTCGACTACAAGGTCGTTAACCGGGAAGACAAGCCGACCGGCTCCAAGCCCTCTGCGCCGTTTATCACCTCCACCCTGCAGCAGGCGGCCTCTACCCGTCTGAGCTTCGGGGTCAAGAAGACCATGATGATGGCCCAGCGTCTCTATGAAGCGGGTTACATCACCTATATGCGTACCGACTCTACCAACCTCAGCAAAGAGGCGGTTGAGGCGGTGCGTGAATATATCGGCGAGCAGTATGGCGCGGCCTATCTGCCAGCCGAACCGAATCTGTATGGCGCCAAGGCCAATGCTCAGGAAGCGCACGAGGCGATCCGCCCCTCCAACGTACAGGTGACAGCCGAGATGCTGGAAGGGATGGAGCCGGATGCCATGCGTCTGTACGACCTCATCTGGCGTCAGTTTGTCGCCTGCCAGATGACCCCGGCTCAGTACGACTCTTCCACCCTGACCGTCAAGGCGGGTGAGTTCGAGCTCAAGGCCCGTGGCCGTACCCTGCGCTTCGCCGGTTGGACCAAGGCACTGCCGCCGATGGGTCGCAAGGGCGAAGATAGCCAGCTGCCTGCGGTCACCGTGGGCGAGGTGCTGAAACTGGTCAAGCTGGATCCGCGCCAGCACTTCACCAAGCCGCCTGCCCGTTTCACCGAAGCGGCGCTGGTGCGCGAGCTGGAAAAACGTGGCATCGGCCGTCCGTCAACCTATGCCTCCATCATCTCCACTATCGTCGATCGCGGTTATGTACGGGTTGAGAGCCGCCGTTTCTTCGCCGAGAAGATGGGCGAGATTGTCACCGATCGTCTGGTGGAGAACTTCGTCGAGCTGATGAACTACGAGTTCACCGCCAAGATGGAAGACAAGCTCGATGGCATCGCCGAAGGGAGCTTGGAGTGGAAGAAGGTGCTGGACGCTTTCTACGCCGAGTTTACCCAGGAGCTGGAGAAGGCTGACAAGGCGCCCGAAGAGGGCGGCATGCGTGCCAACCAGATGGTGATGACTGACATCGACTGCCCGGATTGCGGCCGCAAGATGGGTATTCGTACCGCCACCACCGGCGTGTTCCTTGGTTGCTCCGGCTATGCCTTGCCGCCGAAAGAGCGCTGCAAGAAGACCATCAACCTGGTCTCTGCCGACGAGTTTGTCTCCGCCACTGACGGTGAAGAGGCGGAAACCGAAGCGTTGCGCGCCAAGCACCGCTGCGGTGTCTGTGGCACTGCGATGGATGCCTACATCATCGATGACAGCCGCAAGCTGCACGTCTGTGGTCGCAACCCGGATTGCGATGGCTACGAGATCGAGAAGGGCCAGTTCAAGCTCAAGGGCTACGAAGGGCCGAGCATCGAGTGCGACCGTTGCGGAGCCGAGATGCAGCTCAAGAACGGCCGTTTCGGCAAGTACATGGGTTGCACCAACGAGACCTGCAAGAACACCCGCAAGATCCTGAAAAACGGCGACATCGCGCCGCCGAAGGAGGATCCGGTGCCGCTGCCGGAGCTCAAGTGCACCCAGTCCGATGCCCACTTTGTGCTGCGTGACGGGGCTGCCGGTCTGTTCCTGGCGGCCAGCAACTTCCCCAAATCCCGCGAGACCCGCGCGCCGCTGGTGGAAGAGCTCAAGCGCTTCAAGGATCGCATCTCCGCCAAGCACAAGTATCTGGCCGGTGCCCCGCTCACCGATCCGGACGGCAACCCCGCCATCGTGCGCTTCAGTCGCAAGACCAAGGAGCAGTACGTGATGAGCGAGGTCAACGGCAAGGCGACCGGTTGGACCGCTCACTACGACAACGGTACCTGGCAAGAGAGTTTGCCAAAGGCTAAAAAAGCCTGATGAAAAGAGGCCCCGACAAGGGGCCTCTTTGCTTATGGATAGCGGTATACTGAGACAGCTGCAAGGAGTGCAGCTGTCATCAATCGCGAAGTAGACAAGGAGGTTGAGATGGAGATAAACGAGATCCGGCCGGGCATGAGCTGCATGACTCGGGAAGGGGCGGCCTATGTGCTGGAGGTTGACCGGCAGAGCCTGCTGGTGCTGCTGCAGCGCGCGGATGAGACCATACCGGTGCAGGTGCGCAGCGAAGAGATCCTTGCGCCGCTGGAGTGATCCGGCCGTGACCCCCTCAAAACGGCAGTAGAAAAAGCAGCTCGGCCAAGTCGGGCTGCCATTGCCACTCCTTCATTCTGACCCGCCCCCCGATCACCACGACTCCCTCCTGCTGCAATCGTCCCGTCTGCTCGGCAAAGCCTGGCGATCCTTTGGGTAACGAGATAGTGCCCGCCGCGCCCAATACCCGATGCCAGGGCAGTACCTTGTCGGTTTCCCGCAGCACCTTGCCCACCAGTCTTGCCCGTCCGGGCAGCCCGGCCAGATCGGCCACCTGACTATAGCTGACCACCCGGCCTGCCGGGATCAAGGCGATGATCGCTTCGATACGGGCCGTTTTGTTCAATGGGGATGGACTTGGTTCAATGCTCATAGACCCGATTCGTCAAAAACAACAGAAGCGCCATTGTGGCGCTTCTGTCATGGGGCTGGCAATGATTCAGCCGAAGGTCTGGCTAAGCCCCTTCAGTTGCTTGGCCCGTTCCAGCAGAGCCTGACTGGAGTGATCGACATCCAGCATCTTCTGACTGTTGGCGTGGGAGTACTCGGAGATCTGGTGGATGCTGCGGCTGATCTCCTCCACGACCGCTTGTTGCTGCTCAGCAGCGGCGGCGATCTGGGTGGAGTGTTCGGTGACCAGCTCTATCTCTGCCAGCACGGTATGGAGGCTGCTGGCGCCCTGGCGGGTCATCTCGGCACATGTGCGGGTCTGTTGCAGGTTCTCCTGCATCATCCCCTTCCAGCGTCCCAGCGTGTGCTGGATCTGCTTGATGCTGACCTGGATCTGCTCGGTCGCCTTGTGGGTGCGGGTCGATAGAGTTCGCACCTCGTCTGCGACCACCGCAAAACCACGGCCCTGCTCCCCAGCGCGAGCAGCTTCGATGGCCGCGTTGAGGGCCAGCAGGTTAGTCTGCTCGGCGATGCCCTGGATCTCGCCCATGACACTGCCAATCCGTTCGGATTCGCTGGCGAGCTCTACCGCCGAGTTGAACGCCAGCTCTGCCTGTTTGGCGAGCTGTTCGATCTGTTGCTCGGTCTGGTTCAACTGCTGGTTGGTTTGTTCACAACGATTGCGAGCTTCGTTGACCTGACCGTTGGAGTCCTGAATGTTGCGGGCGATTTCGTGAGCTGTGTTGGCCATTTGAGTCATAGCCGTAGCCATCTGCTGGGTCTGGGCATCTTGCTCGTTGATATCGAGACAGGCCTGATGAGAGGCCTGCTTCAGATTGATGGCCAGGGTTTGCAGAGGTGCCGTGGCATCGTTGATCCGCCCCAACACGGTTCGGATGCGGGCCTGAAGCATCTTGATATGAAAATCGGCAATGGCGCCGGGGTTGTCACCGGAGTAGACCAGCCGGGTCAGACTGTCATATTCACGGCCCAGCTGCTGTAGATAGTGGGGCAGGGCAAAGAGCTCGCGCCAGTAGGCTCCGCCAAGAAGCAACAGGGGCAGCAGCATCAGCAGGACGGTCATGGCCCCTTGGCTGACGAAGGTCCAGCCCATCATGCCGAGCAGCAGCAGGGTAATGGCCGGGGTGCGCACTCTGGCAAGAGAGGGAAGGTTGCTGCTGTTGCCGCGCTCGGCCTTGAGCAGGGCTTGGTAGGTCTGAGCGGCGATGAGTTTGAATTGGGGCTCGGGCTTGCAGCGTACCGACTGGTAGCCGCTGATCCTGTTGCCTTCATAGATGGGGGTCACATAGGCATCTACCCAGTAGTAACGACCATCCTTGCAGCGATTCTTGACGATGCCGCGCCAGGGTTTGCCCTCCTTGAGGCGGGCCCAGAGATCGGCGAAGGCGGCCTTGGGCATGTCGGGGTGGCGTACCAGATTGTGGTTGTGACCGACCAGCTCGTCGGCGCTATAGCCGGCGATGGTGCAAAAAGCCGGATTGGCATAAGTGATCACCCCGCGCAGGTCAGTGGTGGAGACCAGTTGTACGTCGGCAGGAAACTCCACTTCGCTATCCAGGGTATGGACATCTCTGCGGGCCATAGGAATACGCTCCGATGTTCTTGTTGATAATGTTGTCGTTGTTATTGTGGCAGATCTGGAGGTGGCCGCAGGCTCGCGCCAGCAGGAGGCAGACCAGCTTCATTGGGGGCTGGATTTTGCCAATAATGGCGGATGAATGGTAGGGGGAAGTTGATGTTTTGTTGGCTAATCGTAAAAAAGGCGGCCGATTGGCCGCCAAAGTAGAGACAACATTACCTCTGTGGCATCCGGTAGCGCACCTGCAACTGATCGAGGATCTGCAGCTGACCCGGCAGGCGGGCGGCGAAGTGCTCCCAGCCCTTGTGGGCGGGATCGCTCCAGGCCACCTCGGCCGTGGCCAGCATGCGCGGGAACAACATGTAGTCGAGACGATCACGGCTGGTGATCAATTCTGACCACAAGGGGCTCAGCACCCCGAGGATGTTATCGTTGGCATGGAAATCTGCTGGGGCAGGATCGCAAGCATAAACCTGCTCCAGATTGAGGGTCCCCGCCCAGTAGAGGCCGGGTTCATGAATATCGGCGCTCCAGGCGAGATCGAGATAGAGGAACTGGGCGGGCGCCATCACCACAGGATAACCGGCCGCGGCAGCATCCAACCCCGCCTGAAAGCTGGTCCAGGCACAGATGGCCGCTTTGCGGCTCACCTTGTCGCCATGCAGGATCTCCTCCCAGCCGATCATCTGTTTGCCTCTGGCGGCCAGATAGCGCTGGCAGTGGCGCAGCAGATGGCCCTGCAGCTCGCGGCAGTCGGCGTAGCCCTGTTCGGTCATCAGCTGCTGGCAGGCGGGGCTGTCGGTCCAGACCCCGGTCGGCACCTCGTCACCCCCCATGTGGATCTGCGGACCGGGGAAGAGCTCGCACACCTCGTCCAGCACCGCCTCCAGGAAGCGGTTGGTGCCGGGCAGGGCGGGGTTGAGCACGTTGTCATCGAAATGCTGGACCGAGCGGTAGCGGGAGTGATCCGCCGTTTCGATCAGCAACTCGGGCAGCGCCTTGATGGCGGCGTGGCAGTGGCCCGGGATGTCGATCTCGGGAATGACGGTGATGCCGA
Source organism: Aeromonas sp. S12(2024) (assembly GCF_041402305.1). NCBI lineage: Bacteria > Pseudomonadati > Pseudomonadota > Gammaproteobacteria > Aeromonadales > Aeromonadaceae > Aeromonas > Aeromonas sp. S12(2024). The sequence continues at coordinate 21,569 of NZ_JBGLRB010000001.1, forward strand.
GCTCACTGGCATAGCGCACCAGCTCCTTCACCTCGCTCTGGGTGTAGTAGCCGCCATAGGGTTCGGCACCGCCGCTGAGCTGGGGGTCGATCGCCAGATCGTGGCCGCGCCAGGCACCCACGTCGGTCAGTGCCGGGAAGGCCTTGATCTCGAGTCGCCACCCCTCGTCATCGGTCAGATGCCAGTGGAAGCGGTTGAACTTGTAGAGGCTCATCAGCTTGAGCAAGCGCTTGATGGTGGCCGGAGTGTGGAAGTGGCGGGCGCAGTCGAGAAAAATGCCGCGAAAGCCAAAGCGCGGGGCATCCTCCAGCGTGACGCAGGGCAGGCTCTCCCCATGTTGCAGATACCACTGGGCCAAAGTCACCAGCCCGTGGCGCCAACCCGTTTCGTCGGCGGCGGCAATTACCACCTCATGCGGCGTGATGGTGAGTTGATAGGCTTCGGGGGCCAGTTTGGCCTCGGTCAGCCGGATTTCAGCGTCGTGATCCTGCTCCAGCGCCAGCGACGTCAGCTCGTTAAAGTGGGCCAGCAGCTTCGGCACATCGCGGGGGGCGCTGACATGAGCCCGCTCGGCCAGCCGGAAGTTCCCCTCCAGCAGTACCAGATGGGCCGGTTGCGGCACTATACCGGGCTGGGGCTCGACATCCGGCAGGTCGGGGCGGGTTACTGGCGGGTTTTCCAGTCCGAGATCCTGAGCGGCCAGCGTCACCGGCAGCAGTTGGGCACCTGTGGCGGCCTCCGGCAGGCTGAGAAAAAAGCCCTGAGGCATGTCGGAGAGCTTCTTGATGGGCGTCTGGCGGCAGCAAAAGCGCAGCTCGCAGCTGCCAGCTTTTGGGACAATCACCTTGTAGCTGCCGCTCTGGCGCTCCAGCTCGCCCCCTTGCAAGGAGTCGGGGTCGATATGGCGAGCCAGACAGAAGTGCAGCTTCCACCGGGTATCCGGCATGTGGGAGAGGGTGAAAGTGAACCAGACATCCTCGCCGTCACGTCGGGCTACCTGGGTGTGGATCAGGGGTGTAGACATGGAAAATCCTCTGATTGGGCAAACAGGATGGCGCCATCGAGCGCATCTGCCTGGGGGGGGATCAGGTTGAGCTGGCCGAGACGGGGAGCGAGGCGGGTGCCAATCCCCCCCAGCAGGGCGATCTGTCTGGCACCCAGCTGGGTCATTCCCTCCAGCAGGATCCGCAGTTGTTCGCAGGTTTCGTCCAACAGCTGATTGGCGAGCTCGTCGCCATCGCTGGCGGCATCGAATACCCAAGGGGCAAAGTGGCCATAGTCCGCCGGAATGGCGCGGGCGGCCCAGCGAACCACCTCGGCCTGATCACGCTTGAAGCGATCCATCAAGCGGATGGCGAGGGTGCTGGGGGGCAGAATGCCGTCGTGGCAGAGCAGGGATTGCTGGATGGCGCGCAGCCCCAGCCAGGCGCCGCTGCCTATGTCTGAAATGGGGAAGCCGCGGCCGGAGCAGGTGCGGATCTGCCCCTCCTGATAGACTAGCCCCACCGAGCCGGTACCGGCGATGAGGATGGCCCCTTCACGACCTCCAAAGGCGCCGAGGCAAGCACCGAAGGCATCGGAGGTGAGCCTGACGCTGGCGAAGGGGAAGGGCATCTCGAGCAGGGCGTGATAGCAGTCGGCCAGCTCGGCGGAGGCGAGCGCCAGTCCGACCCCCATCTGCTGTTCACTCTCGATAGCGATCCCGGCGGCAAGGCGGGCGCTGGCGATGGCGGCCAGCACATTGGCGTGGGCATGGGGGATGCCCAGCTCCAGATTGGATCCTGCCGCGCGCCCCTCTCCGAGCAGCTTGCCCGCCCGATCCCGAATGCGGGCGCGGGTGTGGGTGCCCCCGCCATCGACGCCGACCCAGAACTCAATCATGGCGACCTCCATTTCCCTGCGCATTCAGCCAGGTGATGGCAAGGGCAAACCAGGCTGCGTGGGGGATCCACTGCTCTCCCCAGCGCCAGTTCTGATCCAGCCGATCCTTGTACTCCTCCGGAATAAAAGCCACCTCGTTTTCGTCATCAAACCCGGCGGTGATGCCGTTGCAGATCCCCCCCTGCGCATTGGGATACCCGGCGGTATAGGCGGGGTTGTTGATGCCGTGGCCCGCCAGCATGCAGGCGTTGAAGGGGTTTTGCCCGAGGATCCAGTCGAGCTGGCGCTGGCCATAAGTGAGCAGCGGCTGGCTCTGGCGGGGGAAGTGGCGGGCGCCAGCAAAGGCCATGGCCGCCAGAGAGGCGAGGCGGGAATTCTCCCCCTGCCACCAGTAACCGGATTCGTTGTTGTGGGGCATAAAGAAGCTGACGCGCGGCGCTTCATCCACCCCTTTGACATATTGGCGGGCGAGGGAGAAGGGGTTGCCCGCGCGGGCACAGAGCGCCAGCTCGGCGGCCAGCGCCTGTTCCACCACGGTCTGTGCTTGGGCCTTGTGCTCCTGCTCCGGCTCTACGCCCAGATATTCCAGCAGCGCCAGCACCGGCAGGCCCGCCTCGGCGGCGTGATAGTAGGGGCGCGATCCATCCTCGTTGGCCGACCAGTAGTGACCCAGCTCAGGATGAGGGCGCTGGCGGGCACAGAGCTTGCTGGCACGGACTCTCGCTTCATTCAGCCACTCGTTGCCGAAGGTGCGGGTCAGCTCCACCGCTGCCAGCAGGGCGCAGTAATCGTCGATGATGTTCTCGACCCCGTCATCGAGGTAGGCGAGGTTGTGTTCGCGCAGATGCAGGTAGCCGCGTTTGGCTGCCTCGGCGTAGCGGCTGGCATCGAAGTCGCCGCTGACGCTCTCGCGGGCGGCGCGGGCCAGCGCGGCGATGGCCATGCCGCCCCCTTGGCGAAAACCCGCCTGCCAGTTGGCGGACTTGAGCCCCTGCTGGGTGGCATAGGCGCACAGCTCGCGCTGGGCAGGGTCCTTGCTCCACTTGTCGAACAGGGTCATGTAGAAGAAGCCCGACTCATCCTGCATCCGGCAGAGGAAATCGGCGCCGTGCAGCGCCTCGTCATTGAGCCGCTTGCAGAGGTTCACCCCGTCGATATCGCGGCGCGGGGCCAGCAGTTCGCGGCACTTGAGCAGAGCCCACACCACCATGGGGGTCTGCTGGGGGTTGAGGTAGTTGGCGTAGGAGAGGTGGCTCAGGTACTTGCTCATGTCGCCGCTGGCATCGAACCAGCCGCCGTGCACATCTTTGTGCTGGTCGGTGCCAAACAGGCGGGCGCTGCGGTCGGCCCGATCGAAGGTGCCGCTGGCGCGTTGCCCCTTGAAGTAGTGGATGACATCGGAGAGACAGCGGCTGGCCAGCAGATCCTGGCCGATGGCAAAACGGGTTGAACGGACAATGCCTTGGGCAGTGATCGCCTCCAGCCGATAGTGGCCGGGCTCTTTGAAGGCGGAGAAGTCGGCGCGCCAGTAAGCGCGGCCCTGCCAGCCTGGGACGCTGCTAGCCGGTTGCAGCGGAGTTTCAAACAGGATCTGGCCATCATCGAGGCGTTGCAGCCTGACATAGCCGCCGAGATCAGGGGCGGGGGAGGTTTGCAACAGGGCGACCTTGTGTCCGTCGCACTCGTAGCCCACCTGATTGATCAAGAGTTCCATCAAGGTATTACTCCTGTGGTTCACCGCCGGGCGGTGAGGCACATCACGGGGCTGTGGCCGCCCCGTATCGAGGCATGGCCGGACAGGGTTGTCCGGCCGGTATCGGGTTCACCTTCACTCGTAGAGGTAGCAGCGCACGAAGTGGTTGTCGGCAAGCTTGGTGATAGGGGGGAGCGCCTCCTTGCAGCGGGGCATCGCCTGATTGCAGCGCCCGGCAAAGGGGCAACCGCAGGACTCCGGCGTCCAGAGCGGGATCTCCCCCTTGCGGCCACCCTCCAGCTCGGCGTGGATGCTCTTCTCGGGGTCGGGCACCGCCGAGATGAGCAGCTGGGTGTAGGGGTGCTGCGGGTGATGCAGGATCTCGTCCACCTCGCCCCACTCCACCATGTGCCCCACATACATCACCGCCAGATCTTCCGCCACATAGCGGGCGGTGGCGATGTCGTGGGTGATGTAGAGCATGGAGACGCCGAGCTCGTTCTTCATCTGCTCCATCAGGTTGAGGATGCCGATGCGAATGGAGACGTCGAGCATGGAGGTGGGTTCGTCCGCCAGCACCACTTCCGCCTCAACTGCCAGATTGCGGGCGATGTTGACCCGCTGGCGCTGGCCGCCGGAGAGCTGGTGCGGATACTTGGCCGCGGTCGCCTTGGCAGGAGTCAGGCCGACCTTCTCCAGCAGGGCGTAGACCATGTCGGGCAGATCTTTCTTGTCGATCACCTTGCTGTGCAGCAGCAGGGGGCGGGCGATATGGTGGTAGATGGTGTGGGTCGGGTTGAGCGAACCGAACGGATCTTGCCACACCATCTGCACGCTCTGGCGATAGTCCAGCAGGGCGGTGCCTTTGTTGAACTCCTCCAGATCGTGGCCGCGATAGAGAATGCGCCCGGCACTGAGCTTGTACATCTTGGCGATGATCTTGGCGATGGTGCTCTTGCCGGAGCCCGACTCCCCGACCACCGCCAGGGCGCGGCCCCGGTGCAGGTTGAAGGTGATGTCGGAGAGTGCCCGCATCTTGCCACTCTTGATGGCATTGGAGTTGATGGGGAAGTCCTTGTAGAGGTGCTGGACTTCGATGATGGGTGCATCGGTTTTGGCGATTTGCATGACAGACATCCTTAACAGCCAGCGGCCTTGTCCAGATAGATCACGGAATCTTGTTGCAGTCCCTGCTTCTCATAGAGGTGGCAGGCGGTCTGTTGCCCGGGACGGATCTCGGCCAATCTGGTGTACTCCTGACGGCAGCGATCGTGCACCTTGCCGCAGCGGGCCTGAAAGCGACAGCCGACCGGCACCTCCAGCAGGTTGAGCGGGGTGCCCGGGATCCCCTCCAGCACCTTCTTCGTCCCGTGCAGGGGCGGGAAGGAGTTGCCGAGCCCTCTGGTATAGGGGTGCAGCGGCGCGGTCAGGATCGCCTTGGAGGGAGCGACCTCTACCAGTTCACCGGCATACATGATGCCGATGCGATCGCAGAACTCCACCATCAGGGAGAGGTCGTGGGTGATGAACAGAATGGAGAAGTTGAACTTCTCTTTCAGGGCATAGACCTTCTGCAGGATCTCCCGCTGTACCACTACATCGAGCGCCGTGGTTGGCTCATCCATGATGAGCAGCTCAGGGTTCAGCGCCATGGCGATGGCAATCACCAGCCGCTGACGCATGCCGCCGGAGAACTGGTGCGGGTAATCCTTGAGCCGGCTCGGGTGGATATCGACGATAGTGAGCAGCTCCTGGGCGCGCTTGATCGCCTCGTAACGGGTCATGCCGGGGTTGTGGGCCAGCAGCACGTCGCAGAACTGCTCCTCCATCCGCAGCACAGGGTTCAGGGCGTTCATGGCGGACTGGAACACCACCGACACCTGTTGCCAGCGGTAGGAGCGCAACCGTTCGTCGTTGTAGTGGAGGATATTCTCCCCCTTGAACAGGATCTCGCCACCGCTGATGTAGGCGGGCGGCTTGTGCAGCCGGGCCACCGAGAAGGCGACGGTGGATTTGCCGCAACCCGACTCACCGGCGAGACCGAAGATCTCGCCCTGTCTGATATCGAAGCTCACCGAGTTGACGGCGCGCACGTCGCCATTTTCGGTGATGTAGTCGACGCAAAGATTGCGTACTGACAGCAGGGGATGCTTGTTCATGCTGTCTTCTCCTGTGCGGCAGAGAGTGGTGTTGCGACCGGTGTGGCAAGTTTCTTCCAGCGGTTGAGTCCTTTGTGGGAGCGCAGCTGCGGGTTGGCAATTTCGTCGATGGCGAAGTTGAGCAGGGCCAGACCGGCACCCAGAGTGGCGATGGCGAAGCAGGGAGCCAGGATCTCCCACCAGGCGCCGACCAGAATGGCGCTGGAGGTCTGGGCGTTGTAGAGCATGATGCCCCAGCTCACTACGGTCGGGTCGCCAAGGCCGAGGAACTCCAGAGTCGCTTCGGTGACGATGGCGTAGATGATGGAGCCGATAAAGCTCACCCCGATGATGGAGATGAGGTTGGGCAGGATCTCCACCAGAATGATGCGCCAGGCCGGCTCGCCCAGCACTTCGGCGGCGATGACGAACTCCTTCTCGCGCAGCGCCAGGGTCTGGGCCCGGATGACCCGCGCGCCATAGGCCCACGAGGTCAACCCTATTATCACGGCAATTACCGCCGGTGACGCCTCCCCGATAAAGCTCGCCAGCACCAGTAGCAAGGGGAGGTTGGGGATCACCAGCACCACGTTCATCAGGAAGGTGAGGCATTCATCCACCAGACCACCGAAGTAACCGGCGGTGATGCCGATGGCGACGGCCAGGGTGCAGACCAGCAGGCCTGCGCTGAAGCCCACCAGCAGCGAGATACGGGCGCCGTTGGTGAACTGGGCCCAGATATCGTGGCCCATGCGGGTTGAACCCATCACGAACTCGGCACTGGGCGGCTGGTGCGGGCGAGCCACCCGTTTGGTCGGCTCGTTGCTGGCCAGAATGGGGGCAAAGAGGGCCATCAGTACGAAGGCAACCACGATGGCGAGGCCACAGGCAGCCTTCTTGTTGCCCAGCAGGATCTTGAGAATGGTCGGCATACGCATCTTATTTGCCTCCTGTACGCAGACGGGGATCCAGGAAGACGTAGAGCACGTCGGCCAGGAAGTTGAAGCTGAGCATGGTGATGGTCATGATGAGCAGCTGCCCCTGAATGAGCGGGTAGTCGCGGGCCAGAATGCCCTGATAGAGGGTCAGGCCCAGGCCGGGATAGTTGAAGATAACTTCGGTGATGAGAGAGCCACCGATGACGAAGCCGAGCGCCATCGATAGGGCGGTGACGCTGGGCAGAATGGCGTTGCGGGCGCCGTAGTTGAAGATCACCCGGTTGCTGGAGAGCCCCTTGGCCTTGGCCATGGTGATGTAATCCTCGCCCAGCAGGTTGATCATGTTGTTGCGCATGGTGATAAGAAAGCCCCCCACCTGTACCACGGCCAGGGTCAGCACCGGCATGATGGCGTGGGTCATGATGCTCTTGATGTGCTCCCAGCCCCAGTCAGCCTTGATCTCCGGGCTGTAGGCGTAGCCGATGGGCAGCCACTCGAGGCTGACCCCGAACAGGAACAGGGCGAGCAGGGAGACCACCACCGGCGGAATGGCCTGCATCACCAGGGTGAGCGGGGAGAGAATGCTGTCCATCCGGCCACCGCGATACCAGGCGGCGAAGATGCCGACGATGGAACCGAGGGAGAAGCTCAGGATGGTGGAGGTGCCGACCAGAAACAGGGTCCAGCCGATGGCACGGCCCAGCACGTCAGAGACCTGCTGCGGGTAGAAGCGCACCGAGGTGCCGAGATCCCAGGTGAAGACACTCTTCACATAGGTGAGAAACTGGGTGCCGATGGGGCCGTCTACGAAGCCGAAGGTGGCTTTGAGGGCTTCCAGGGCGGCGGGTTCCATCATGGCGCCAGCGCGGGCAAACATCACGGAGACAGGATCCCCTGGCATGGCACGGGGTAACAGGAAGTTGATGGTGGCGGCTACCAGAAAGGCAACCAGATAGAAGGAAAAGCGTCTCAGTATGAATCCCATGATAGTACCTTTTACTGCAAGTCTGCCCCGCGTCGGGTATAGCTACCCCAACCCCGGCGGTGCCGGGCAAGAAAGGGGTTAACGGGGAAGATGGCCCCCCGCAGGGGGCCGGGATTGTTTAGCTGTTTGGCTTGAGGGACAACACGTGCAGCAGACGCTCAGGGGTGTCCGGGTGGAGCTGAGGTTTGGCTACCGGGTTATCAGCACTGAACCAGCCGTTGAAGCGCTTGGTGCTGTACTCGTACCAGGTCGGGTTGTTGAAGACCGGAATGATGGTCTGGTTGGCACCGACACGATCCTGGATGGCGAACATGATCTCCTTCTGCTTGGCCGCATCGGCGGTCTGGGTGAAGTCATCGATCAGCTTGTCGAGTTCGGGATCCTTGTAACGGGGCGCGGCGAAGCGGTTGCCACGGTCACCCATGTTGCGGGAGTGGAACGCAGTCTCGAAGTACTTGTGCGGGTTGGCACCGGCAAAGTAACCCTGCAGGGCGACGTCGAAGTCACCAGTGATCAGGTTCTCGGTCCAGACGGTCGCTTCCGGGGTGGCGGTCTTGGCATTCAGGCCCAATGCCTGCAGCCCTTCTACACCGATCTGTACTGTGTTGACCCAGTCGGTCCAGCCGTTCGGCACCAGAACCTTGAACTCGATCTTTTTGCAGCTCGGGGTGTCGAGGAACTTGTCGCCGTCACAATCCTTGTAGCCTGCCTCTTTCAGCAGGGCCTTGGCCCCTTCCAGATCGAACTTGTTGTACTTGCCGTACTTCTTGTCCACTTCCGGGTTGTTCCAGGAGTCAAAGGCTTTGCCCAGACCTGACGGGTACTCGTTGACGGTGGGGTAGCCGTAGCCTGCGATATCCACCATGGACTGGCGGTCCATCGCCATGGAGAAGGCGCGGCGGAAGTTGATGTCGTTGAAGGCTTCGTTATTGCCCGGGTTCTTGGTCTGGAAGTTGACGTTGAACGCCACGGTACCAGAGGCCGGGAACCAGTATTTGTTGTTCTTCGGATCGTTGCCGACGTAGAGGCGCTCGATATCCGGCACGAAGGAGCCGAACCAGTCGATGTCACCTTTCATGACAGCAGCCAGCACCTGGTCGTTGGTGGCCATCTGCGGCATACGCAGACAGTCGATGGCGAGGTTGGCGTTATCCCAGTAGTGCGGGTTGCGGCACTGGGTATAGAGCTGGGCGGAGAAGTTGTCCACTTCGGTGAAGGGGCCAGTACCAACCGGCTTGTCGTTGGTGAAGGCAACCGGATCTTTCACCGATTTCCACTGATGCTCCGGCACTATGGGGACCAGCACCAGATCATTCACCACGTTGGTGTTGACCTCGGTCAGGTCGAATTTGACCTTGTTGGGGGCCAGCTTCTCGACGCTCTTGATCTGGGTCCAGATTGAGCGCTCATCCAGCGCCTTGTTGGCCTTGACCAGATTGAAGGAGAAGATGATGTCATCGGCATCAAAGGCTTCGCCGTCAGACCACTTCACGCCGTCACGCAGATCGAAGGTGACGGATTTCAGGTCATCGCTGAACGCATAGTTGGTGGCCAGACGATAGACGGGTTTGCCCCCTTGCATATCGTTGAAGATCACCAGCGGCTCATAGATGAAGTGACGGGTGGTGTGCAGCAAGCCCGCTTGCAGGAAGGGGTTGAAGTTCTTGACCCAGGCGGTTTCCTGCTGTGCAACCATGGTCAGCACGGTTTTGTTTTCTGCGGCCATGGCGTTACCGGCGGCACCGGCAAGCATCATGGTTCCCAGCATTACAGCGGTAGAGATTTTGGATACTTTGGCAAGCATATGTTTTCCTTTCTTATTTTTTGGCATTCCCGAGGGTTCGCCTTGTTTTGTGTGAGCACCGGTTTCGCATGCTGATGAAATCGGCCCTCTGTGTTGGTCAGGTGTCTAACCTTTGTCGTTCTGTTTTCCAACGCCCTAAGCAAACCAGAATTAACAGGAAAACAACAACTATTGATTTCGTTGTTTTCGTAAAAATTGACGGTGTTACGTCAATCTCGTCAAAATGCTTTTTTATCTTTTTAGAATCATTGGTTTGCGTTATTTGCTCTCGCGCAGAAAGTGGCTGTGAAAATGGCGTATATGACAAATTTGTGAATTGGATCTGCTCTCGGTTTCGTGGTCGGGCGGGGCTTTGTTTTGCATAAAAAGAAACCAGATTGCCAATTGTGATCCGGCGCCCGTTTAGGGCGCCGTGTCACGGCTTGCGGTTGGCGAGTTGACGCAGGGTCTGGGCGCTGTGCTGCAACTGCTGGCGCTGGTGGTCATTGAGCGGGCAGTGGCCCAGCACATACTCGGTGGTGGCCACGACCGTCTTCCAGCGTGGCGACTTGGGCAGGGTGTCCAGACTCAGGTATTTGTCGAGGGTGCGGGTCTGCGGGCTGGATCTGTCCATATAGACCCGCCACAGCTTGCTCTTCTCCGCCAGCACGATTTTGCCCTTGCCGGTCCCCTGCTGCCAGGCATCCAGGGTGAGCTGCATGGTCTCTACCAGCGCACGGCGCAGCGGCTCGTCATCCTGCTGGCGAATGAGGTCGTCGGCCAGCGAACGGAACTCGCCACCCAGGCGGCTCAGCTCGCCCAGCAGCTGTTCATCTTCGATGATGGCTTGCCGCGAGAGGTTCTTGAGGGCGTTCTCCAGCGCCATTACCCGGTTCTCATCCTGACGCAGCTCGGTACTCAGAGTGAGGGCGAAAGCGGCCTGTCCTCCGAGCGCGATGGGCAGGGCACGGGCGTTGAGCACATCTTTTTGCCCGGCTACCAGAAACTCCAGATTGTGTTCCCGCTCGCTGGCAAGGTCGGGCCACTGCTGTTGCAGCGGGGTGGCGAGCCACTCATTGAGGGGCTGCCCCTCCATGGCTTCCGGCTCCTGCCCCAGCAGGCGTGCCATCACCCGGGAGGCAAACAGCACTGTGCCCTGCTCGTCGATAAAGATCATGGGGTCGGCCCCTTCGCCGAGCAGGGCCAGCAGGCGCTGCTGATCCTGATGCAGTCGATCCTGCAGGGTGAGGCGATGTTCGATCTCCTGCTTCAATAGCCGGTTCTCTACCAGCGAGGCGCGTCCGGCCTTGGCTTCCAGCAGTGCCTTGACCCGGGCAAACAGCTCTTCCTTGCAGAAGGGTTTGACCAGATAGTCGTTGGCACCGGCCCCGAAGCCCTCCTCGATATCCTTGGGCTGGTTGAGGGCGGTGAGCAGCAGCACCGGCAGCATATCTTTCGGGTGTTGCTGGCGCAGGCGACGGCAGACGTCAAAACCGGAAAGGGTCGGCATCATCACATCGAGCAGGATGAGGTCCACCTGCTCCTCGGCCAGCTTGGCCAGCGCATCGTGGCCGTCACTGCTGGGCAGGATGCGGTAGCCGCAGGGCTGCAGCAGATGGCGCAGGATGTGCAGGTTGATGGGCTCGTCATCCACCACCAGAATGAGCGGCGCATCCTCGGGGGGAGGGGGCAGATCGTCGCTCTCCCAGTCCGGCAGGATCAGCGGTTGCTGGCGCACCAGCTGATGCTCGATCTGGCGGCTGTCGAGAGTCAGATTGGCCGCTTTGCAGGTGGCAAGGGGCAGGGTAAAGGCGAAGGTAGAGCCAACGCTCGGCTCACTCTCGACGAACAGCTCGCCCCCCATCAGGTGCACCAGCTGACGGGTGATGGAGAGACCAAGGCCGGCTCCCTGCTTGCTTACCTCCGGGCTCATCTGCACCAGCGGCTCGAAGATGTGCTCCAGATGATCGGGGGCGATGCCGATGCCGGTATCGGTGACCTTGATGCGCAGGAAGTTGTTCTCGACGATGGCACTGAGCACCACCTTGCCCTGCGGCGTGTACTTGATGGCGTTACCCACCAGGTTGTAGAGCACCTGTTCGAGCCGCTGCTCGTCGGCCAGCACCGGCGGCAGTTCGGCCGGGCTGATATCCACCAGAGTGAGGGGTTTGGCCTGCACCAGATGCTGGCAGAGATCCAGCACCAACCGGATAACCCCCTTGGATGAGACGGGCTGGGAGTGGATCTCCAGCTGGCCGTAGCGCATCTGGTGGTAGTCCAGCAGATCGTCCACCAGACGGGCCAGGCCGTCGGCGCTCTTGATGATGAGGCCGAGCTGCTTTTGCTGCCCTTCGGTCAAATCCTGCTGACTGGCGAGCATGGACTCGGCCATCCCCTTGATGCCGTGAATGGGGGTGCGCAGCTCGTGGGAGGTGTTGGCCAGCAGTTCATCCTTGAGTTTATCCGCCTGCTGCAGGCTGAGGTTCTGCTTGTGGGTCAGCTTGACCTGCTGTTGCAGCTCCTGGGTCTGCTGCTCGATGAGCTCGATCTTGTCCTTCACCGAGCGCTGCATATGGCGAAACGCCTCGGCCAGCCTGTCGATATCATCACCGGTGCGCTCGATGGCGATGGGGTGATCCAGCGCGCCGTCGGCCACCTGCTCGGCTGCTTCGGTCAAGGAGCGCAGCGGCGCCGTGATGGAGTGGGAGAGCCAGCGGGAGAAGAGGATCAGCAGCAGTACCGAGCCCGCACCCAGCACAATCACCAGGGTTTCCAGCTGGCGGATCGGGGCATAGGCTTCCCGGGTGGAGATCTCGGCAATAAAGGCCCACTCGGTATCGAACACCTTCACCTGGGTGTAGGCGGCCAGCACCTCGTCATCCTGATAGGAGTGGAACAGCCCGACCCCCTGCTCGCCGGAGAGCGTCTTGGTGATGAGGGGTGTTTGCAGCGGCCGGAAGTTAGGGCTGAAGCTGTTCTCGACGCTGAACTCCGGCGCCAGCCAGGCATCGGCGCGCATCCGCTTGTCCGGGCCGATCAGGATGGTTTCGCCGGTCTCGCCCAGCCCCTCCCGCTCCGCCATGATCTGGTTGAGCTTGTCCGGCAACAGCTCGAAAATCACCACCCCGCGCACATAGTCGTACTGCATCACGGGCGCCGCCATGTAGGCGACCACCTGCCCGGTCAGCTCGTTGCGGCCAAAATCGGTGAACTCGAAGATCTGCTGCGGTTTCTGGCCGCCATCGAGGCGGCGTTTGATTTTGGCGAAGGTCTGGCCCAAGCCACTGCCCTGATAAGGTCCGGAGAGCAGATTGGTGGCAAAGTTAGGGTGCTTGGTGACCGAATAGACCACATCACCGTTGAGGTCCACCAGAAAGATGTCGCTGTAGTTGGACTTGCGCACCATGTCGGCATAGCCGCGATGAAAGCGCTGGTGCACCCGGCCATACATCTCGTCGGCGAGGATAAGCGCTGTGATGGAGGGTTCGATCTCTACTTGGCTGTCCGGTTTGCGCAGTTGATCCCAGGAGCCTGGCAGATAGCGGGCCTGGGCACGGCTGCGGGCCTCCTGCGGTGTGGTGCCCAACTTCTCGAAGGCGCCGGTAAAGCCATAGAAACGGCCGATACTGTTGCCGGCAAAATCCTGCTGGGAGAAGTTGATGATCTGCTCTTTGAGGTTGTTGAAGTAATCCTCGAGCTGACTCTTCTTGATATTACGAACGGAGACCAGGTGGTTGGAGGTCTGGGTGGTGAGATCCTTGCCGTGGCTGTATAGGAAGAAGAGGGTGATGACCAAAAAGGGCACCATGCCCAACATGAAAAAAGCCAGCATTAACTGCGGCCTGAGCCCACGAAGCGTGAAGATCCATTTCATCTTGTGATTTTCAATTGAGAATCCGGTTATTAAGCCGCTCAAGTCTCGAACGAAAGCGTAATCATTTCAACGACTTTATCCCAAATTCGCTTGGTGGGTCACAGCTGGCTGGAGAAAAATGCAGCAAGGCGTTTAAACCCTGAGCAAACAGTCTGCATCAGGGCTTAAATTGCGAAAAAGGGGTTGTGCTGGCGCTCGTGGTACGTATAATGCGCCTCGTTGTCAGGCAACTGGCACGAAAGCAGTAACGCGGGAATAGCTCAGTTGGTAGAGCACGACCTTGCCAAGGTCGGGGTCGCGAGTTCGAGTCTCGTTTCCCGCTCCAATTTTCCATCGCACCAACGATGGAACTCACTTTCAAGACAATCAGTCTTGTCAGCATGGCGCGTTAGCAAAGCGGTTATGCAGCGGATTGCAAATCCGTTTAGTCCGGTTCGACTCCGGAACGTGCCTCCATGTTCTCTCTGTTCATCTCAATCATTACTCTTCGAGTCTGAGCCTTGGTCAGTATCCTTGCTGTACCAGTAACTGTTCGCAGCCAGCCTGTTTCCACTCGCGCTCGAGATAGTGGCTCACATCCGCCATGTTTTGCCCCCGATATTGAAACTGCACCTCGGCGCTGTGCTGGTTGAGATCCGCAATCCGTTGCTTCAGTGTGCCGCATTGCCACAGGCTGACGGTGGGCACGCCCCGTTCGGCCAGCACGATGGCATCTTCCCGATTCAGTTGCCACTCCTCCAGTTGTGCCCGTGTCAGGGCAACCATCAGCACCAGCAGTGCCACTTCCGGCAGTTTCATGCGTGTCTCCCTACTGCATGTTTTTCCCCTGATAACTGTGGCAAAGCGCACGATTTTCGCAAGTTTGTTAACTGTTGGTTAATAACGTAACCCGTTTTCAGTATTTCCCGTTTTTCACCATTTTTTTATAAAAAAATGCGTTGGTGATGTAGTAATCCTACATAGAGTGGGGTAATCTTTGCTCAGTGGTCTTACCAGTAAGGAGTTACATCATGTTTCATCCCTTTTCCCTGACTCAGATTATTCTTCGTCGCATTTATGTATTGCTGGTGGGCATTCTGGCTTTCCCCTTGATGCTGTTTCGCAGCGATCGTGCCCGCTTCTACAGCTATCTGCACCGGATCTGGAACAAAACCAGCACCAAACCGGTGTGGCTCAAAATGAGCGAGCGTGGCGAGCGGATCTTCTACTAAACCCCATTCGCACCATGTGCAAAAAGAGACAGCCAAAGCTGTCTCTTTTTTTATCTGTTTGCCGCAACTCCTGGCTCCCAACACTACTCAGATTGTTTATTCCTGTTTCTTTAAAGTTGCATCCAGCCCTGCCTGTTGGCGGGGTTTTTTTATGTCTGACGCATCTCTTTTGATTGAAGCAGTGAAGAAGATTAACGGGATGAAAGCACCATATAGCACTTTCCTCGTTCATTAATGGGTGGTCGTCGAGAAATTTTCAATGATGAAATAGTTGTTTAAAATCAATTCATTGAGTGTTTGCCTTTGGGTTTTTTAACTCTTTTTGTGTTTTTTTTGAAAGGGAATATCCCGTTTGCCGGTTCTATTGCAGGTACCCGGTTGCGACAAATCGGGGATATCAGCAACATCCAACGACATCAAAAGGAACATGAACATGAATGTTAAAAAAAGCACTGCTATCGCCTCCGCCATAACCGGTCTGCTGGCGCTGGGCGCCCAATTTATCGCGGCACCAGCCATGGCTGCCGATGAAAAGGAGAAGTGCTACGGCGTGGTCAAGGCCAGCAAAAATGACTGTGCGACCAAGAGCAGCTCCTGCGCCGGTACTGCCAAGGAAGATGCTCAGGGTGATGCCTTTGTGGTTATGCCCAAAGGGCTGTGCGAGAAGCTGGTCGGCGGTTCGCTGCAACCCAAGTAAGAGACATCGGGCAGGGGATGGCCAACGGGTCGCCCCCTGCATCTTCTCTGATTGGCGAAAGCGAGTCTTGCGATGAACCCTTTGATTGGTATCGGATTACGCACTCCCCATTACGATGAGATCCGGCAAACCCTGCCGACAGTCGGTTGGCTGGAGGTGCACAGTGAAAATTACTTCGAACGGCACAGTCACGGTTTTCAGGTGCTCGCCGAACTGGCGCAGCACTACCCCGTCAGTCTTCACGGCGTTGGCATGTCCCTCGGTTCTGCCGACCCGCTCGATCCGCACCATCTGCAGCAGTTGTCGACACTGGCTGCGGCGATCAAACCGGTACGGATCTCCGAACATCTCAGCTGGGGCAGCATTGGTGGGCGTTACTTCAACGATCTGCTGCCGGTGCCCTATACCCGCGCCTCCCTGCGCAACATGAGCGACAAGATCCAGCAGGTACAACAGACTCTGGGTTGCCGCATGTTGATTGAAAATCCCTCCTCCTATCTGCAACTGCCCGGGGAGATGAGCGAGTGGGCATTTCTGGCCGAGCTGCAGCAGCGCAGCGAGTGCGGCATTCTGCTCGACCTCAACAATCTCTATGTCAGTGCCTTCAATCACGGTTTCTCTTGCGATGAGTATCTGGCGGCGATCGATCTCGCCACCGTCGGGGAGATCCATCTGGCCGGTTATACCGAGAAGCAGCTGCCGGAAGGCTCCCTCTATATCGATACCCACAGCGCCCCTGTGGTGGAGCCGGTCTGGGAACTCTATCGCCAGATCTGCCGCAAGCAGGCCATTCCCACCCTGATTGAGTGGGACCTCGAGATCCCGCCGCTGCCGGTCTTGCTGGCAGAGGCGGCGCAGGCCAGCGCCATTCTGGATGAGGCGTGCGCCATGAGTGCACCACGGGAGGTAGCCCATGGCTGAACTGGCACAACTGCAACAGCACTTTGCTGACGGTCTGCTGGGGGAGCCTGACGCCATTGCCCCTCACATCAGCTCCCGGCTCTTTCCTGCCGAATCTGTGCTGCAGGTCTATCGCAACCACTTCATCCTGAGCCTTGGCGAGGTGCTGGCGAGCAGTTATCCCGCCGTCAAGGCTATGGTCGGGGATGACTTTTTTGCAGCGGCGGCCCGTGGCTTCGTATTGGCCGAGCCGCTCAGGGAAGGGAGCGTCATGCACTATGGCGCCGGATTTGGCCAATGGTTGGCCCGCTTGCCGACTACAACCGGACTGCCCTGGCTGGAGGAGCTGGCTCAGTTCGAATGGCAGCTTGAGCGTGCCAGTCTGCTGCCGCTGGAATCACGCTGCTGGCCAGCCGAGCGTCTGGCCGCATTATCGCCGCAACAATGGGAGCGGCTGCGACTCTTGCCAGCCACTGATCTGCTGCTGGTTGCCAGCGATTATCCGGTGCTGGCCCTGTGGCAGATGGCGCTGCACGGTGGCGAAGCGGTGGAGGTGCTTGATGCCCCCGTCTGGTTGGCATTGAAGAAACAGCCGGATTGCCGGGTTGCCCCCTTGCCCCTGACGGCTGGTGAGTGGGCGCTGCTGCAGGGATGTCTCGCTGGTACGGCGCTAGTCGATCTGCTGGCGGCCGACCCTGCGGCCAGTGAACATCTCACTCGCCTGATAACCCTTGGTCTGCTGGTGGATATGGAGGTAATGCCATGATGGCAAACAAATGGCTGGCGCTGGCCAGCTCAAGTGGTGATTTGCCGCGCTGGAGCAGCGCTGGTGTGCTGTTGTTGGCGCGGCTGTGGGTCGCGTCGGTTTTTATCACTTCAGGCTGGCTCAAGCTGACGGCGTGGGATTCCACCCTCTATCTGTTTGAATCCGAGTATCAGGTGCCCCTGCTGCCCTGGTTGTGGGCTGCTTATCTGGGGACAGCGACCGAGCTGCTGTTGCCGCTCTTCCTGCTGGCGGGGCTTTTTACTCGCCCGGCCGCCTTGCTGCTGTTTGGCTTCAATATCATGGCGGTGATCTCCTACCCGACCCTCTGGGCGGGTGGCTTTTACGATCACCAGCTGTGGGGCTGGATGCTGCTGACCCTGATCATCTGGGGCGGCGGTGTGCTGAGCCTGGATTATTGGCTGACTCGTCGCAGCCATTGATTTATCAGTGATTTTCCCAATCACAAAGAGCGCCACAAGGCGCTCTTTGTCATAATGACGGCCGGCGAAATTTCCCATGAGAGAAAAGGAGCAGCCAATGATTATTCGTCAAGCAAGGGCCGCAGATATTCACGCACTGGTGGCGCTGCGCATGGAGCTGTTTTGTGAGGTCGGTGAGCTGGTGACGCCGCAGGCAGACCCGGCCTTGTGGCAGGCCACCCTTGACTATTTCACCCGGGCGATGAGTGAAGAGAGCGCTTTATCCTGGCTGGCTGAGGCCGATACCCAGGAGGGCGGCAAACAGATCGTGGCGGCAGGGACGCTGGCATTATTTGAACGGCCGCCCTATCCCGGCAATCTGGCGGGGATGGAGGGGTATCTGCTAAATATGTATACGCGGCCACAATGGCGCCAGCAGGGGATCGCCACGGCGCTGCTCGATGCCATAACGGCCTTCGCCAGAGCGCGTCAGCTGGGCAAGGTGTGGCTCCATGCCAGCGAGCAGGGGCGCCCTCTCTATGAGCGGATCGGCTTTGTCGCCAATCCGGCCTATCTGGAGTGGGACCTGGCACCTTAATCGATGGGCCCCGTTATCTCTATGGTTTCTCGTCTAAAGTTCATGCAGATGTGACGTAGTTGTAACCAGGTAACAGAGGGGCAGGGCAAGATGTTCAACTTCAAACTCAAAGCGGAATTACAAGCGTGTCAAATGCAGTTGGCCCAGGCCCAGGCATTTATTGATGCAGTAAAAGTCGGTGTCGCTACCATCAGTTTCACTCCAAGCGGCGAGATCCTGGAGGCGAACCCGCTGTTTCTGAGTGTGGTGGGCTATAGCGAGCAGGAGGTGATTGGTAAACACCACCGGATCTTTTGTGATGCCCACTACGCCCAGTCATCCTCCTATGCCCAGTTTTGGGAACAGTTGCGTCAGGGGCATTCCCACAGTGGCATCTACCAGCGCATTGACAAACATGGCAGGGAGTTGTGGCTGGAGGCTACCTACTTCCCGGTCAAGGTTGAGGGCAAGGTGGTCAGGGTCGTCAAGATAGCCTCCGATATCACCGAGAGTTATCAGCAGTTGAGTCGTCAGAAAGCGATCATCTCGGCACTCGATCGGGCGCTCGCCATTATCGAGTTCACCCCCAAGGGGGAGATTGTGACGGCCAATCAGAATTTCCTTTCCTGCGTCGGTTACTCCCTTTCTCAGCTCAAGGGGCAGCATCACAGGCTGTTTTGCGATGAGAGCTTCTATCGCGAGCAACCCCACTTCTGGGACGATCTGGCCCACGGCCAGCTCAAGTCGGGGTTGTTCAGTCGCCGTGACAGCCACGGCAACGAGATCTGGCTGGAGGCTACCTACAACCCCATCAAGGATGAGAGCGGCAAGGTGGTCAAGGTGATCAAGTTTGCCAGTGAGGTGACAGAGCGGATCAAGCGCGCCCAGGCAGTGAGCGAGGCGGCCAACATAGCCCAGACCATTTCGCAGGAGACCACCCGCTTTGCCGAAACCGGGTCTGAACTGCTGGCGGCATCGGTTGCCATCTCCAGCGCCATTTCCGAACAGGTGAGTCGCACTTCCGGCCTGATTGGCCAGCTCAATGAGCAGTCGAAAAGCATTGAAGCCATCGTCTCGACCATCAGCAGTATTGCCGAGCAGACCAATCTGCTGGCCCTTAACGCCGCCATTGAGGCTGCCCGGGCCGGCGATCAGGGGCGCGGTTTTGCGGTGGTGGCTGACGAAGTACGTCAGCTGGCTGCGCGCACCTCCCTCTCGACCGGCGAGATCGCCAGCGTGGTTCAGAAAAACCGCGAACTGACGGCCCAGATCACCGGCAACATCAATGAGGTGGCCACCAGTGCCCAGCGTGGCAAGGAGCAGATCGGCGAGGTGAGTGGCGTGATGTCACAGATCGAGCAGGGCGCCATCAATGTGACCGAGACAGTCTCCAATCTGGCCATCGGCTCCTGACGGTTATTGGTTGTTGAACAAGGCACCGGTCGGATGACAATCCTATCGGTGCTTATTTATTGCTCACTTGGTACGTCAATCTGAACCCCTCCTGTATCGTCCCGCCATTGTGAATTGTCCTCTTCTGGCCCCTTGATTAGGCTTGCCGCCTCATTTATTTCAGAGCAGGAACAGAACACGATGGCATTACAACAGAAGGGGCGGGCAATGGCCCTGCTGGTTATGGTCGCGAGCATGGGGCTGGGCGGCTGTATGGGGCAGATGGGGCTTTCCGGCATGGTCACCAAGGGCAACCTGAGCGTGGTGGATAACCGCTACGCTCGTGCCGGGGTCTTTATGCTGCTCTCCCCTGTCTACGGTCTGGCCGCGACCGCTGACCTGTTTGTATTCAATACCATCGAGTTTTGGTCTGGCAAGAACCCCATCACCGGCAAATCTCCGGCTGTGGTGGACATGAAAGCCGATCCGGTGATCAAGGTGAACCAGCATCTGGATCCGGCCCTCAAGACGGTGCCGTTGGCCATGCTGCCACAAGGGGTGCGCGAGGTGGAGATCAGCTACCCGGACGAGCATACCGCCCAGATGGAGGTGCACTATCTGGATGGTCGCCGCAGCATGATGCGTGGCGAAAAGCGTGGTGAGCTGATGGATATCTACTTCGATGGCCGCTTTGTATCTACCCTGAGCCGCGCAGAGCTGGAAGAGCGGGCTAATCAGGGTAAAGCTGCTGCCTAAATTCAACTGAATCCAGATCGTTCCAGCTTCAGATGGGGTATACCTAATCTGCTGGCAAAATCGCCATGATGTCTAAGGGAGTAGACTATGACGGTGAATGGATTGCGATTGGCGGAGTTGATTGGTTCCCTCAGTCATGCGCTCGATATGACTGAGGGGCAACCAAGAGGACACTGCATTCGCTGCTGCTGGATAGGTTCCCGTCTGGGAGAGCGGCTGGGACTGGACGCCCGGCTGTGCCATGATCTCTACTACACGCTCCTGCTTAAGGATCTTGGGTGCAGCAGCAATGCTGCCCGTATCTGCGATCTCTATCTCACCGACGATCTTCACTTCAAACGCGATTTCAAACTGGTGGATGGCTCCCTCTCCGAGGTAGTCAACTTTGTGCTGGGCCACACCGGCTTGCAGGCGGATCTGCTGGGACGTTTTCGCAGCCTGTTTCATATCTTTCGCAACGGTGACCAGATTGCCAACGAACTGATCCAGACCCGCTGTCATCGGGGGGCGGATATCGCTCGCCAGCTCCGTTTCAGTGACGAGGTGGCCGATGGCATTCTCTCCCTCGATGAACACTGGAATGGCAAAGGTCGGCCCCTGCAACTGGCTGGTGAGGCGATCCCGCTCTTCTCCCGCATTGCCCTGCTCTGTCAGGTGGTGGATGTATTTCACGCGGCCGCAGGCCCGGATGCGGCGCTCAAGGAGCTGCGCGAGCGCAGCGGCAGCTGGTTTGATCCGGCACTGGTTCGGGAATTTGAAGCGCTGGCCGACGAAGAGTTCTGGCAAGGACTGGCCGATCCCCGACTGACCGAGTGGGTGCTGGTCCACCCGGCCGGGCAAGGGGAGGTAGCGCTGGATGAAGATTATCTGGACGAAATCGCGGCGGCCTTCGGGCAGGTGGTGGACTCCAAAAGTCCCTACACCGCGGGTCACAGCGGCAGGGTAGCGCTCTATACCGACATTCTTGCCACCCAGATGGGGTTGTCCGAGCCGCGTCGACGCTGGCTCAAGCGGGGCGCCCTGCTCCATGATGTGGGCAAGCTCGGGGTGAGCAACGCCATTCTCGACAAGCCGGGCAAGCTCGATGCGCAGGAGTGGGCTGCGGTGCAGATGCATGCCGCCTACACCGAGGAGATCCTGAGCCGCATCGGTGCCTTCGAGGAGCTGGCGCAAGTGGCGGGCGCCCACCATGAGCGGCTCGATGGCAAGGGCTACCCCAAGGGGCTGAAAGGGGACGAGATTACCCTTGAGACGCGCATCATCACCACAGCCGACATCTTCGATGCCATCACCGCCAAGCGCCCCTATCGCGGCGCCATCCCTGTGCCGCAGGCGCTGGAGATGATGGCGGAGAATCTGGGCACCGCAATAGACCCTGACTGTTTTGCCGCCCTGCAGGCGGGTATTCAGGATTTCTCCCTCTACCTCACCACCGAGCAGCCGCTGGCCAATGCCAGTTAAGATTTGCTGCCTTCATGGCCCAAACGGCCAGTCAGACAGCAAAACGCCCCGCAGCTGCGGGGCGTTTTGCATTGGGTCTAGTCCGGCTGCTTGCGATGGGGCGGGGTGAGGATCAGCCCCAGCAGGCGGCGCAGGTGGGTGAGCTGCTCGGTCAGCTGGACGTTGAGCCAGAGGTAGCCATTGATGGCGGCCTCGGTATTGGGGGGGAGCGATACCTGGGTTGCTACCTCGTGCAGGCGGGCGATGGCGGCATCGGCGCCGCGACCATCGCCGGTTTGCATCATCAGGGCAAGCTGGTTGATCGCCTCCTCGGTGGCCAGATGGCAGGCTTGCAGAGCAGCCGTGCTCTGCATCAGGAAGTGGCTCTCCCGATCGTTCCAGTAGGTGTTGGCCAGCATCTCAAGAGTGCAGAGGGTGTTGCGCATGGTGACCTGCACCGCATCAAACAGGGCGACGCTGTGGCGCGTCTCCTTGGCCGCCGGGGCCAGCAGGGCCCGCAGTTTGCCGGTCTGTGCCAGCAACTGGGAGAGATTGTGCTTGAGGCGCGGGCGCTCCAGCACATTGGGGGAGAGGTGGGTGTGATAGAGCCGCCCCGACTGCTGCAGGATCTGGTGCAACTGTAGGCGCCAGTGGCTGTAGGCCCGCTGGGGGTAGATGCTGCAAAAGAGCAGCGCCAGCAGGGAGCCCAGTATCACGTCGGCACTGCGCCACAGCGCCGTCTCTATATCCCCCGGCATGGCCCCCATGGTGACCCCCAGGGTGATGCCGATCAGCAGCCCCACATAGGGGCGCTTGCCGAGGGCCAGATAGCCGCAGAGGAACATGATGCACCCGCACCAGATCAGGGTGAGCGGTAGCGAGTAGATCTCGAGATAGAGCGCCACTATCCCGCAGCTGGCGCCGAAGATGGTGCCCACCACCCGCTGCAGGGCGCGGGAGAGCACATTGCCCCAGAACGAGATGGGGCCCATCACCACCACCAAGGTTATCAGCGGCCAGGTGCTCTCCGGCAGTTTCAGCTCGCGGGTCAGCAGAAAGGTGAGCATAAAGGCGAGTGCAATGCGCAGGCCATGGACGATCCGGTAGCGGCCATAGACCAGCAGATCGAGTCGGGAGAGGGGGGCATCAAGACGCACGGTCTGCCTCCTGTCAGGTGGGTGACGGGGCGCCGTGCATCCGGCCGACGCCCCGCCGGGATTTAGGCCAGTCGTCCCTGCAGGGGGTGGATCCAGACCCGCTCGCCAATGGCGATCCCGGGTTGGTCCGGTACGATTTCGATCAGGCAGTTGGCATCGGCCATGGAGCTGAGAATGCCGGAGCCCTGTGGCCCTGTGGTGCGCACCCGCAGCTGGCCGTTGCGGTCCTGATGAAAGATGCCGCGCAGAAACTCGGTGCGCCCCGGGCGGCTCTTCATCTTCTCGTCTGCCAGTGCCGAGAGGCGCAGCGGCTGCCACCGCTTGCCTTGCAAGCGGGCGATGGCGGGCTCGACAAACTGCAGCACGCAGATCATCGCCGCCACCGGATTACCCGGCAGGCCGAAGAAGGGGGTCTGCCCCAGCTTGCCAAAGGCGAGCGGGCGACCCGGGCGCATCTGGATGCGCCAGAAATCGATCTGGCCGAGCTCCGCCAGCACCAGCTTGATAAAGTCGGCGTTGCCTACCGAGACCCCACCCGAGCTCAACACCAGATCGGCGCTGGCGGCGGCCTGCTCCAGCTGCTGGCGCAGAATGGTCTTGTCATCGGGAATGATGCCAAGGTCCATCACCTCGCAACCGGCGGCGCGGATAAGGGCCATCAGGGTGAAGCGGTTGCTGTCGAAGATATGGCCGGGGGCGAGCTGCTCGCCCGGGGCCTGCACCTCGTCACCGGTACTGAACAGCGCCACTTTCAGCGGGGTGCGCACAGTGAGACTGGCTTGACCGAGTGATGCCGCCAGCCCCAGCTGGGGGGCGCCAAGCCAGGTACCGGCCGGGATGGCGACCGCACCTTTGGCGAGATCTTCCCCGGCGAGGCGCACATTCTGTCCCGCCTGGATCGGTGCGGTGACCGTAACCCACTCACCTTCAATATGCGTCTCTTCCCGCATCACCACGGTATCGACGCCGGGGGGCAGCGGAGCGCCGGTCATGATCTGCACCGCCTGACCGGCCAGCACAGGCTCGTGGCGCTGCTGGCCCGCCAGCACTTCTCCCACCAGTTGCCAGCGGCCGGCGGCGAGATCGTCGCTGCGAAGGCCAATGCCATCCATCGCCGAGTTGGCGTGGGGCGGCACATTGATGGGGCTTATCAGATCGGCGGCCAGCACGGCGCCGTGGCACTGGGCCAGCGGTTTGTCGCTGCAGGCCGTGCTCGGGGTGAGGGCCGCCAGAATGGCGTTGCGGGCCGCCTCGACCGAGAGAAAGCCCTTGCCCGCCTCAGGCTCCTTGCTCTGGCAGCCGTCAAGCCAGCTACAGACGAAGTCGGCAATGGCCGCTAGATCGTTGATATCGAGGCGGGGCAGGCTTGTCTGCTGTTGTTCGCCACTCTGTTGGGGCTGATCGCTGGCCAGCGCGATGATGTCGTCGTCTTCGGGGAAGAGCAGCGGCTTGCCAATCTCGGCGCGGTGCAGCTCGATTTTCGGGAAGTGTTCGTGCTTGAACCCCTCGACCAGCAGCAGATCGAGGCTGGTTTGATCGAAGCTTGCCAGCAGCTGGCGAAAATCGGCTTCGGCCAGTTCCGTTTCAATGATACGAGCATGACGACGACGGGAGGCGACCATCATCTGCTGGGCACCCGCCTTGCGCAGGCGATAGCTGTCTTTGCCCGGTTGGTCGATATCAAAGTCGTGGTGGGCGTGCTTGAGCACCCCGATGCGCAGGCCGCGATCCACCAGCAGGGGGATCAACTGCTCCAGCAAGGTGGTCTTACCGGTGCCGCTCCAGGCGGCGAAGCCGAGCAGGGGAAGGGTGGGGGCCGGGGTCATGAGGTGACTCCTTGTTGGGGGGCGAGCAGACGGGCCTCGTAGGCGGCCAGCTCGGCAGGGCTATTGAGATTGATAAAGGCATCCGGCTGATCGGCAAAGCTCACCACCACCATATTATGGCGGGCAAACCAGATATCGATTTTGCGCTCACCCTCTGCCAGCGCGGCGGTGAGGGAGGGGAGCAGGGATTTGTGCAGCAGGGCTACCACGGGTTGCAGCCAGTCGCCATCGTGGGCAACTACCAGCTCGGTATCCGGGGTCAGGGCGGCGCGAAAGCGGCTCATCAGATCCAGCGGCAGGGCGGGGCCATCGCAGGGGACAAACAGCACCCAGTCGTGACGGGCGGCAGCAAGACCTGCTTGCATGCCCGCCAGCGGGCCGAGATAGTCGTTGTTGTCATCGCTGATGACCTGGGCCAGCGCCTGATAGCGGGCCTGACTGCGGTTGGCGTTGATCAGCACCTCATCCACCTGGGGGCGCAGGCGCGCCAGAACGTGGTCGATAAGAGGGCGTCCCGCCAGTGCTACCCATCCCTTGTCTTCGCCCCCCATCCGGGTGGCGCGGCCTCCTGCCAGGATCACTGCTGATACGGCAACGGGATCAGAGTGGCTGTCGCTTTTTGAAGTCATGTCGCTCGATGATTTTTAAAGGGGTCGTCTCTTGCAGCTGGCCACGGGCGAGGGTCCATTGCCGCTCGCACAGGTCGGTCAGGGCGTTGCTCTGGTGGCTGATGACGACCAGGCCGCTGCCATGTTCCCGCAGATCTTGCGCCAATGCGGCCATCAGGGCAACCGAATGTGTGTCCAGATTGGCGGTGGGTTCATCCATCAGCAGAAAGGCCGGTTGCAGCGCCCAGGCGCGGGCCATTGCCAGCCGTTGCCGTTCGCCACCCGAGAGAATGCTGATGTGCTCCCGCGCCAGCCCCTCCAGCTCGACCCGGCGTAGCGCCTCGAACACCCGGATCTCGCTGCCGAGCTGTTTATCGAGCGCCCAGGCCACGTTGTCGTGAACTGTGCGATCGAACAGATAGGGGGTCTGGTGCAGATAGGTGACCCGGCCCGGCCCCAGATCCCGCTTGAGCAGCCGGTTTAGCCGCTGCTGCCAGCGTCCCGGCAGATTGGTGTGGCCGCGGGTGGGGGCCAGCAGCCCCGCCAGGATCTTGAGCAAAGTGGTCTTGCCTACCCCGTTGGCTCCGTGCAGCCAGATGGCATCCCCCGGTGCGATGGCGAGCCGGTCAATCTCGAACAGCTGGCGCTCGCCAAAGCGCATCGTCAGCTGGTGGGCGGTCAGGGCCATGGGGTACTCCTGTTGGTACACAGTGGGGGCATGGTCAGTTCTTCAGATAGCTGTGGCCGCGACAGGCCGTCAGCAGCAGGTTGAGCAAGAGGGCGAGGGTGAGCAGCACTATGCCGAGCGCCACCCCTTGGGTGAAGGCCCCTTTCTGGGTCTCCAGCGCGATGGCGGTGGGGATATTGCGGGTAAAGTGCAGGATATTGCCCCCCACCATCATGGAGCAGCCCACCTCGGTGACGATGCGGCTGAAGGCGCCGATCACCGCTGCCAGCAGGCCAAAGCGGCACTCGTGCATCAACCCGAGCAGTGCCTTGGGCCAGGAGACGCCCAGGGTCAGGGCGGTTTCCCAGGCGCGCCGATCGCTCTGAACAAACGCCGCGTGGGCCATGGTGGCGATCACCGGGAAGGCGATCAGCATCTGCCCCACCACCATCGCCTGCTGGGTAAAGAGCAGCTTCCAGTCGCCAAAGGGGCCGGCCCGCGACAGCAGCATATAGAGCAAGAGGCCAATCACCACGGTCGGCACCGATTGCAGGGTATTGATGCAGGAGAGCCAGAGCCAGCGGCCGGGCAGCGGCAGATAGGCCAGGGCAAAGCCCAGCAGCAAGGCGGGCAGCAGCACCAACAGCAGGGCGATGCAGGAGACGGAGAAGGAGACCCCCACCACCTGCCACAGTTCGGTGTCACCACTGAACAGCAGGGCGAGAGCCGCCAATGTCGTGTCGATCAATGTCGGCATCAGACCTCTCTCTCATCGTGCAGGGCGAGGGCCGTCAATACGGTCGTGTCGAGCAGGGTCGGCATCAGGCGCCTCCCTCAGCGAACCGGGGGAGGGCCATCAAGGTCATCGCAGGGGTCAGGGTTGCCATTATTTCCCGTTGGCATCCGCTACAAACAGCGCCTGACCCGCCACCTTGAAGTCGCCGATCAGCTTCTGGCCATGCTCGGAGATCAGCCAGTTCTTCAGGGTGCGGGCCCCTTCGGTGTTGAGATCCGGGTAGCGCTTGGGGTTGACCAGGATCACCTGATAGGGGTTGAACAGGCGCTTGTCACCCTCCAGCAGTACGGCGAGATCCAGCTTGCTCTGGTAGGCGAGCCAGGTGCCGCGGTCGGTCAGGGTGTAGGCACCCAGCTCCGAGGCCATGGTCAGGGTCGGGCCCATCCCCTGGCCGATGGATTTGTAACCGGCAAACTCGGGTTTGACGTCAGCCGCCTGCCACAGGGTCTTCTCCTTGATGTGGGTACCGGACTCGTCACCGCGGGAGATAAAGGTCTGGCCCTGCTCCTTGATGGCTTGCAGCCCCTTGGCCGCGTCGTGCAGTTTGCCGAGACCCGCCGGATCTTTGGCCGGGCCGACGATGACGAAGTCGTTGTACATCAGGTGTACCGGCTCGATGCCAAAGCCCGCATCGACGAACTTCTTCTCGGCAGAGGGGGCGTGGGTCATCACCAGATCCGCGTCGCCGTTTTCGCCCATCTTCAGGCTCTGGCCGGTACCAGCCGCCATTACCTGCACCGGATAACCAGTCTCCTTGGTGAACTGGGGCAGCAGCCAGCCCAGCAGACCGGACTGCTCGGTGCTGGTGGTGGTGGCGAGGCGGATCGGCGCTTTTGTGGCATTAGTATCCGCTTCGGCGTGGGCAGCACCGGCGATCAGCAGGCTGGTAGCGAGGGAGAGGGCAAAACGTTTGAGGCTGGTTTTTATCGTCATCGTGATGCAACTTTTTCAGGGTGGCTGAGGAGAGGGCAAGAGTAAGCAAGCAGGGTGCCAAACCGTTCCTTTGCCGCTGCATTCACGGTTTGCCGTTTAAAAACAGAAGCTTATTAGAATCAATTAGGTGAGCTTGTTATCGCTTTTAATAATTGGTGTTGGTGCTTTTGATACGGTAAGGACAAAATGTCCCACTAAGGTTCCGGTTATCGGGACATTCACCGACCGTACGTGCATCCGAGGTACTTTTTTCCATGACACTCCCTCCCAGCCGCTGGTCTGCCCTCTCCCTGCTTATCGTTGACGATGAGCCCGGCATGCGCAGCTTTCTGGCCAAGGCGCTGGCCAAGCGTTTTGCCCAGATTGAGACTGCCGCCAGTGTGGAGGAGGCGGAAGCCCTGCGCTGCCGCCTTCACTTTGACCTTATCATCGCCGACATCCGGCTGCCGGGGCGCTCCGGTATCGAGTGGCACGAAGCCATCGACCCGGCCACCCGCCGCAGCGACATCATCTTCATGACCGGTTTTGGCGATATGGAGACCGCCCTCAAGGCGCTGCGCCTCGGCGCCAGCGACTTTATCCTCAAGCCCTTCAACCTCGATCAAATGGTGCAGGCGGTGGACAGAGTCATCGAGCGCCGCCAGATGGAGCGGGAGAACCTGCTGCTGCGCCGGGAGGTGAGCAAGCTCTTCCCGCCCACCCTGATCGGCGACAGTGCCAAGACCCGCGAGCTCAAGACGCTCATCGCCAGAGTGGCTCCCTCCAACGCCGCCGTGCTGGTGGAGGGGGAGTCCGGCACCGGCAAGGAGCTGGTGGCCCGCGCCCTGCATCAACTCTCTGGCCGGATGGGGGCCTTTGTGCCCCTCAACTGCGCCTCCATCGCGCCGGAGCTGCTGGAAAGCGAGCTGTTCGGCCATGTGCAGGGGGCCTTTACCGGCGCCCGCAAGGGGCGTGACGGCCTGTTTCGGGTCGCCCATCAGGGCACCCTGTTTCTCGACGAGATCGGCGAGATGCCGCTCGCCATGCAGGCCTCCCTGCTGCGGGCACTGGAGCAGAAGGCCATCCGCCCGGTCGGTGCCGAGCGCGAATTGGCGGTGGATGTGCGCATCGTCGCCGCCACCAACCGCAACCTCAAGGAAGAGGTGGAGGCGGGCCGCTTTCGCGAAGATCTCTTCTATCGCCTCAACGTGGTGGCGCTGCCGGTCGCCCCGTTGCGGGAGCGGATCGACGATATCCCCGCGCTGGTACACCACTTCACCCGCCAGCTCACCGCCGAGATGGGGATGGGTTCCTTGAGCTGGACCCACGAGGATGTGGTGGCGATGCAGGCCTACCCCTGGCCCGGCAACGTGCGGGAGCTGCGCAACCTCATCGAGCGCTGCCTGCTGCTGGGCAAGCCCCCGGCGGATTACTGGCAGAGCAGCAAGCCTGCCGAACAGGGGACGAGCGAGGAGGGTTATCCGCTGGCGTGGCCGCTGGCGGAGGTGGAAAAAGCCCACATCCTGCAGGTGGTGGCGAGCCATGATGGCAACAAGTCTGCCGCCTCCCGGGTGCTCGGGGTGGCGCGCAAGACGCTGGATCGCAAATTCAAAGAGTGGGCCATCGAATGAGGAAGGCTGATCGGATGGGGTGGCGATGAAACTGACCCTGCTCTCCCGCTGCATGCGCGCGCTGTTGCCCCGTTGCGTGCGCACCAAGGTGCGCTGGCGCCTGCTGCTGCTCACCTCGGTACCCATCATGCTCACCCTGGTGGGCATGATTGCGCTCACCCTCTACTGGACCCTCACCTACAGCTGGCAGAACCTGCTCACCACGGTGCGCAGCGATCTCGGGGTGGCCCATCACGCCATCACGGTGCAGCAGCAGCGCCAGACCGAGCATCTCGAGCATCTGCGCGATGCCTGGGCCTTTCAGCTGCGGCTGCGGGAATCGCCGGATCAGCTGCATGACTGGGTGATGCCGCTGGCGGCCAACTATGGTCTCGATTTTCTGCGCTTGCGCCGTGGCCCCGAGCTGGATCAGCTGACGGCGCAGGAGCGCGCCGCCCTCACGGCCGGGCGCAGCGTCAGCCACTTCGTGGTCTGGTCGCAGCAGGAGATGCTCGCCCTCTCCCCGCAACTGGCCAAGCGGGCCGTGTTGTGGCAGCGGGATGGCACCAAAGCGGTGGAGAACCGGGGGCTGATCAGCCTGTCACTGACCCCTGTGATGGGTCGCGACGGATCGCTCTGGGCGGTGCTGGAGGGGGGCGAGCTTGTCAACGGCAGCACCCGGCTGGTGGATGAGCTCAAGGGCCAGGTGTTTGCCAAAAATACCCTGCCGGATGGCAGCGTCGGCACCGTCACCCTGTTTCTCGACGATCTGCGGGTGAGCACCAATGTGCCGGTCAGCAGCCGCCGTCAGGTGGGCCGGGCTGTGGGCACCCGGGTCTCGCCGCCAGTGCGCGAGCAGGTGCTGGGGCGGGGGGAGATGTGGGTTGACCGCGCCTTCGTTCACGACGCTTGGTATGTCTCGGGTTACGAGCCGCTGCTGGGAGCCAGGGGCGAGCGGCTCGGCATGCTCTATGTGGGCTTTCTCGAGTGGCCCATTATCCGCACCTACCTCACCAATCTGGTGGAGTTGGGCTCCGGCGTGGTGCTGCTGTTGCTGCTCTCCGGCCTGCTGGTCTATCGCGGCGCGCGGGATCTCTTCTCCCCTATCGAGCGGATGCACAAGGTGGTGCGGCAGGTGCAGGCCGGGGAGTCGGCTCGCATCGGCCCGCTGGCGCTCGATCCCGACCACGAGCTGGCCCAGCTCGGTCGCCAGTTTGACGCCATGCTGGACAGGCAGGAAGCGCACCAGCAGCAGATGGCCCGTAGCGCCGATGAGCTGGAGCAGAAGGTGGCCGAGCGCACCCAAAGTCTCGAGCTCAAGACTGCCGAGCTGGAAGATCATATCCATATGCTGACCGAGGCGCGCCAGCAGCTGCTTATCAGCGAGAAGCTGGCGGCCCTTGGCGAGCTCTCGGCCGGGGTGGCCCACGAGATCAACAACCCGCTGGCGGTGATCCTCGGCAACGTGGAGCTGATGAAGCTGGAGCTGGGGGAGGCGGCCGAGCCGGTCAGCGAGGAGCTGGCGCTGGTGCTGGCCCAGATCGAGCGCATCCGCGCCATCACCCGCAGCCTGCTGCAATACTCTCGCCCCGGCGACTATGAGACGGCGCCTGTGTGGCAGCACCTCAATCCCATCATCGAGGAGAGCCTGACTCTGGTGCGCTCCGCCCTGCGCCAGCAGCAGGTGGAGCTGGTGGCCGATCTCAGGGCCCAGCAGCCCATCGAGGCGGATCGACAGCAGCTGCTGCAGGTGCTGATCAACCTCCTGGTCAACGCCAGCCACGCGCTGGGAGAGAAGGGGGAGATCCGGGTCGAGAGCCGCGACTGGGTCGATGAACTGGGTCATCTGCGCGGGGCCGAGGTGCGGGTGATCGACAACGGTAGCGGCATCGAGGCGGCCATTATCGACAAGATCTTCGATCCCTTCTTCACCACCCGCGCCACCGGCACCGGACTGGGGCTGGCCCTGAGTCACCGCATCATCAGCCGCTGGGGCGGCGAGCTCTTGGTGGACTCCACCCCGGGGCAGGGGAGCTGCTTTACCGTGCGGCTGCGCAGCCACGCCCTGCTGCCAAGCGGCAGCGAGCCCGCGAAACTGGAAGGGTGGCGCATCGCCCTCAATGCCGAGGGGCGTGAGACAAGCGATTGATGCTGTTATAAAAAGGCCCGTGATAAAAACAGCCCGTCAACATGGTTGGCGGGCTGTTTTGTCGGTGGGGGAGTGGTTCTTTACTGCGGACTCCATACCAGCTTGCCGCTCTGGGTCAGGTCATAGCCGCCGAGGCGAGCCGCCAGCTCGCGCCCCTCGGGGGATTGCAGCCAGCCGATCAGCTGTTGCAGCAGGGTGCGAAAGAAGACCCCCTGCGGCATCACCAGATCGAAGCACTCCTGCGACAAGGGCATAAAGCCGAGGCCAAACTCGGTGGCGGTGCTCTGGGCGCCGGGCCCGACATCCGCATCGCCACGGCTGATGGCGGCGGCCAGCTCCCGCTCGCTGTTGACCTCGAGGGTGCGCTCCAGCCGGGTCAGCGACTCCCCCTGGGTTTGCAGCCACTCCTGCAGGGCGCGCTGGCTGCCAGCCCCCTCCTGACGCATGGCCCAGCGCCAGTCGAGCGCCTCTTTCGCCTCCCTGGGTTGCAGCCCTTGCCGCAGCACCAGCCCCTGCACCCGCCTGAATCCATGAACGATCACCCATTGCCGGTGGCCCTGATACTGCTGCACCAGCGCCGGGTGGCGCAGGTGCGCCTCCTCGGCCTGCCCCCAGTGGATGGCGCAGAGATCCACATGGCCGCGCGCCAGCATCGCCAGCCCCTGACGGGTGCCGCACGGGGTGTAGCCCACCAGTGCCTGGGTGCCGAGCTGCTGTGCCAAGCGGCTGCTGGCGTAGTGCAGCAGCACGTCGTCCGAGCCTGCCAGCAGCAGCCGGTCGTTCATCACCCCCTCGTGGCAACTGCCGAGCAGCCAGCGGTCGAGCAGGGAGCGGGGAAACAGCCACTTGCCGGTCGCCTTGGTGGCGGGGATGCGCGCCTCGTTGGCGAGCTGGTAGACCTTCTTCTCGTTGAGATCGAGGTATTCCGCCACCTGCTTCACATTCATAAATTCGTTCATGACTTAATCCCGCATCCCGCGACCAGCCGGACTGGGCGCCAGCACCGGCGGCTTCTCGTCCAGCACCATATGGTCGTGGCCGCTGAATACCTCGAAATGGCGCCCCTTGGCGCGGGCAATCATGGTGATGCCGAGCTGGCGGGCCAGATCCAGCCCCATCTGGGTGACGCCGGAGCGCGACAACAGCACTGGAATGCCCATCTGCGCCACCTTGATCACCATCTCCGAGGTGAGTCGCCCGGTGGTGTAGAAGATCTTGTCGTGGCCACTCTCGCCGCGCATCCATAGCTCGCCCGCCAGGGTATCCACCGCATTGTGGCGCCCCACATCCTCGACAAAGGAGAGGATCTCCGCGCCGCGGCAGATGGCGCAGCCATGCACCGCACCCGCCATCTTGTAGGTTTCGTTATGGGCCGACAGCGCCTTGAGCAGGGCGTAGAGGGTGCTCTGTTTAAGCTCGGGCGCCGCCAATACCACCCCTTCGAGCTTCTTCATCACGCTGCCATACATGGTGCCCTGACCGCAGCCGGAGGTGACCGTCTTCTTCTCCAGTGACTTGTCGAGATCGGCGGCCTGCTGGCTGCTTACCACGGCGGCGGCCTCGCTCTCCCAGTCGACGATCACCGACTCGATGGCCGAAATATCCTCGATAAAGCCCTGATTTTTCAGATAACCCAGCACCAGCGCCTCGGGGCGGGCCCCCAGCGTCATCAGGGTCACTATCTCCTTCCAGTTGAGGTAGACCGTCAGTGGCCGCTCACAGGCGATTTGGCGGGTGTTCATTGTGCCCTGTTCATCCATCACCTCGACGGCCATGGTGAGCTGGGCGGCAGCATTGCTTTTGATAAAGGTCGGTGTCATGGGCCCCTCGCGACCGGTTGCCGGGATCTAAGGGGAGGGATACAGCAAGTTTTGTTCCAGATTACTTTTGGGTGAGGTTCTCTTTTTATGGAGTTGAGTAGGTTCGAATAGCGAAGCGTATTCGGACGATCGCGATATTTACGATCTTGAACAGGTGCGTATACTGCCGGATCGTGACGGTATGCTTGGTTTTTCGGCTGTAAAAAGGGAAAGGGGGTGATCGATTGGCCTTATTCTACAGTTCATCATTACGCAGCAAGCGGTATCTCCCCACCGAATTGGTGCGGCATGATTGACCAGTCTCGACAGAAAATAGAGTGACCGGCTAACGGATTTATCGTTTAGCCGTCGGAATGACCGAATCAACCAGTCGTCCGATACTCGATCGTCCGAATACGCTCCGCTATTCGAACCTACGGCCCTCAATCTTATGACGACAGCCCCTAAGGTGTGAGCAACGCAATACCGAAGCTCCCGCATACCACCTTAAACACTAAACGCAACGCATAGTAAAAATGCCACGCGTTGCGAATCACTCTTAAACAGTTTGTTATGTTTCTTGCTCCATACACTCATCAGCATGACTTGTAATAGCGCCCACGTAACCATTGATTAACCTGTAAATTACATTGTAAACACCCAACAGATAGCCTGAAGTAATTTCTACAGATTCACCATCAGAAACCCCACCATGGTGCGTGAATAAATTCCTTTGCTCTAATAATTTTTCCGTATGAGCTTGCTTTAATACTGGCATCTTTAGCCCAAATAATAGTGCTGCAATATTGGCGATTTGGATTGGGTCATGTAAGGTTACTTTTTTGAGTCGTTTCTTCAAGCTATCTTCAGACATACCAACTTTCAGTCTTAAATAATTCTTGTCCTTATCCCCTAATTTGTCGATATTCAATGCAGCTTTGGCAATATATTCTTGCTTAGTACAGCAAATATCGAAAAAGTCATGAACAAAACTTTCATAAGAAGAAACTACACCAATAAGCAAGATGCCATTTAAAAAGCGTCTATTTTTCTGCTGTTCAGCACTTACTATACCCTGATATAAAGATTCCATATTTTCATTGAAAGTTGTCAGTTTATCCTCAAGCTCAAAGAAGACATCCATCCACTCAAATGCTTCATCCATTTTTTTGTTTAGCTCATCAAACTCTCGCTGATCATCTTCCCACTCTTTCTCTAACGCTTCCCAATCAGAATCTTCAAACTCGTCAAGATCTTCCATCATATACAACCTACTTTTATCACTCAATAACTTATGAAAGGAACACTGAAACATCACGCCACAATAAAAGGCGAGCGGCAGCGAGTCCAGCCCACGCATTTTGTGGGCGATTTTTGATTGCCTTGTTAGGCATTTAGTTACTCTACCATTTCTCTAATGGGCAATACATCTTCAAAAAACAACTTGAAAGAAAGATGCAACTCGCTGATCCAATTTTCACTTTCCTCTAATTCCAAAAATTTCATCGCTTTTTCTGAGATTGCTTTTTTTTGATAGTGAAAAGTAGCGTTTCTAAACAATCTTAACGCATCGACAAACTCTTCTTTGGCCAACAACATATCAACTTTTGGATTATCTATTTTGAGCTCTTTATACCCCTCAATAACAACGTATATAAGACCGTATAAAACAGAGAGGCGTGCAAATGATGAGTGCATTTCAGCCAAATTGCGGATCTGTTCAGGTAGATTAGAGTCTCCTGCAACTTTCATTGCAACGACCTGCTTTAGGGCATCAGCATTTATCCAATGTTTATGTAATGAAACGAGTTTCTCCATGCTCCGCATCCTGATGCCTAACGCCCGCTTAAGGGGCAGCCAACGGTATTACCAAGCTTCCGCATAACACCGTAACCACAAAAATTAACGCATGGTAAAAATGCCACGCGTTGGCTGTCCCTCTTGACGCGTTTGTTATGATGCTATTTTAATGAGTGATTTTCTATCTGCTTCACTTATAGCTTTACTGAAAGTGGATAGATTAGACTTGACTACAGCGCCTGACTCAGTGTTAGCGTAAACTTGTCCTTTAAGCCCACCTAACTCATAAAACTCTGCGATTGCATGGCTATCACCACGTAACCCGTCGGAGGAAATGAGTGTCACTTGGACTGTTGTTCCTGGAGAAACATTAACGTAATTAGTTGATGTTGCGCTCTTTTGATATTGTTCACTTCTAACTAGATCAACGAATGGAACTTCCTTTTTTGAAATCTGTTTCTTAGTATTTTCTAGAACTATTGATTTCGTTTTTTCACCGAACTCTAATTTCACAGCAAAATAGGGTTTCAGGATAACTGGTGTTTGACCAGTATTGGATATAGATACAGATAAGCTCAATTTCGAATTGTCAATCAAATGCTTACGAACTTCCACCAATAGTTTTTGGTAATCATAAACTTGTGATCCAGCATAGCTTGAAAATGTTTCATGAAGCTTTAACATATTGGCGCCATTGCCACGACTTACGCTGTAAATTAACTGCTCAATTTGTGGATATATATCTTCTGAATATTCCTCTTTCTTAAAAGACATTTCGAAGTTACCGCAGTGAACAGAGAACCTTGATTGATTAATTTCAACAGGAAACAATTCATTTTGCTGTTTGAGATCCGCTAATGATGTTGGCAGCTCTGGCATTTCTCTTCTTCTTAACGAGCCTCTAAAATACCCACCAAAAACTTTGAGATCAGCTAGTGCTGGAGAACGCATCATTTGACCAATAGAAAAGTTTATCGCCAAACCATCTGAGTTGAAATTTTCCAACCACTCATCAACATTCTCTTTTTCTTGCTGAAGTGCAGCTGATGCTTGAGCAATATGTACTTCAAAGTCTTTCAATCCTTCGTAAGAAATATAACGGTCGATATTTGGTGACCAGTCACATCTGCGCGTTAACCTTTGAATCTCATCACTAACTTCGACAACATCTCCTTCAAATGTTAAAGATGTTACGTTTAGTGTTGGCTTCGCTCTCGACAGGTAACGCTGAATATATAAGCCCGCAACGCCAGAAATTGCACTAGCAATTAAAGTAATTACTATATCGGTTGTCATTGACTTTCCTTATAGTTGGTAAATTTTAAATTAGGGTATTTGTACCATAAAACGCCCCATTATATGAAACTAACTTATCACTTCCGATTGCATCATAACAATTTATTATGTGGAATGTTTCCGCATAGAAACATATCGCTGTTCCGCATATCCTGACAACTTTTTTGTATCACATTAATGATATTTTCAATTTTTTCAATGTATTACATCAACATTTTTCGCATTAACCGTAGGATAAATGGGCGCGCTTCCCCTATATCTAACCTAGGGCTCCACTAGCATCTACGCTGTATGCAAATACAGTTAACCCAAGAGATCTCGTATGTTGGGCTAAATCGTAGGTTGGTGCTGAACGAAGTGAAGCCCAACGTTTACCGCGAAATATTTCAAAAGCAATAATCGGATAATCCGGTGTTATTCGATTATTGCCATCCCCTCGTTCCAGCACAGGTTGATGGGTTTTACGCCGCCTGTTGGGCTTCGCTGCGCTCAGCACCAACCTACGCTCAGCACCAACCTACGCTCTGCACCCACCTACGCTCCGCGCCAACCCATATCCCGCACAACGCGCCAACCCGCATCAAAGCCCCCATCGGCTACCCAGGGCGGGAGCACACTTTGTTAAAAATTATCGAAAGCATAAATATCGAACAATCCAGACAACATTAATGCTAAAAAATCAAACTGCTGACTAATTGCGTTAATGCAAAAGAGAACCATAAGTGGTCGATATCTGTTCTATTTGTGTGTTTGTTATTAAATTTAACAAAGTGTGCTCCCGCCCTGATCGGCTACCAAGCCTGCCTTGGCCCCACTCTTGCTAAGTCTTATCCCATTGATGGCCGTGGCAGCCCTGAATCTCCTGCTGTAACCAGCCCCGAACGGGGTGGATCACGGGGGAGGGCGGCCCGGCAGAGACCTTCTGATGGGAGCCGTGACAGTGCAAGACACCACCAATACCTTGCCCCCGCAGCGCTGGCTGCAACTGGAGTTAAAGGCCATCGACAGCCAGGTTGGCCGCTGGCAGAGCCGCCGTTTCGAGATTGCGGCGCTTCATCCCGCCGAGCCCGAGGCTGCCGGTGCCTTGCCTCTTACCCTGTTTCGTGACGAGCGGGGGGATTATCGCTTCAATCTGAGCTCCGGCTCGCCTCGCCTCTTTGTCACCGGAAGCCGCGTGGACAATGGCTTTGTGGCCGATGGTCTGACCCTGAGCCAGACCGTGGCCGCCGCCTATATGGATGGCGAGCGGCAGGTGCTCTCCTGCCCGCTGCCCGAGGCGCTGCAAGCCTGGGTGGAGGCCTTTATCGGTCGTCACGGCGAGCTGCTGGAGGCCCGTCGCAAGGGCAAGAAGGGCAAGGGACGGGCGCAGGATCAGCTTGGTGTCGATACGGTAGATCAAGCCAGCTGTGGCGCCGTGAAAGCCACCGGCCCCGATGGCCGCGAGCGTGACAGTGACGCAGGAACCTGTGCCGTAAACAAGACCGGAAACAACGCCCATGAGTGAGTTCCTCAAACGTTGGTCGTCTCGCAAGCATCAGGTATTGCAGCCAAGGGAAGAGGTCATTTCCGAGGTGGTTGCTACCCCCATCGAAGGCAGTGGCGAAGGTGAAATTCCAGATACTGCGCTGGATTGCCCCGTAGTCAGCACTGACAAGGGGAGTAGTGAACCGCGTGCCGTGGAGGGGGCTGGGAGTGGCGAACCGCCGCTAACAACAGCCCAGCCGGGCAAGGCCAAACTCCCCGACAAGGAGGCGCTGCGGGCCATGTTTCGCAGCCATAAACAGGATGGGCTCGACGACTACACCCAGGATTTCAGCCAGCCGGAATTGCTGCCCGCGGCCCTGACCGCCGGGCTGCGCAACTGGTTGGTGGATCAGGTGACCGCCCCGGAGAGCGAATCGGCCAATCCGGCCAGCGGATCTGCTGAACCGGTGGCGGTTGTCAGCGAACCTGCCGACGAGCCGCACGGGTTGGCTGATAACCATTCTCAAACCCACACCGACGATCGGGACATTTTGGTTTCCTCTGGTGGACAAAATGTCCCAACCAAAGGTGTGGGAATGGAACCCTCAGGATCCTGACTCCCTGTCAGTCACTTTTTTTCCGGGGGAGTTGGCTCGCCTCTTGCTCTCTCGGCTTACCAACAAGCGCCCATCCCATGAGGTGGCGCGCGCAGGAGTGTATGTGAGCACTGAACAAACATTGCCAAATCTGAGCCCAAATCTGGCCCACGGGGCGGGGGCGGCCGAGCATAACGCGCGCGCTCGCGCCTATGCGCTGCAGCATACGGTCAAGACCGACAACTTGATCCCGGCCACTGTCTCTTACCAGAGTCAGGGGCGCC
Organism: Aeromonas sp. S12(2024); assembly: GCF_041402305.1. Lineage (NCBI taxonomy): Bacteria > Pseudomonadati > Pseudomonadota > Gammaproteobacteria > Aeromonadales > Aeromonadaceae > Aeromonas > Aeromonas sp. S12(2024). The sequence goes on from NZ_JBGLRB010000001.1 coordinate 59,983, forward strand.
TGCTGCTGGTCGGCCCGGAAGATCGCATTCGCCGTGCCGCCAGCCTGCTGCCTGCCGGGGTGAAGCCCACCCTGCTGGTGACCGAAGCGGTGCATGACGCCGAGGCAGCAGATCTCGAAACCATTTTCGATGCCACCGCATCCCTCGCGGCCCTGACCCTGCGCGAGCCGAGCCTGACAGGGTATCTGGGGCAGTTCCAGCTCATTGGCCTCAATGGGCAGGGGGATCGGGTTAATCTGGCTGCGCTCTGTTTTCCACAACAAGCGACGGTGGGGAACGAACCGCGCTTCGATCTGGTGGCCGATCTGGGCCGTGCCCCGCTCTTTGCGCTGGAGCGCCCGCCGGTCGGCTATCTGCATCTTGCCGATGACCAAGAGCTGGCCGAACGACTCGCCGAGCTCTGTGCGCTGACCGGTATTTTCGACAAGCCGCGCTATTTTCGCCTCGACCCCGAGGCCTGCGCCTTTACCGCCCGCGGCGTGCCCGGTTGCAGCCGCTGCCTCGATGTCTGTCCGACCGATGCCCTCAAGCCCATCAATGGTCGCATCCAGATCGATCCCCATCTCTGTCAGGGCTTTGGCAGCTGCGCCTCTGCCTGTCCGACCGGGGCGATTGCCTATCACCAGCCCGATGCCAACACCAACAGCGACTACCAGTTCCGATTGCTCAAGCATTATCGGGAGGCGGGCGGCGAAGCGCCTCGACTGCTGATCGCCGGCGAAAGCGAGCGCGAATGGGTGGAAACGGAACTCACCCGCCTGCCCGCCAACTGGCTGCCGGTCTGGGTGGAGGAGAGCGCGAGTTTAGGCATCGAGAGCTGGTTCGCCGCACTCGCCCATGGCGCCAGTGCGGTGCGCATTGCGCTGGGCGACGATGCCCCCGAAAGCGTCCGTGCGCTGGTTGAGCGGGAGCTGGCGAGCGCCGCCGTGCTGCTGGCGGGCGCCGGCCTTGCTGCCGATCGCATTGCTCTGTTTGACGCAGATGCTGGTGAGCCTGTTTCCGGCCAGCCGGCCGTTGCCTTGCTGGAGAAGCCGCTCAAAGGAGACAAACGGGAGAACCTGTTTGCCGCCTTCGACGCCCTCTGGCAGGCCAACGAAGGGAGCCGCGAGCCGCTGGCGGTGCCTCACGGCGCCCCATACGGTAGCGTGGAACTCAAAGAAGCAGACTGCACCCTCTGCATGGGCTGCGTGGCGGTTTGCCCGAGCCGCGCCCTGCATGCGGTTGGGCACACGCCCGGCCTCAACTTTATCGAGCAGGACTGCATCCAGTGCGGCATGTGCGAAAAGGCGTGCCCCGAGCAGGCCATCGTGCTGGTGCCCCGCTTGCAGCCTGTGCCCGAGGCGCGCCGCGCCGTGCAGAGCCTGAAAGCCGAAGAGGCCGCCTGTTGTATTCGCTGCGGCAAGCCGTTCGCGCCCGCCTCGATGATCCGCCGCATCCAGCAAAAACTGGCTGGTCACTCCCACTTCCAGAACGAGGCCGCACAGCGGCTGCTGATGTGCGAGGACTGTCGGGTCAAGGATGTGTTTGCGACGCTGGCGGCGGATCCCGTCTCCCAGCTCAAGGTATGAGGGGCCAGTGATGAGTGAACAACATAACGAAAAGGCTGGCGAACTGACCATGACCGAACTGGAACAGAGCAGCGCCGATCTCTACGCCCTGCTGGCGAGCCTCTGGCGTGCCGCTCCCCATGGTGAACAGCTCGCCTGGCTGCAAGGGTTGCAGCCGATGCCGGGCCCCTTTGCCAGAGGGCTGGGGCTGGTGCAGCTGGCGGCCAGCAGCCACCACGAAAACGAGCTTGCAGAGGAGTATCAGGATCTCTTTATCGGGCTGGGGCGCGGGGAGATCGTGCCGTTTGCCTCTTGGTATCTCACTGGCTCCCTGATGGAGCTGCCGCTGGCGGTGCTGCGCGCAGATCTGCAGTCTCTCGGTTTCGAGCGCAAGAGCGGAGTGTGCGAGCCGGAAGATCATCTCGCCGCCCTCTGCGAGGTAATGGCGGTACTGATTGGCGAGCAGCACCCGGAGCGCAACCGCTTCTATGAGCGCCACCTTGCCCCCTGGGTACTCGCCTGCTGCCGCGATCAGCAACAGGCGAAAGGGGGCAGCTTCTACCGGGCGGTCGGCGCCCTTGCCGAAGATTTCTTCAAGCTGGAAAACGAATTGCGCCTGCCGTTTGGCGCCTGCGTGGATAAGGGTTGATCACCCTTATCCACCCACAACAAAACGAACAGACGAGATATCCCATTGGACGCGAAGCTGGCGCGCAGGCGCCAGCAAGAACAACAACAGAGGTCACAAGAATGAGCGATGAACAGCTGAAAGACCCGTCCCGCCGCAATCTGATCAAGGGAGTTGGCGTGGTCGCCACCATAGGCGTATTGGCCGGTGCCACCGGTCGGGTGGTGGGCAAAGAGGTGCTGACCCACGACACCGAGCCTGACAAGGGCTATCGGGAGACCCCCCATGTTCACGACTTTTATCGCACCCTGCGCGGCACTGACTGAGCCGGATCAGTGAAGGAGAACTCATGAAACTGACAAAACGTGCCGAGCAGCCCCAGGCGGGCGAGCAGGGCAATGAGGCCATTCGCGGTCAGGGGCTGACCCGTCGCGCCTTTATGGTCAACTCCGGTCTGGTGGCCGGTGGCGCCGTGGCCGCCGGTTGGCTGGCGCCAGCCATGATGCAGCGGGCCGAGGCCAAAACCGTGGCGGCCGACGTGCCGGTCGAGGTGAAGCGCACCATCTGTTCCCACTGCTCGGTGGGCTGCGGCGTTTATGCCGAGGTGCAGAACGGCGTCTGGACCGGTCAGGAGCCGGCCTTTGATCACCCCTTCAACCTTGGCGGTCACTGCGCCAAGGGGGCGGCCCTGCGCGAGCACGGCCACGGTGAGCGTCGCCTCAAGTACCCGATGAAGCTGGTGGGCGGCAAGTGGCAGCGCATCAGCTGGGATCAGGCCATCGAAGAGGTGGGCAACGAAGTGCTGCGCCTTCGCAAGGAGTCCGGCCCCGACAGCGTCTACTGGCTCGGCTCCGCCAAGCACTCCAACGAGCAGGCCTACCTGTTTCGCAAGATGGCGTCGCTTTGGGGCACCAACAACGTGGATCACCAGGCGCGGATCTGCCACTCCACCACGGTCGCTGGCGTCGCCAACACCTGGGGCTACGGCGCCATGACCAACAGCCTGAACGACATGCACAACAGCAAGTCGATCATGTTTATCGGCTCCAACCCGGCGGAGGCCCACCCGGTCGCCATGCAGCACATCCTGCTGGCGAAAGAGCGCAACGGCTGCAAGATTTTGGTGGTCGACCCGCGCCGCACCCGCACTGCCGCCAAGGCGGACATGTACCTCTCCCTGCGTCCGGGCACCGACGTCGCCTTTATCTGGGGCATGCTCTGGCACATCTTCAAGAACGGCTGGGAAGATAAAGAGTTCATCCGCACCCGTGTCTACGGCATGGATGAGGTGCAAAAAGAGGTGGCGCGCTGGACTCCGGCGGAAGTGGAGCGGGTAACCGGCCTCAACGAACAGCAGGTCTATGGCGCCGCCAAACTGCTGGCCGACAACCGCCCCGGCTGCGTGGTCTGGTGCATGGGCGGCACCCAGCACACCACAGGCAACAACAACACCCGCGCTTACTGCATCCTCGAACTGGCCCTCGGCAACGTGGGCAAGAGCGGGGCGGGCACCAACATCTTCCGTGGCCACGACAACGTGCAGGGGGCCACCGACTTTGGCGTCACCTCCGACTCCCTGCCCGGCTACTACGGGTTGGAAGAGGGCTCCTGGAAGCACTGGGCCCGGGTGTGGGATGTGGATTACGAGTGGATCAAGGCCCGTTTTGACAACAAGGCCTACAACGGCAAGCTGCCGATGAACAACAACGGCATTCCGGTCTCCCGCTGGGTGGACGGGGTGCTGGAGAACGCCGATCTGATCGAGCAGGGCTCCAACATCCGTGCCATGTTCTACTGGGGCCATGCGGTCAACTCCCAGACCCGCGGCCCGGAAATGAAGAAGGCGATGCAAAAGCTCGACATGATGGTGATTGTCGACCCGTATCCCACAGTCGCTGCCGTCATGAACAACCGTACCGACGGCGTCTACCTGCTGCCGGCCACCACCCAGTTCGAGACCTATGGTTCCGTCACCGCCACCAACCGCTCCATGCAGTGGCGCGACAAGGTGATCGAGCCCCTGTTCGAATCCAAGGTCGACCACGAGATCATGTATCTGCTGAGCAAGAAGCTCGGCTTTGCCGACCAGTTGTTCAAGCACATCAAGGTGGAGAACAACCAGCCGCTGTTGGAAGACATCACTCGCGAATATAACCGCGGCATGTGGAGCGTGGGCTACACCGGCCAGAGCCCGGAGCGGCTCAAGGCGCACCAGCAGAACTGGCACACCTTCCACAAGACCAACCTCAAGGCCGAAGGGGGCCCGGTCAGTGGCGAAGTGTACGGTCTGCCGTGGCCCTGCTGGGGCACCCCTGAGATGAAACACCCCGGCAGCCACATCCTCTACGACACCAGCATTCCGGTATCGGAAGGGGGCGGTGGTTTCCGCGCCCGTTTCGGCATCGAGTATCAGGGCGTCTCGCTGCTCGCCGAAGACTCCTGGCCGAAGGGAAGCGAAGTAGAAGATGGCTATCCCGAGATCACTGCCGACCTGATGAAACAGCTTGGCTGGTGGGATGAGCTGACCGAGGCCGAGAAGAAAGAGGCCGAGGGCAAGAACTGGAAGACCGATCTCTCCGGCGGTATCCAGCGGGTCGCCATCAAGCACGGCTTCGTTCCTTACGGCAACGCCAAGGCGCGCTGCGTGGTGTGGACCTTCCCGGATCAGGTGCCCAAGCACCGCGAGCCGCTCTACACCCCGCGCCGGGATCTGCTGGCCGACTACGCCACCTGGCCTGATTCGAAGAGCCTGTGGCGCCTGCCGACCCAGTACGCCTCGGTGCAGGAGAAGGATGTCAGCAAGGAGTTCCCGATCATCCTCACCTCGGGCCGTCTGGTGGAGTACGAGGGGGGCGGCGACGAGACCCGCTCCAATCCTTGGCTGGCCGAGCTGCAGCAGGAGATGTTCGTCGAGATGAACCCTGCGGATGCCAACGATGTCGGGGTGCGCGACGGTCAGGATGTGTGGGTGGAGGGGCCGGAAGGAGGCAGAGTGAAAGTGAAGGCGCTGGTGACCCCGCGGGTCAAACCGGGGCTCGCCTTTATGCCGTTCCACTTCGGCGGCCACTTCGAGGGCAAGGATCTGCGATCCAAATATCCGGAAGGGTCTGACCCCTATGTGCTGGGGGAGTCGGTCAACATAGTCACCACCTATGGTTATGACCCGGTCACCCAGATGCAGGAGACCAAGGTCACCCTGTGCCGTTTTCGCAAAGTAGGAGCCTGATCCCATGGCCAGAATGAAATTCATGTGTGACACCAAGCGCTGCATCGAGTGCAACGGCTGTGTGACGGCGTGCAAGAACGAGAACGACGATGCCCTCGAGTGGGGCATCCAGCGCCGCCGGGTGGTGACCCTCAACGACGGCCTGCCGGGGGAGACCTCCATCTCGGTCGCCTGCATGCACTGCACCGACGCCCCCTGCATGGCGGTCTGCCCGGCCGACTGCTTCTATCACACCGACGACGGCATCGTGCTGCACAACAAGGATCTCTGCATCGGTTGCGGCTACTGCCTGTTTGCCTGCCCGTTCGGGGCGCCCCAGTTCCCGAAGACCGCCGCCTTTGGCGATCGGGGCAAGATGGACAAGTGCACCTTCTGCGCCGGTGGCCCGGAAGAGGATCACAGCGAAGCGGAGCGCCAGAAGTACGGTGCCAACCGCATCGCCGAGGGCAAGCTGCCCATGTGTGCCGAGCTCTGCTCCACCAAGGCACTGCTGGCGGGGGATGCGCAGGTGATCTCCGATATCTTCCGCGAGCGGGTTGCCTATCGTGGTGCCAAGGATGCGGCTTGGGGTAATGGCGATGAGCTGTTCCACGATGCCAGCAAGCTGAACAAGCAGGGAGGGGCGGCATGAAAACCTGGCTAATGGCCCTGTTTGCTGCTCTGCTGCTGGTGAGTACCGCAAGTTTCGCCGATGCCGAGAAAGAGGCGGTTGGCTTTGCCGGCGCCGATTACTGGCGGGCGGTGAAGGATGGGCAGGAGGGGGTGACCACCTCCCGCTCGCCGGAGCACGGGGTACTGATCTCGGTGCCGGGCCAGCTCTGGTTCGAGGTGAAGACCAAGTGGGTGTCGCCGCTCGGTGCCATCGCCATCTTCGGATCCTTGGCCATGTGCGGTCTGATGTACCTGGTGGTGGGGCAAACCAAGCTCTCCAAACCGCGCACCGGGCGCAAGCTCAAGCGCTGGAGCAGGCTGGATAGGGCGCTGCACTGGACCACGGCGGCCATGTTCCTGACCCTCTCCGGGTCGGGGCTGGCCATCATCTACGGCAAGTACTTCATCAAGCCGGTGGTGAGCCTCGGGGTGTGGGAGAACTGGATCTGGTTTGCCAAGGTGTTCCACAACTACGTGGGGCCGCTCTTCTTCCTCTGCCTGATGGGGGTGCTCATCAAGTGGTTCCGCCACAACATCGTCAACATGGTGGATGTGCAGTGGTTCATGAAGTTTGGCGGCATGCTCGGCAAGCACAAGGGGAGTCACCCCTCGGCGGGCTTCTCCAACGGTGGCGAGAAGGCGATCTTCTGGCTGCTGATCTGGTTTGGCGGCATTGTGGTGGCGACCGGGCTGTTCCTCGACTTCCCCATCTTCGGCCAGCTGCGCCGTCAGATGGAGTGGGCCAGCTTCATCCATATCGTAGGCGCCTTGATCCTTATCTGCGGCTTTATCTTCCATATCTACATGGGTCTGTTCCAGCTGGAAGGGGCGCTGGAGGGGATGGTGACCGGCGAGGTGGACGAGACCTGGGCCAAGGAGCATCACGACCTCTGGTATGAAGAGGTGAAGCACACCCTCGATGAGCCCAAGGCGGGCAAATCAAGCTGATGGTCGACAAAGAGGAAAGAGAAGGGGCGCTGCGGCGCCCCTTTTGATGGCGGGTCGATGGTGATGGCAAATTGATTGAGCGATGCCGCAAACGGCGATGGTTTTTTGGGCCACCTTGAGCAACAGTAACAGGGGTTCCATTCACACAAGGGATGACAAATGATGAGAAAAGCATGGCTGGCAGCGGTATGTGCATCTGCGCTCTTCGGTGGTATTGCGGGCGTGGCGCAGGCGGCTGACGGGATCAAGACTCAGCAGGTGCAGTTCAAGAAGGGGGAGTCAGGGGCGACTATCAACGGCACCATTCAGGGTAGCCAGACCCTCGATTACAAGCTGACGGCCAACAAGGGCCAGAGCATGGTGGTGATCCTGACCGGCAAGCCCTACTTCAATATTCTGCCGCCGGGCAGCAAGGGGGAGGCGATGTTTATCGGTTCTACCGAAGGGAACAACTTTGAGGCAACCCTGCCCGCCAAGGGCACTTATACCATTCGGGTCTACCAGATGGGGGCGGCCGAGAGCAGCAAGGCCAAGACGCCGTTCAAGCTGGAGGTGGGCATCAGCGGCTAATGCCAGCAGCTGACAAGCATCATGGCGGTGGCGGCCACAAAGGGCCGCCACCGTTGTTTTATCCTCTCTGTTTTTGCCTCGCCAAGGTTAATAGTCCCCGCGGGCCAGCCGTTCGAAGTAGCGCTGATAACGTCCGCTGGCGATGGCCTGCTGCAACTGCTGATTGAACTGATCCCGCAGTTTGGCTGAATCCGGCATCTTGCGCGGGAACATCACGAAGCTGTCGTTGCGCAGAAAAGGGGTCTGACTGTGGGTGATGAGTGCCGCGCTGGCGGGGTCGAGCTGGCTCTGCAACTCGGCCAGACCGACTCGCAGTTCTTGCGGATAGAGGTCGATCCGTCCGCGCAGCAGCTTGCCGAAATTCTGTTTCACGTCGGTGACTTTCTGTTGGGTTACCTTGCCATCGGCCACCATTTTGTCCAGCTCGGGCCCGTAGCTGTAGGCGATATCGCCCCCCAACCGCATGCCGATGATCTGCTCAAGGCGCTCGGCCCGCAGCTGCCGTGATTTGAGGGAGAAGAAGACAAACTGCTCCTGCAGCACCGCTTCGCTGAACTGAAAATCCAGCTCCCGCTCCGGTTTGTGCATCCAGACGGCGGTGGCGTCGTAGAGCTGGCTGTTGGCCGCCAGCGAATAGACCCGGCCCCAGGGGGCGAAGTGGAACTTCACCTCATAGCCCGCTTCCTTGAACAGATCGCTGATGAGGTGGGCCACGGGACCGTGCTGTTTTGACTGCTCGGAGACGAAAGGGGGCCATTCACCCACGATGATGTTGAGCACCCGACCCGGTGCGGCGAGAGCCGACTGGCAGGCCAGAAACAACCACAGTGCAAACAGCGGGATCAGGCGCATGGCAGGAAGAAGGGGGAGCAGGCTGGCAGAGGTGAGGGCATCAGATCACTCCCGGCTGTGATGCGGTGAAAGGGGCTGGGTTGCCCGCAATGCTAACATGAGTCTCATTCCTTGCCGTGGATATTTGTCTCGCCGGGGTCGCCGGGCGCCTATTTTGGCCGCAGGGTATGCCCAAGCTCACAAAACCGATCGAGTAAACGTCATATGATTGATTTCATTATGAGTCTTGCTCTCCTGCCGAACGGCAATTTCACGTAAATCAAAGAGAATGACTATGGCTACCGGACAATATCTGCTGTGGAAAGATGCACAGGGACAGGATTTTCGCCCCGTTGCACTGACCGGCACTGATCTGCTTAACAATCGATACCTCAACAAGGGCACGGCCTTTACCGAACAGGAGCGGGCCGATTTTGATCTCGATGGTTTGCTGCCGCCTCAGGTGCAAACTTTTGAAGCCCAGCTCGAGCGAGTGTATGAGGGGTTCAAGAGCGCTTGCAGCGATATCGAGAAGTACCAGAACCTGCGTGCTCTGCAGGATCGCAACGAAACCCTGTTTTATGCCCTGTTGTCACTCCATGTGGAGGAGATGACTCCCTATATCTATACCCCGACCGTGGGCAAGGCGTGTCAGGAGTTCAGCCACCGCTTCCAGAAGCCGCGCGGCCTCTACATCACCCCGGACAACGTGGATGACATGGGCAGTCAGGCCCGTCACTTCGATGCCAAATCGATCCGCATCATAGTCGTCACCGACAGCCAGGGCATTCTGGGGATCGGCGACCAGGGGGTCGGCGGCATGGGTATCCCCATCGGCAAGCTGGCGCTCTATACCCTGGGTGCCGGTATTCACCCCGCCTGCTGCATGCCCATCGCGCTGGATGTGGGCACCGACAACCAGAAACTGCTCGATGATCCCATGTATCTGGGCCGCCCCCACAAGCGTATTCGCGGCAAGGAGTACGAAGAGTTCATCGACAAGTTCGTGCAGGGGGTCAAGCGCCACTTCCCCAACGCCGTGCTGCAGTGGGAAGACTTCAGCAAATCCAATGCCTTCAACAATCTGGCCCGCTACCAGCAGTCACTGCCGTCATTCAACGATGATATTCAGGGCACCGGTGCCGTGGTGCTGGCCGGTATCATCGGCGCGGTCAAGGTCAAGGGGGAGACCCTGGGCCAGCAGAACTATCTGGTCTACGGCGCTGGCGCCGGCGGGGTTGGTGTCGCGGATCAGATCTGCGCGGGGATGATCCGCGAGGGGATGGATCCGCAGGCGGCCCGCGATCGCATCTACATTCTGGATACCCAGGGGCTGGTGTGCGACAACCGGGACGGGCTCGACGAGTACAAGCGTCGCTACGCCAAACCGGGGCTGCTGCTGGCAGGCTGGGATACCGAGGTACCCGGCAAGGCCAATCTGGCCGATGTGCTGCGTCATGTGCCCATTACCGTGTTGCTGGGTACCAGTGGCTCGGGCGGTGCCTTCCAGGAAGAACACATCCAGCTGATGCTGCAGCATTGCGAGCGCCCCATGGTGTTCCCGCTCTCCAACCCGACCGCCAACTGTGAAGCGCTGCCGGAAGATATCTACCGCTGGAGCAAGGGCAAAGCCATTGTCGCGACTGGTAGTCCGTTCAAGGATGTGAGCTACGAGGGGCAGGATTTTCGGGTCGGGCAGGGCAATAACGTCTTTATCTTCCCCGGTGTAGGTCTGGCGGCCATCGTCAGCCAGCTCCGCGAGATCACACCCGATGTATTCACTACTGCCGCCTTTGCGCTGGCCGAGTGCGTGAGTGAGGTGGACCTGGCGAAAGGGGCCGTCTATCCCCGCATTCGCGAGCTGCGCAGCATCTCGGTGCATGTGGCGACCGCCGTGCTCAAGGATATCGTGCGCCGGGATCCCTCCCACCCGCTGATCGGTCAGGATCTGCAGCAGCATATCCTCAACCACATGTGGGAGCCGGTTTACCTGCCCTATCGTCGGGTATAACCGCATATTCACCGCCCGGATAACGGGTCGGAAATGATGACAAGGGGGTAGCGCTGCTACCCCCTTTCGTTTATCCCCTGTGGCATTCACTAAGTTCGCAATGGCCGCCAGCGCCCTTGCTGATTGCGACAGGCGGTATCCTGCCACTGCTGGCTCGCCTTGCCGATATAGAGTTGCTCGCGATAGTCGCGACACCACTCCCCGCCGGGATGGCGGAAGGTGCGTAGCGGGGTGACGCTACCCGAGTGACGATTAGCCGGATTGAACCAGGTGAGGCTCTGCCCTTTGGTGCGGGTTTCCAGCGCCTTGGCAAGGGCCTGATTGGCCAGTTGAACATCAGCCTTATCCATCTGATGGTAAAGTGGCGGAGTGTCGACCGTGGCGCAGCCAGCGAGGCCGAGCAGGAGGAGTGTTAGCAGATAACGCATCATGGTTGCCCCTGTTGGCGAAAACCGTTGTTGAGCAGCGCCCGCTCCTGCTCATCGGTAAGCACTTGCTGGCGATCATCGACCGTGCCATCACCTCTTAGTTTGTTGCCGTTGGCATCGACAGCATCCACACCGTTGTCATCGACCGAGCCATCACCTCTTAGTTTGTTGCCGTTGGCATCTACAGCATCCACGCCGTTGTCATCGACCGTGCCGTCACCTCTGAGCTTGTTACCGTTGGCATCGACGGCATCCACACCGTTGTCATCGACTGTGCCATCGCCTCTGAGCTTGTTGCCGTTGGCATCGACGGCATCCACACCGTTGTCATCGACTGTGCCATCGCCTCTGAGCTTGTTGCCGTTGGCATCGACGGCATCCACGCCGTTGTCATCGATGGTGCCATCACCTCTGAGCTTGTTGCCATTGGCATCGACCGCATCCACGCCGTTGTCATCAACGCCATTGCCAAACCCGCGGCCACCACCATGGCGTTCTCCCCCTGCATGTTTTTCTCCACCAGCATGCCGTTCACCTCCACCATGCAGCTCTCCGCCGGCATGCTCGCCTTGGCCGCCACTGTCATCGCTGCCCCCATCGCTGTCGCTGCCACCGCCGCTGTCGCTGCCTCCGCCGCTGTTGCTGCCTCCGCCGCTGTTGCTGCCTCCACCGCTGTTGCTGCCACCGCCGCTGTTGCTGCCACCGCCGCTGTTGCTGCCTCCACCACTGCTACCCCCACTGCCACCATCGCCATCTTTGTTGTGAACGATCAGCTCATTGGCGATGTAGCTGTGGCTGCCATCGAGCAACAGATTGAAGAGTGCGGTAGTGGGAGACGCCTCGATCCAGCAGAGTGACTCAACCAGCAGTAATTCCGGCTGGGATTGCAGGGCCAGATTGCCCGTCACCATAACAGGTGCGGGGCGACACATTATCTGCATGCCGGTAAATAGCGGCAGCACCGCCAGTTGCGGGTTTTCGGTTCGGGTCATGGCCGGCGAGATGGCCGCCCAGCCCCGAGTGGTCAGTAGAGGGTGTTCTGCGGTAAAGAACGGGGGCAGATCATTGATCCCGTAGAGTCTGCGCTTGCCCAGTATGACCCGCTCGACCGCCAGGATCCGGTTACTGCCGCCGTGCTGATCCAGCACCCGTTCACCGACCCGGATCGTCTCTATGGGGCGGGTGGAGCCATCGGCCATCGTGATGCGAGTGCCGGCGATAAAGCAGGACTTGGCATAGGCCTGATTCATTTGCCACTCATTGTGGGCGAAATCATAACTGAACGGGTTTGCAAACAGGGCGAGTGCGATGGCCGAGCCAATAAGCAATCTGCGCTGGCTGGCCTTGAATGGGGGCTGTGACATGGGGACTCCTTGTCCATCTTGATTCACAGGATCCATTATAGAGCGCCCCCTGGTGCGGCATTTTTGACCATAAACACAATAAACATGATGGAAAAACGATTGGCGTTCGTCACAATAATGCGTAAAATCGCATACTCGATGCTTGTAGCAACGAATCCCGCCTAAAAAGCCAGTTTCATGCCCTTCCCAAGCAGTAAAAGGTAACAAGTGATGCATTTGTGTTCATTTTGTGCCTTGGAAAAGTCTTGTGATGACTGAAAAGTGATAAATATCCCCATCAGTTATCAAAAAATTAAGGACATCCATGTTTTCCTTAGTCAAGCAAAGTGTCGCCGGGCTGCAAATCCTGTTTGTCGCCTTCGGTGCCATGGTTCTGGTGCCCCTGCTCACCGGACTGAACCCCTCCATGGCCCTGCTTGGCGCCGGTGTGGGCACCCTGTTGTTCCAGTTCTGCACCCGCCGCCAGGTCCCGATTTTCCTCGGTTCCAGCTTTGCCTTCATCGCTCCCATCATCTACGCCACCCAGACCTGGGGATTGCCATCCACCATGTTTGGCCTGTTTGCCGCCGGTTTCATGTATTTCATTCTGGCTGCGCTGATCCGGGCAAAAGGGATGGGGTTTGTGCACAAATTGCTACCCCCGGTGGTGATTGGCCCGGTGATCATGGTGATCGGTCTTTCTGTGGCGCAGGTTGCCTGCAACATGGCGATGGGCCGTGCTGGTAGTGAGCAGGTAGTACCAGCGGGGACTGCGCTGACGCTGGCTGGTATCTCGCTGGCAGTCACCCTGATTGCAGCTGTGTTCTGCAAGGGGTGGATCAAGCTGATCCCCATCCTGTGCGGCGTGATTGCTGGTTATGTCTCGGCGGTATTCATGGGCCAGGTGAGTTTCGATGGTATGGTGAACGCCCCCTGGCTGGCGCTGCCCCACTTCGAAACCCCGGAGATCAACTGGGCTGCTGCGTTGTTCATGTTGCCGGTAGCCATCGCCCCCTGTATCGAGCATATCGGTGGCGTGTTGGCGATTGGTGGCGTGACTGGCAAGGATTACACCAAGGATCCGGGTTTGCACCGTACGCTGGCCGGTGACGGTATCGGCGTCTGCTTCGCCGGTTTCATCGGTGGCCCACCCGTGACCACCTACGCCGAAGTGACCGGTGCCGTGATGATCACTCGCAACTTCAATCCGGTCACCATGACCTGGGCTGCGGTGTTTGCCATCATTCTGGCCTTCTTCGGCAAGTTCAATGCGCTGCTTACCTCCATCCCGATGCCGGTGATGGGCGGTATCATGCTGCTGCTGTTCGGATCCATCGCTGCCATCGGTCTCAAGACGCTGGTGGAATCCAAGGTGGATCTGGGGCTGTCACGCAATATCGCCATCGTTGCCGTGACTCTGACCGTCGGTGTCGGCGCGCTGGAGATGAAGATTGGCGACTTCGCGCTGGCCGGTGTTGGCCTGGCCTCCGTTGCCGCCATCCTGCTCAACTTGATCTTGCCTGCGCACTCCGAAGAGGGTGTGATGGACGCGGCCAAGGACTGAGTTTCACCAGACGTTCATTGTTGATTTGGAGAAGGCCACCTCGCGGTGGCCTTCTCATTTTCGGGTATCTCGCGCCACTTTGTGGCTCGACGGAGCTCATCTGGAATCTAATTTGGAAGCAGATGAGGGGGTTAGCATTCTCATTTGACGTATCTCTTTTCGTGACCTTAGCTAAAGGACAGGTTTGGCTCTGAGGTCTCCTCGAGCAGTATGGGAAAATGGATGTTGGCGTTTTCTATCATTTCTCTCCCAGACCCCTGTCATAAAACGATGCGCTTTTTCTTTGCCACGGCGCTGTTGTATGGCAGAGGCTTATCCGCCCCACTCCGCACTCCCCTTATGCTGCACTGGCATGTTTCCACCTCGATTTGTTGTGAGCCTCCCTCGCCGGTTGCGTTTCGTTGCGCACAGGCAAAATCCGGATCTGTTTGCTGCTGCACATGGGTGGGCGGCGAGCCGTGAAAGCCGGCATGACCCCAGCGGGTCAGACGTGCACCGCCATCGGTAACGGCGGATGTTCAGGGATGAATGGCAAGCAAAGCGAGGTTGCAATGAACTATCAACAGCTGTGGAAAAGTGCAATTTTTTCAGTCTCTTCCATGATGGCAATAAGCGCAGTTCAGGCTGCGCCACTGAATGTGATGACCGAGGATTACCCGCCATTCAACATGCAGGGAGAGGGGGGCAAGATTGTCGGGCTGTCGACCGAGGTGGTCGAAGAGCTGTTCAAGCGTGCCGGGGTCGAATACAAGCTGACCCTGATGCCCTGGAAGCGGGCGTACGAAGATACCCTCGGCACCCCCAATACCGCCCTCTACTCCACGACCCGCACTCCGGAGCGGGAAGCACTGTTCAAGTGGGTAGGGCCGCTGGTCAATAACAACTGGGTGTTTTTCTCCAGCTCGACCGCCAATATCACGGTCAAGTCACTGGAAGATGCCAAGCAGTATTCGGTGGGTGGCTATAACGGCGATGCGGCCGCCGAATATCTCAAAGCCCAGGGATTTGCCAAGTTGCAGCTGGCGGCCAACGACACCGCCAACGTGAAGAAACTGGAGGCAGGTCGCATCGATCTCTGGGCTACCGGCCAGTATCTGGCGCCCTATCTGGCCAGCAAGGAGAAGGTGGCCTCACCCAAGCCGGTCTTCGTGTTCAAGGAAACCCAGATGAGCTTGGCGTTTAACAAGGATACGCCCGATGAGCTCATCACCAAGCTCAATGAGATCCTCGCTGCCATGAAGGCGGATGGCACCATCGACAAGATCAATGCCAAGTACCAGTAAGTTGTACTGTTCCTGCTGCCGTTAATACCGGGAGGAAGTCATGGATTGGAAAAGTCTGAAGTTCAGGATTGCCGTACTGACTTCCCTCTCGGTGAGTCTGCTATTGGTACTGTTTGGTGGTTATAACTACAGCTCGGTGAGGGAAGAGAGCTACAGCAAACAGGCTCAGCTGGTCGAGCAGGCGATCAAGCGACTGCAGCTCTCCTTGCCTGGCCCTTTGTGGAATTATGAGTCGGCCTTTATCGAGGCATCGCTCAAATCCGAGCTGGCGGCCGATATGCTCAGCACACTGCTGGTGGTCAACAAGGAGAAGCTGGTGGCCGGGTTTGCCCGCGATGCCGCGGGCACTATTTCCCCTGTAACGGCCATACCCGCCGATACGGCGGCCTATGGGGGGTATGATCTGGTCTACGACGACAGCGGCCAGAAAAATACCGTGGCCAGATTGCTGGTCGAAACCAGTGATGCTGCCATTCAGGCCCAACTGCGGCAGCAGTTGATCACCACCGTCTGGCAGATCCTTGTGCTCGATCTCTGCATCATCGCGCTGCTGATGGTGCTGATTCATCGCAATGTGCTCAGGCCGCTCCATCAGATGAATCAGGCGGTGTTTGATCTGGCCAAAGGAGAGGGGGATCTGACCCGGCGTCTGAAGATCAGCCGTCAGGATGAGATGGGCGCGCTGGCCACCAACATCAACCACTTTATTGCCAAGTTGCAGGAGATGGTGGCGGAGATCAACGAGCTCTCTGCCGGTGTGTTGCAAACCGCCGAACTCTGTGACTCCCTTTCGGCAGATACCCGGGTAGGCAGTGACGCCCAGCAATCCGAGCTGGATCAGGTCGCTACCGCCATCACTGAGATGAGTCAGGCTGTGCAGGAAGTGGCTGGCAATGCGGTGAAAACCTCTGGCGCTACCGATGAGGCCAACCTCTATGTGGAGCAGGGTTACAATCTGGCGGGCCATGCCAATGAGGCCATCCATCAACTGGTGGGGGAGGTGGAGCGAGTCGCCACCCTGATGCGCACCCTTTCGACCGAGAGCAGCAGCATTGGCACCATCATCGAGGTGATCAACGGCATTGCCGAGCAGACCAATTTGCTTGCCCTCAACGCGGCCATCGAGGCGGCGCGGGCGGGGGATCAGGGGCGCGGTTTTGCGGTGGTGGCGGATGAGGTGCGCACCTTGTCGGGCCGTACTCGCCAGTCGACGGAGGAGATCAGCGCCAGTATCAAGCGGTTGCAGCAAGCGACCCAGAATGTCGGTGCCGGCATGCAACAGAGTCAGGATAAGGCATCCCGCGCTGGCATCGAGGCGGCAGATGTGCAGACATCGGTGGAGAAGATTAAAAATCAGGTCAGCCTGATCCGCGAGATGAACATGTATATCGCCCAGGCATCGGAAGAACAACACTCGGTGGCGGAGGCGGTCAGCCACAGTGTCAACCGGATTGCGACGCTCAACAGCGAGAGTGCAGCCAGAGTGGCACAGGTTGCCGAGGCCAGCAGTGATCTGCGGCAGCTGTCGGCCCAGCTCGACACCCTGCTCAAGCAGTTTCGGGTCTAGTCAGTTCACTTCGCCCCGTTGGATCATCCTGCGGGGCAGGCCGGTTCCCATTATTTTGAGACGCGGCGAGATGTCGTGAGGGGCAAGGGCCTTGTCCTGCAGCGCTTTTCGTCATGCCCATGTCACTGTTCAGCTGAGATTGGCGTGATCGTGATAGGCGAAACTCGCAGCATCATGCTCTGCCCGATACGCAGTCCGACAGCGCTGGACGCATATTTTCATTTTCCCCGCTCATGCCTGCCTGCATCTATTGTGCCGCTGATCTCGACCCTTTAGAATTTCGTTTAATTACAGCGAGTCCTGAGCCGCCATCTGGCTTTATCAGGTGTGGAATCCCATCTTCTTCATGATGAATGCAAATAACAGGTGGTTGGTATGACGGGGGTTGCGCCAGGCAATAACATATCAGCCTATCACTTCGGTGATTATGTCTTTGATGTCAAAAGGCGAGAGCTGATCTTCTGTGCCGACAAGGACAACTTGCAAAGCGCCCGGGTGGTGCGCTTGTCATCCGCAGAGAGCCTCATTTTCAGCTATCTGCTCGATCACCATGACGAGGTGTGCGACAAGGATCTGTTGCTTGATATCGGCTGGTTGGGTCGCCCCATCAGCCCCAACTCCCTGAACGTGGCCATCGCCAATATTCGCCGCCACTTCGCCTCATCCCCCCAGACGCTGGATATCAGAAGTACCCCGAAAAAAGGGTACTCCCTGCATCTTAACTGCAAGATGAAGAGCTATTTCGGCAAGGCACTGCCAACAGAGAGTGAGCCCTTGCCCGAGCCGATGAGCGAGCCCACGCCTGCAGCGGCTGCGCAGCCACCGTCGACATCACCAAGCTCCGACCACGAGGTCATCAAAGAGCCTGCTGCTCCCCGTACTTTTGGTGAGCGCGCCAAACTTGCCTTTCTCAGCGGTATCGGGCGGCCAATGCTGGCAAGGGGCCTGATATACGTCAATCTGCTACTGGCTGTGCTGGTGGCGTTTGTCGCCAGCTATCTCCATTTCGAGTGGCTCCATGTGCACTGCACCGACTCGCCGACCGGCGTTGTTTGCCAGATGGAGGCACGGAGCGATGTGCCACCAGTCAAACCGGCATCGCTGGTGCTGGTCTCCGGCCACCAGGTTCGCGTGCTTTCCTATAAAGAGCTCGAAAAAACGCTGTAAGGGATCTCTGATGAAACGAACGCTGAAAAATACCTTGCTGCTGTTGCCACTGCTTGTCGTGCTGCTGTTTGTGGTCGGGATGTTTATCAACAGTCTGGGCTGCCATTACGACCTGAAAATGTCGGCCAATGGAGTTAACTATCACGGGGTGTGCCGCTGGGGCAAAATCACCGTGATCGAAGAGGAGGAGGCGACCAGGGAGAAGTGGCGGGTGACCGGTTTTCAACTGACCTTCTTCAACCAGCTTGTCTACCTCATCGACAGTCGTACCCAACTGCACGAATCGGGTAACGATGACTCCTATCTCAATGAGTACAACCTGATCCAGTCGCAATATGCGCTGGTCAACTATGCCTGGGTGCCGCTGACCGAAAACAAGGTGGCGATCTTCCAGCGCGATCCGGTGCATGAGGTTGTGATTGCCCAGCGAGATGGCTGGTTCGATCTCTACCGCTGGTTCTTCCCCCCGGCACCGCTGGTGCCTGTTCAACCACAAAGCGTAGTTGCCGGGCGTCCCGCTAGCTTCTAAGCAACTTGCACCAGGGGCCGGTGACCTCGCAGTGGCCTGTCTCATCACTGTTTTGCCAGCCCAGCCGATGGTAGAAGGCTACTGCCGCCGTGTTGCGGGTCGCAACCTTGAGCGAGCCGTGCGGCGAATCAGCGAGGCCCCGCTCCAGCAGGGCGCGTCCTATCCCCTGACCGTGCCAGTCGCTTGACACATAGAGGTGATGGACGAAGTGATCGGGCTGCCAGATGGCGATAAAGCCGCAGATATTGCCCCCCTGTTCGGCTACCCACACCCGTTCACCTTTGGTCTGTTCCTCGAAATCCTCGAGTTGGAAACGGGCGGGATCGACCCAGTGAAAGGTGTGGCGGCGGCTCTTTAAAAACAGCCGGGCCAGTTGGGGAATGTCGTGTTCTTCCATGAGCCGGATCATGATGTCCTCCCGGATCAAGCCAATGTTCATTGAGGCAGCTGCACAGCGGCAGGTTAATCGATGCAAATGACAAGGGTGTGATTAAGCACTGTCCATTGTATTTGCCATGGGGCTATACTGCCGGAGTCCCTTGTATGGATGGCTTGAGGATCGCTGATTTATGGACAATAAACTGATTGAAGGCAACATTTTTGTTCCGGCGCACATAGACGATGTCTGGCACGCCTGGACTACCGAAAGCGGTCTGCGCAGTTTTCTGGCTCCCGAATGTTTGATGGTGGCCGAACCGAATGGTCCTTTCGAGATCTACTTCAGGCCTGATGCCCCGCTGGGTGAACGTGGCAGCGAAGGGTGTCGGGTCATGGCCGTCATGCCCTATGACCTGCTCAGTTTCAGCTGGAATTTCCCGCCCAGCCTACCCCATATCCGCCAGCAAAAGACCCAGGTTTGCCTGCGCTTTGTGCCGGAAGGGCAGGGCACTCGCCTCTACTTCCTGCAGAGCGGTTGGGCCAATGATCCGGATTGGGATCTGGGTTATGCCTATTTTCGGGAAGAGTGGCTGGAGACCAGCCTGCCACGGTTGCAGTACCGTTTTACCCACGGTCCCATCGACTGGAACAATCCTCCCGACAAGGCGCAGCTGAAGGCGCTGGCCCAGTAATCCCGGATATCAGACATAAAAAAAACCGGCCAAAAGGCCGGTTGAAACAGTTCAGGCTTGTCAGGTGACAAACGTATCCAGCGGATGAGAGTCGCTTTCCACTCCTTGTGAAGCACAACACTCTTGGTTACGTGCGGCTACTTTATGCCATTCACACTGAATCGAGGCTGAACCATGGATGATCCCGCCTCGTTCCCCTCTTCAATCAGATAGTGATCCCCATTGACTGGCGCAAGTAAGCGCCCGCACCGAGTAGCCCCGGCCCTTCATGGGTGATCAGAAACACCGGGATCTCCTTGAGGTAGGACTTGAAGCGCCCCTTGTCTTCAAAGGCGACCCGGAAACCGGAACCGGTAAAGAACTCCTGGAAGCGCGGCACTATGCCACCTGCGATATAGACGCCGCCAAAGGTGCCCATATTGAGGGCCAGATTGCCGGCAAAGCGGCCCATCAGCACGCAGAACAGGCTCAGGGTGCGACGGCAATCGAGGCACTCCCCGGCCAGTGCGCGCTCGGTAATGTCTTTGGGGGCAAGCGGCTCTGGCTCACGGCCATCGGATTTCACCAGCCCGCGATAGAGATTGACCAAGCCCGGGCCGGAGAGGAAACGCTCTGCCGAGACATGGCCCAATTCGCCTCGCATCACCTGCAGCACTGCATCTTCCTCTTCGGTGTTGGCAGCAAAATCCACATGACCACCTTCACCCGGCAGGCTCAGCCACTGCTCACCCGCCTTGACCAGATGGGCGACCCCAAGGCCGGTGCCCGCACCATAGATGGCGATGGGCTTGCCCGCTACCGGCGCGGCGCCGCCCAGCTGGATGCGATCCGATTCAGCTAATACCGGTACCGCCATCGAGACCGCAGTAAAGTCGTTGATCACTTGCAGGCGTGCCAGCCCGAGATTGCTCTGCATCTCGCTGATGGAGAACTCCCAGCTGTGGTTGGTCATGGCAACCCAGTCACCGTTGATGGGGCAGGCGATGGCGATGCAGGCTTCAGCCACCTGAACCTTTTGTTCCTCCAGATAGAGGCGTACCACGGCTTCAAGGCTGGGATGGGCCAGACCTGAGTAGGTCTTTGCCTGAGAGATAGTACCGGTGGCCAGCTCACACAAGGCCAGACGCGCATTGGTGCCGCCGACATCGCCGACCAGCGCATGGGTATGCTGCATAACAACTCCTTCGTTACAGGATGGGGACGACTCTGGTGTCCCGAGATTATTTTTGGATTATGACGGCCCATTCTATCCGAGCTCGTGCTCACTCACCCGCCGGATCGATACAAACGTGCGCCTGCTCACAGTGTTGTTGCTTTGCAACATTTGTAAGCGCTTTCATGGCAAGGTGACGTTTTGTAACGAAAAGTACGAAATAATTAGAGATGAGTCATACTTTGTATGGCAGGCGTTAGTTGCGATAACCGCTTGTCTTGTATAGTCCTTAGCTTGAATGGAAACTTGCTTAGCCGTAGATTGAGTGCAAAGACACTGAAGCTAAATTACAAAAACGCCTGGTGGTGATGATGAATACCCTTGATAAAATTACGAACAACTTGGAAAGTTTCAGTAAATCAGAACGCAAGGTTGCCGAGGTGATCCTGGCGTCTCCCCAGACCGCCATCCACTCCAGCATCGCCGCTCTGGCCAAGATGGCCGACGTCAGTGAACCGACCGTCAACCGCTTTTGCCGCCGTCTCGATACCAAGGGCTTTCCTGATTTCAAACTCCATCTGGCCCAGAGCCTGGCCAATGGCACCCCTTACGTCAATCGTCATGTGGAAGCGGAAGATGGGCCGGATACCTATACCGCCAAGATCTTCGAATCCACCATGGCCTGTCTGGATGCCGCCAAAAACAGCCTGGATATCTCTGCCATCAACCGCTGCGTCGATATCCTGACCCAGTCCAAGAAGATCAGCTTCTTCGGCCTTGGCGCCTCCTCCGCCGTTGCCCGCGATGCCCAGAACAAATTCTTTCGCTTCAACATTCCGGTAGTGAGCTTTGACGATATCGTCATGATGCGCATGAGCTGCATCAACAGCAGCGAAGGGGATGTAGTGGTGCTGATCTCCCACACCGGTCGCACCAAGGCGCTGGTCGAAATCGCCGCGCTGGCCCGCGAGAACGACGCCACCGTGATCGGCATGACCGCCAAGGACTCCCCGCTGGCCCGCGAGTGCAATCTGGTGCTCTCCATGGATGTGCCGGAAGATACCGATGTCTATATGCCGATGGCATCCCGCATCGCCCAGCTGGCGCTGGTGGATGTGCTGGCGACCGGTTTTACTCTGCGCCGGGGGATGAAATTTCGCGAAAATCTGAAGAAAGTGAAAGAGGGATTGCGCGAATCCCGCTTCGAAACCCCGCACTCTTCCTGAACCGTCGGGGGCTCCGGCCCCCGACTGTCTATGCCACCCGCCTTGGTGTAGTATTGTAATTTAATAACAAAAACCACCCAGATGGTTTGCAAACGGGTGCATCGAGCCATGGGCTTGATGGGGCAGAATCTCAAGTCATATCAACTTCATATTGGAGTCTTTCATGCCTAGACGTACAAAGATTGTAACCACACTCGGTCCGGCTACCGACCGCGAAGGGATCCTCGAAGGGATCATCCGCGCCGGGGCTGACATGGTGCGGATGAACTTCTCTCACGGCACTGCTGAAGACCATATCCTGCGCGCCAATCAGGTGCGTGACATTGCTGCCAAGCTCGGTCGTCACGTCGCCATCATGGGGGATCTGCAAGGCCCGAAAATCCGTGTTTCCACTTTCAAGGATGGCAAAATCTATCTGGCCATCGGTGACAAGTTCATTCTCGACGCGGCGCTCGGCAAGGGTGAAGGTTGTCAGGAGCAGGTCGGTATCGACTACAAGAGCCTGCCAGACGATGTGGTACAGGGCGACATCCTGCTGCTGGACGATGGCCGTGTGCAACTGAAGGTCGAGCAGGTTGAAGGCACCCGCATTCACACCACGGTGACCGTGGCCGGGCCGCTCTCCAACAACAAGGGCATCAACAAGAAAGGGGGCGGTCTCTCCGCTCCGGCCCTGACCGAGAAAGACAAGGAAGACATTAAGACTGCTGCCCGCATGAATGTGGACTATCTGGCTGTCTCCTTCCCGCGCTGTGGCGATGATCTGCGCTATGCCCGCGAGCTGGCCCGCGAAGCCGGTTCCAATGCCAAGATCGTGGCCAAGGTTGAGCGCGCCGAAACCGTCGCCACCGATGAGGCGATGGAAGACATCATCCTCGGTTCCGATGCTGTGATGGTCGCCCGTGGCGATCTGGGTGTCGAGATCGGTGACCCCGAGCTGGTTGGCGTACAGAAGAAGCTGATCCGCCACTCCCGTCGTTTGAACCGTGTGGTGATCACCGCTACCCAGATGATGGAGTCGATGATCAATGCGCCGCTGCCGACTCGTGCAGAAGTTATGGACGTGGCCAACGCGGTGCTGGATGGTACCGATGCGGTGATGCTCTCCGCCGAGACTGCTGCCGGTCAGTTCCCCATCGAGACAGTGACCTCCATGGCGAGCGTCTGTGTCGGTGCCGAGAAGCACCCGAGCCTGAACGTCTCCAACCACCGCATGAGCTACACCTTCACCTCGGTAGAAGAGGCGGTGGCCATGTCCACCATGTACGCGGCCAACCACCTGGAAGGGGTGAAGGCGATCGTGGCGTTGACCGAGTCCGGCACCACGCCGCTGCTGATGTCCCGTATCAGCTCCGGTCTGCCGATCTTCGCCATGTCTCCCCACAACAAGACCCTGGCCTGGACCAACCTCTACCGTGGCGTCACTCCGGTGATGTTTGACGGTGACGAGACCAAACCGGTCTACGAAGTGTGCCGCGACGCGCTGGCCGTGCTCAAGGAGAAGGGGCTGTTGCAGAGCGGTGACATGGTGCTGCTGACTCACGGTGACAAGATGGAAACCGTGGGCAGTACCAACACCTGCAAGGTGATGATGGTCGAATAAGCCCGTCCGGTTTTACTGTGCTTAACAAGGCTGCTCCTCTTTGATGAGCAGCCTTTTTGTTAACTGCTGTCGGGCTGTTGCGGTATAAACAGGACTCAATGATTGCTTAACCGGATTCCCCTTCCGATAATGCGGGAGTGATTTTCAGCGGGTAGCCCGTTGTAGGTGATCGCACCAGGTAACCCAGACACTCGACAATACGGGAGTGAAAAAATGAACAAGCGTAACTGGTTGCTGGCCTTGTCACTGAGTCTGGCCTTCTCACCCTGTTATGCCGACTGGGCCAAGCTCAAGGCCGCAGCGTCCGATCTGGGAGCGGCAGTGAGCGAGACCAGCAAGGAGGTGTGGCAGGATGTCAGCGATTTTTCCAAAAAGAGCTGGGCTTCCATCTCGGCCTGGGGGGAGGATGCCTTCAATACCGCCGGGGTCTGGACCGACAAGAGCATTGCGACCGGCAAGGAGTGGCTGAAGGCGGCCGACAAGGAGCTCAACGAGATGCTCAACCCCAAGACGGCGAAAGAGGCGAGGATCGCGCTCAATACCATGGCCGACACTGCGCTGATCCGGTTGTTCAACGAGCAGCCATCAGCCAAGTTGTTGTTTGACAAGGCTTATGGCTATGCAGTGTTCGATTCGCGCAAGTTCTCCCTGATGCTGCATACCAATCAGGGGGCCGGGGTAGCAGTCAATCGCAAAACCGGCAAGCACACCTATATGAAGATGTTTGGCGCAGGTCTGGCGGCCGGGATTGGTGGCAAGTTCTATCAGCAGGTGATCCTGTTTGAAGACAAGGCCAGATTTGATGCCTTCGTGACCCAGGGTTGGGAGGCCACCTCCGAAGTGGGCGTGGTGGCCGGCAAGGAGAGCGCCGAACTGACCGCCAAATACAACGGCGGCATGGCCATCTACCAGATTGGCGAGAAGGGCCTGCTGCTCGATGCCAATATATCCGGCTCCAAATACTGGATTGACAAGGACTTGACTGAAACGAGCCGCTAATCCCGCCGTTATCGGTTGCTCACTGCACGTCATGCGCTTGTCGTGATCTTGCCAACAGGCCCGCAGTACGGGCCTGTTTGTTCTCTCGGTGTCAGTGGGCTGAATAGATCTGCTTGCCCTTGAACATGGTCCAGAGCACCTTGGTCTCCTTGAGCTCTTCGCTTGCTACCTGTTCCAGATTGCGATCCAGCAAGATCAGGTCAGCACTCTTGCCCGCGCTGATGGAGCCAATCTCTTTCTCCCGTCCAATTACCTTGGCGGCGTTGAGGGTATAGGCCTGCAAGATGGCCTGACGGCTGATCTGCTCGCTGGCGGGGGGCAGCAAGCCAAGCTCCCCTTGACGAGTGATCGCGGTATACATGGCGAGGAAAGGGTTGGGGCTGGAGACCGGCCAGTCACTGGCACCGGCGATAATGGCGCCGCTTTGCAGCAAGCTGCCTGCCGGATAAAGGCGGGCTAGCAGTGCCGGGGGCACTTTTCCTTCAAGCAGCAGGGTGGTCGCCACGTTTTTCCCGGCCCATAACAGTTGCATCGATGCGGCCACATTGAGCGGTTTGAAACGGGCAATACTGGCCGGGCTCACCACCTCCAGATGGGTGATGCTGTGCAGCAGGCGGTGATCCTGATTGTGGGCCCGGGCATAGGCGATGGCATCGAGGGATTCACGGACGGCCCGATCGCCGATGGCATGAAAGTGAGCGATAAGTTGATGGGCATCCGCGGTGCGGATCAGCTCGTTGAAACGTTGTTTGTCCAGATCGTCCTTGCCGCTGTAACCGGGACGGTTGAGGTAGGGCTCGCTCAACTTGGCGGTCTGGGATGGATACTCGATGACACCATCTTGCAGGATCTTTATCCCCACCAGTTTAACGTCCGGGGCATCTTGAAACTGCTGTTGCAGCGCCAATACGTCATCAATGATGGCGGGTGATGCATGTATCCCCACCAGTGCCAGTGCGGATACATGTCCGGTCAGCTTTCCTTCCCGGGAGAGCATGCTGTACGCCGGCAGCAGGCCGGTATCGCGGCGATCCGGCTCGGCGTTGAAGATGGGGGCGAGGGGGCGAATGTTGCTGATAGGGTCCATCCAGGCGGTAATGCCCACCTGATTGAGCTGTTTGGCGGCGGTCATGATAGCACTGGCAATCGTCTCGTCGCTGACGGGGGGCAGCGCCTTGAGGATGGCATCCCAGCCGCCTTCCGAGGCAAAGCCATTGAGCTTGCCGGATGGGGTGAGGCCAAAATTGCCTTTCAGCGGAGCATAACGACCGGCAAGGGTGTCGGCATCAATGCCAGCCTTGCGCAGCATGGCCTGATTGGCCCAACCGGTGTGGGCATCCGAACCGGCCAGTACTACCGGGATCTGCCGGTATTGCGGGCCATTGAACACCTGATCGAGCAGGGGAAGCTGATGCCAGTAGTCGAGGGAGACATTGCTGTATAGCTCTACATCGCCCAGTGTCAGGCGGGGATCATCTTTGCTGCGGGTCAGAAATTGCTGCACCTGCTCAACCTCACTCATGGCATCGGGAAAGTTAACTGTCATCCCCTGAAAACCGGCAAATGCCGCATGAACATGGCTGTCGATGAGCCCTGGCATCAGGTACTTTCCTTTCAGATCAAGACGCTTGGCATGGTTGCCGAGGCGGGCGCTGACCTCCTGATAGCTGCCGACTGCCACGATCTTTTTACCTTCAATGCCGACCGCTTCCGGGTGAGGGTTCGCCGGATCACCACTGTAGATGGTGCCGCCAAAGATCAGCGTCTGGCTCTGTGACTGGGCATTGGCGGCAGCGGGAAGCGTTACCAGCAGGCTGGCTAGAAACAGCGTTTTGATATTCATGGGCATGACTCCGTCGCTTCGGTGCCCGAAGGCACCGAAGTGGGTAAATGGAAATGAGGTATCGGCTTATCGGTTGATCAGCGGGATACAGATATCAAACACGTAATGCTCCCGGTCGGGGTCCGTGCCTGCGTGGTATTGCTCGTAACACGGGCGATCGTCGCAGTTCAGCCCTTGGCCCACTACCCAGCGAAACGCCGTTTCCCAGCAGGCAACCAGTTGATCGCCGCGAGCGATAAACTGACAAACCGCATAGGGGCCCGCGGCGATGGTCTGGGTGGTTAACTGGCGCCCAGCGGGGATCTCTGGCCCCAGCTCGATGCAGACGTCAGTACGGCAACGGGTCTCATCGGTGATATCGGGGATATCCCAATAGAGACTCAGGGTACCCGCCGGTGTCATCGCCTCGTCTGAGGCGAACAGCGCGAGCAAATCCCGATGAGCTTGCTCGCAGGTCTCTTTGCCATAGGGACCCAGGCGGCGCATGTACGCCACGCGCCTAGCGGGCATCTGCCTGACGCTTGCCCCCTGCAACAGACCCGGGTGTTCGGTGACCGGGTGCATGACCAGGCCATCATAGGTGTCAAAGGGAAGGGGATCGTTTCCAATCTTGCTTTTCCAGTTTCCCCCCTGCTGCTGGCGGTATTCCGAAGGGCTCATGGCGAAGTGCAGGCGAAAGGCCTTGGCGAAATTCTGGGAGCTGGAGAACCCGGCGGCCAGTGCGAGGGTGGTGATATCGCTCTGGGGGGAGGCGAGCAAGCGACGGGCAGCGCGCTCCATACGCAGGCGCCGGGTAAATCCGGCAATGGTCTCGCCGACCATCGTCTTGAAAATACGGTGGAAGTGGAAGGTGGAGATGGCTGCCGCCGCTGCGACCTCATCCAGGCCCGGATTGTCATCCAGATGGTGGCTGATGTAGTCCATCGCCTTGAACACGGGTTTGCGATAATCCAGAGCGGACTCCTTGCCAGCCAGCAAAAGTGGGCGTCAGAGTCGGATTTAATCAGAGCCACCTGCCGTTGTCGAACCCGTCCGGCCTGGTCTGGCCACTCATCCTCGTCGCGTTTTTAACGCATTGGCACTCTAATTGCTTATTGCATGCCAGCGTCAATGATTTGTCTGGGGATGGAAAATGGAAATTAGTGCAAGCAGCCTGATGCAAGAGATGCAGGCGCTCAAGATCGAAGCAGGCGCAACGCCGCTGGCACAACCCGGTCGTCAGGTAACCTCCGACTTTGGTCAGCTGCTGCAACAGGCGCTTGGCAACGTCAACGAGCTGCAAGGGGCCGCCAATGATCTGCGTACCCGTTTCGATATGGGCGACAAGTCGGTGGATCTGGCCGAGGTGATGATCGCGGGCCAAAAATCGTCCATCGCCTTTGAAGCCACGGTACAGGTGCGCAACAAGATGGTCGATGCCTACAAGACCATCATGAACATGCCGGTATAAGCGACCCCAATAAACCATGACGACTGAACATCATGAACATGTCAGCAATAAGGACATAAATCGTGGCTACTGACCAAAACGGCGATCTGCTGATAAACGATGAGGGCACCGCCGCCCTCGATGAAAATGAGCAGAAGAGTTCGGCGCTGGGCTTCCTGTCCAACACCGATGTGCTGCGGCAAATCACCCTGATCCTGGGGCTTGCCATCTGTCTGGCCATTGCGGTGTTTATCCTGCTGTGGGGCAAGGAGCCGGATATGCGTCCCCTCGGCACCTACACCACCCAGGAGCTGGTGAAGACTCTCGACTTCCTCGATCAGCAGAAGATCCCCTACGAGGTGGATGGCAAGAGCGTGCTGGTCAACGCCGAAAGCTACCCTACTATCCAACTGGCCCTGACCCGTGCCGGTCTTGCCAATGCCACCGATAGCAGCATCGGTGGTGAAGATATCCTGCTCAAAGATTCCAGTTTCGGCGTCAGCCAGCGGATGGAGAGTGAACGTCTGAAGCTGAGCCGCGAGCGCCAGCTGGCGAGCGCCATCGAGCAGTTCCAGAATGTGGCCAAGGCCCAGGTGCTGCTGGCTATCCCGAAAGACAACGTGTTTGCCCGCAACGAACGCAAACCCAGTGCCACAGTGGTGCTCAACCTGAAAGGGGCGGCGCTGGGGCAGGGGGAGGTGGACTCCATCGTCGATATGGTGGCCTCCGCCGTACATGGCCTTGAGCCGACCCGCGTCACCGTCACTGACCAGAATGGCCGTCTGCTCAACTCCGGCTCGCAAGACCCGATCTCGGCCCAGACTCGCAAAGAGTTTGCCATGCAGCAGAAGCAGGAGCTGGAGTACAAACAAAAAATTGACGCCATCCTGATCCCGGTGCTGGGGGCCGACAACTATACGGCGGAAGTGGATCTCTCCCTCGACTTCTCCCAGCAGGAGCAGACCCGCAAGACTTACAACCCTGACTTGCCTGCTGTGCGCTCCGAGATGACCATGGAAGAGAACAGCGCCAGCGGCAGCAACGGTGGTGTGCCCGGCGCCCTCTCCAACCAGCCCCCTGCCGCCTCCAATATTCCCGAGGAGGCGACCGGTGGTGATGGTGCCAGCGCTGCTGCTTCTGGCCGTTCCCGCAAAGAGGCAACCCGCAACTTCGAACTGGATACCACCGTCAGCCATACCCGTCGCCAGATGGGAGGCATTCGCCGCATGACCGTCTCGGTTGCCGTGGATTACAAAGCGGTAGCCGGTGCCGACGGGGCTGTGACCCGTGAGGCGCGCACCCAGGCAGAACTCGATACATTGCGCCGTTTGCTGAGCGGTGGCCTTGGCTTTGATGTGACCCGTGGTGATACCCTTGAGGTGGTCGCGATTCCGTTCAATCGCCCAGAGCTTGATACCGTGGCCGAGGTGCCGCTCTACGATCAGCCCTGGTTCTGGCGTGCGGTGCGGATTGCCGCCTCGGTACTGGTGATCATCGTCTTGATCGTCACCGTGGTTCGCCCCATGCTCAAGCGACTGCTCTATCCGGATGCCAAACCGGAAGGGGAAGTGGATTTCGACAACCACACCGTACTGGGTGGCGACGACGAGTTGAGCCTGCTGTCAGCACAAGTCGAGAACGATCAGGTATTTGGTGTACGCGATGGCCAGCTGAAACTGCCGGATCTGCACCGTGACGAAGACTTGCTCAAGGCGGTACGTGCGCTGGTGGCGAACGAGCCGGATCTGGCCGCTCAGGTCATTAAAGAATGGGTAACGAACAAAGATGCCTGAAGAAAAGAAGAGTCAAGTCACCGGCAATGACATCACCGACAGTCAGCGCCAGATCCTCGACCAGATGTCGGGGATGGAGATGGCTGCGGTGCTGATGCTGAGCCTCAATGAAGAGGATGCCGCCCAGATCTTCCGTCATCTCGAGCCCAAGCAGGTGCAGCGGCTCGGTATGTCGATGGCCTCCATGTCTGACTTCAGTCACGATCGGGTGGCGGCGGTGCACCGTCAATTCATCGACGATATCCAGAAGTACACCAACATCGGTATCGGCAGCGAAGACTTCGTGCGCAAGGCGTTGGTGGCGGCCCTTGGCGAGGACAAGGCGAGCAACCTGGTGGACCAGATCATTCTCGGTTCCGGCGCCCGCGGCCTCGATTCGCTCAAGTGGATGGATGCCCGTCAGGTAGCCAGCATCATCCAGAATGAACACCCGCAGATCCAGACTATCGTGCTCTCCTATCTGGAGCCGGAGCAGTCCGCCGAGATCCTGAGCCAGTTCCCGGAGCAGGTGCGCCTCGATCTGGTAATGCGTATCGCCAACCTCGAAGAGGTACAACCGGCGGCACTGCAAGAGTTGAACGACATCATGGAGAAACAGTTCGCTGGTGCGGCCGGTGCCCAGGCAGCCAAGATGGGCGGCCTGAAGGCTGCCGCCAACATCATGAACTATCTGGATACCAATATCGAAGGCCAGTTGATGGACTCCATCCGCGAGTCGGACGAAGAGATGAGTCAGCAGATCCAGGATTTGATGTTCGTGTTCGAGAACCTCATCGATGTGGACGATCGCGGCATCCAGACCATGCTGCGGGAAGTGCCGGGGGATCTGCTGCAACGTGCCCTCAAGGGCTCCGACGATCAGATGCGCGAGAAGATCTTCAAGAACATGTCCAAACGGGCGGCCGAAATGCTGGCGGACGATCTGGAGGCCATGGGGCCGATCCGGGTCTCCGAAGTGGAAGCGGCCCAGAAAGAGATCCTCTCCATCGCCCGTCGTCTGGCGGATGCAGGCGAAATCATGCTGGGCGCCGGTGGCGGCGAGGAGTTCCTCTAAGCCATGGCCCATAAACAGAACCGCGATGCCAAGCCCGCATCAGGCAGTGGTGAGGAGCCGCGCAAAGCATGAATAACAAACTGCGTGGTTATGTGCGCCCTGAGGGCGATGATGCCCGGGTAGAGACCTGGGGCTGGCCCGAGATGGAGGTCGAGGTAGAGGCGGGAGCGCCTACCAATGCTCTTGGCCTGGCCCCTGACTGGTATCAGCAGGAAGAGGAGGTGGTGGAGCCGGAGCCCGAACAGGAGCCGACCCCCAGCATCACCGCCGAAGAGCTTGACGCGATCCGTCAGGCCGCTTGGGAAGAGGGGATGGCTGAGGGGCGCGAGTCCGGTTATGCCAAGGGGATGGAAGAGGGCAAGCTGGAAGGATTGCAACAGGGCCACTCTGCCGGTCTCGAACAGGGGCGCGAGGAGGGGCTGGCCATGGGCCGCGAGCTGGTGGAGCAGGAGATTGCCCACTGGCAGGGGCTCGCCGCCCGCCTTGCCAATCCGCTTAACGAGCTGGATCAGGCGGTGGAGCAGCAGTTGGTCTCGCTGGTGATGCAACTGGCCCGCGCGCTTATTCGTCACGAAGCGGAGACCTCCCCCCGCATTCTGCTGGAGGCGCTTAAAGAGGGGCTGGCCTTGCTGCCCGCCGCCGAACAGGGGGTAACTCTGATGCTCCACCCCGACGATATCGCGCGAATCGAGCAGGCATTTGGCGCCGAAGAGTGTGCCAAGCGCCATTGGCGATTGCAGAGCGATCCCACCCTCTCCCCCGGCGATCTGCAACTGGCGACCGAGCTCTCCAGCATCGATCTGACCCTCTCCGGGCGCATCGATCAGTTGCTGCGCAACTTCTTGCGGGACAATGCGTCACAGAAACCGGCTTCGCAGGACTCACGCCCATAACCGATGCCGGACGTTGCCGTCCGGCTGCACTTTTTAGCTCTCAGGAGGCCAGATGAGCGGCTCGCTACTGAACCGGTTGCAAGGGTACAAGGTTCGCGACAGCGCCCCCAAACCGCCGGTTGCCGGCAAATTGACCCGGGTGGTGGGGCTGACCCTCGAAGCCATCGGCTGCCGTGCCGCCATCGGTGCCCTCTGTCGCATCGATACCCTGGATGGGACGCTGGAGGCTGAAGTGGTCGGTTTTTCTGGCGATCGCCTCTATCTGATGCCGAGCGAGCAGCTCAAGGGGGTGATCCCCGGTGCCCGGGTGGTGCCCATCACTGAAGAGCATGGTATTCCGGTCGGTATGAATCTTCTCGGTCGGGTCATCGACGGCATTGGTCAGCCACTCGATGGGCTCGGCCCCATTCTCTCCTCCCAGACCGTGCAGTTTGCCCAGCACCGCATCAACCCGCTCTCTCGCCGCCCGATCCATCAGCCGATGGACGTGGGGGTACGCGCCATCAACGCCGTGCTGACGGTCGGTCAGGGCCAGCGGATGGGGCTGTTTGCCGGTTCCGGTGTCGGTAAATCGGTGCTGCTGGGCATGATGACCCGCGGCTCGGTGGCGGATGTGGTAGTGGTCGGCCTCATCGGTGAACGGGGTCGGGAGGTGAAAGAGTTTATCGAAGACATTCTGGGAGAGGAGGGGCGAGCCCGCTCCGTGGTGGTGGCGGCTCCCGCCGACGCCTCGCCGCTGATGCGGCTCAAGGGGTGTGAAACGGCGCTGGCCATTGCCGAGTATTTCCGCGATCAGGGGCTTAATGTGTTGCTCTTGATGGACTCCCTCACCCGTTATGCCCAGGCCCAGCGTGAAATAGCGCTGGCGGTGGGCGAGCCGCCTGCAACCAAGGGTTATCCACCGTCGGTATTTGCCAAATTACCGGCGCTGGTGGAGCGGGCGGGCAACGGCAGTGACGGCCAGGGCTCCATCACCGCCTTCTTCACCGTCCTGACCGAGGGGGATGACCTGCAAGATCCCATTGCCGATGCGGCGCGGGCGATCCTCGATGGCCACATAGTGCTGTCGCGCGAGCTGGCCGATGCGGGTCACTATCCGGCTATCGATATCGAGAAGTCCATCAGCCGGGTCATGCCCATGGTGACCTCGCCGGAACATATGGATCTGGCGCGCACCCTCAAGCAGTTCTACTCCCTCTATCAGCAGAACCGGGATCTCATCACCATCGGCGCCTACAGTCAGGGGGCCGATCCGCGCATTGACCGCGCCATCATTCAAAAACCCTATCTGGATCAGTTCTTGCAGCAGGGGATGCGCGAGGTTATTCACTACGATGATGGCCTGCAAGCCTTGCAGATGGTGGCGATGCCATTGATGCGCTGATGATGGTCGGTAACAGAGAGGTCGACGATGAGTAAAGGGTTGGTATTGTTGGCCGATCGACTGGTGGAGGCGGAGCAGCAGTGTGCGCTGGCGCTGGTGAAGGCGCAGCAGGATCTCAAGCTGTTCATGGATCAGCAAAATGCCCTCAACCAGTACCGCCAGATCTATCACCAGCAGTGGACCGATCGCGGCCTGCAGGGGATTTCGCCCCAGCAAAATACCCAGTATCACGCCTTTATCAACAAGCTCGAACAGGCAGCGACCCAGCAGTACGAAGGGGTGTTGCAGGTGCGTCAGGCGCTGGAACAGCGCCGTGAAGAGTGGCTGGCGGCCCAGCAGCGGCGCAAGGCGGTAGAGCTGTTACTGGAGAAGCAAGCGAGCCGCGAGCAGCAGAAAGCCCAGCGTCAGGAGCAGAAGATGCTGGATGAGTACGCCATGTTGCGACGCTTTCATCAATCTGGCCTGTAACTTGCTTTGATCTGGACATTGTCGGCGGCCATCTCTTTGGGGGCCACCAGAATTCAGGGATCCCATCATGATGCAGACACTGTTGACACAAACGCCTTCGGCTGCGGCCAACGGGTTGGACAAAGCGCCTCTGAGCGGTTCCGTCGAGAGCAAAAGTATCGATGGGGGAACCGGTAGCGACAGCAAGGGTGATTTCGCCACCCTGATTGCCAAGGCCCGGAACAGCGAACAGGGCGCCGCCGAGGCCACTCAGGGCGGTAACCATGTCCGATCAGCCAAATCTTTGGCGACCGAGAGCGCCTCTCCCAAAGAGGAGACCGGCAAGGAGCAGGATCCTGACGCCGACAACAAGGTGGAGGAGGTCCCTGCCACCGACTTTCTACTGCGCCTGCAAGACTCCCTCAAGCTCGATACCTCGCTAGTGACTCCCCAGCTGGCGGTGGCGGCCCAACAGACCGCCACTGCGGTAGACGGCAATCCGTTGCCGCAAGAGGGTGAGCTGGAGGGGATTGCGCTTGATGAAAGCGAGCAGACCCCAGCCGCAGCCAGGATTGCCCAACAGCTTGCTGGTCAGACCGGGGCGCAGTCGCCGTTGGCGACGACCGCCAACTCGACTCTTGATACCACGGTATCGTCCTCAGCGGCGCGAGTGGTGGCGAAGGGCGATGCCTCTGCTGCCGTTCTCTCCTCTGAAGGTGAAGATGCCGCCACTACTGCGGATGGGCAGGCCGGGGAGAAAGCCTCTGCCAAGGGCGAAACCCTCGGAGCAGATGGCAAGCACTCCAAGCCCCTCACGGGGGCCGAGCGGATGGCTCAGCTGGCCAAGGTGCTGCCGGTCGATGAGTCGGCAAACACCGCCAAATCCGCGGAGTCTCTCGCTGCAAAAGAGGCTGGCGACAGCAAATCCGATCCCGCCGCCAGCAATGCTTTGACTAACAAGGGGCAGGCGACGCAAGCCGCGACTCAGGGGGCTGCGCTCAAGGCCTTCAGCGAGGGGCTCAAGCAGTCTGAGGCGGGCGCTGCAACTACTTCAGCAACTGCGGATGGAAGTGGGGTAGCTGGCAAGGGGGCAGAAAAGAGTGTTGCCGAGGGAAGCCTGCAGCCAGCCACCGCCGCCAATCAAGGTTCGGCGCCCGTGACGACGGCGCAAAGTGCCGCAGAAAGTGCCGCAGCCCAGAGCAGCGTAACGGCAACTGCGACGGCTCAGAGCGATAGTGCTGCCGCCCCCGTGATGGTGGCGCCGCAGCAGGTGTTGGCACAGGCTGAATCTCAAGGGCCGCAAGCGCCGCTGTCGACCATTTCAGCCGGCATCAAGCAGATGGAAGTGACCGGCACCGACGAGGTGCGCAAAGCGGTTTCGCTTGAGGTAAAACCGAAGGCCGGTGAGGCGGAGAAGAGCCTGGTTGCGGCGACATCGAGCGGTGAGAGCAGCCAGAACCAGACTGTTCAGCATGGCCAGAACAGCCAAACTCAGCCACAGGTAGCCGATAGCCGGGCGCCCGCCGCTGAGACAACGCTGCGCCGTGAGCCGCAGAATTTACCCCATTTGAAACTGGCCAGTCAGGAAGCGCCTGCCGAATTACACCAGAAGGTCAATGTGATGCTGGCCGAAAAACTGCAACAGGCGGAAATTCAGCTCGACCCCCTCGGCCTTGGCAAGATGAAGATCCAGATCCATATGGGGTCCGACAGCCAGGCCAACGTCCATTTTGTGGTACAACATGGACAGACCCGCGAGATGCTGGAGCAGGCGATGCCCCGGCTGCGTGACATGCTGGCAGGGCAGGGGATCCAGCTTGGTCAGACGCAGGTGCAGCAGCAGTCGCAACAACAGCAGCAACAGGGCCAGCCCACCTCTAACGGGCAGGGGCAGAGTAGTGGTCAGCCGCGGTCCGGTAACGGGCTGGTTGAAGGGGAGCTCACCACATCCAACCCCAGTTTGCTGGTGGAATCGACAAACGGTTCCGGAATTGATTTCTATGCTTGATGCAATCCCGAGTAAGTTTATGATATCGAACAAGTTTGAGACTAGGGTGGACAAGGGATGGCTGACGATAACGAGTTGACGCTAAAAGACCCGGCTGCGGGCAAGAAAAAGAAGCTGATCATTATCATTGCCCTGGCGGTAATTTTGCTGGGCGGTGGTGGTGCTGGCGCCTTCCTGATGCTCTCCGGCTCCGATAAACCGCCCGCTGAAGCGGCGGAAGGTGCCGAGGCTGCACCCAAGGAGGAAGCGCCTAAACCTTCCCTCTATGTCGGTATGCCGCGCCCCTTTGTCTTCAACGTTGCAGGTGCCCAGCGAGATCGACTGGTGCAGATCAAGATCCAGCTGATGGTGCGCGGTACCGCCGACGAGACGCTGGCCAAACAGAATATCCCCCTGATTGAAGGCACCTTGTTGCGGGTATTCAGTGCAGCCAGTGCCGAACAGCTGATGACCTTTGAAGGCAAGGAGAAGCTGCGCAAGGATTCACTGGAAGAGTGCCGTCGGGTGCTCAAGGACCTGGTCTCTTCCCCCGTTATCGAACAAGTGCTGTTTACCGGCTTTGTAATGCAGTAGGTGAAGCGTGAGCGATCTGTTAAGTCAGGACGAAATTGATGCCCTCTTGCACGGTGTCGATGATGTCGAAGAGGAAGAGATAGGCGGCGCTGGAGACCCCGGCGTAGCCCAGTTTGACTTCTCCTCCCAGGACCGCATCGTCCGTGGTCGCATGCCGACGCTGGAGCTGGTGAATGAACGTTTCGCCCGCCATATGCGGATCAGCCTGTTCAACATGATGCGTCGTACCGCTGAGGTCTCCATCAACGGCGTGCAGATGCTCAAGTTTGGCGAGTATGTTCATACCCTGTTTGTGCCGACCAGTCTCAACATGGTGCGCTTCCGCCCGCTCAAGGGGACGGCACTCATCACCATGGAGGCTCGACTGGTCTTCATCCTGGTAGAGAACTTCTTCGGTGGCGATGGCCGTTATCACGCCAAGATTGAAGGGCGCGAATTTACCCCGACCGAACGGCGCATTATCCAGATGCTGCTCAAACTGGTGTTTGAGGATTACAAGGATGCCTGGGCGCCGGTGATGGACGTGGGGTTCGAGTATCTCGACTCCGAAGTGAACCCGGCGATGGCCAACATCGTCAGCCCGACCGAGGTGATCGTGGTCAGCTCGTTCCACATCGAGCTCGATGGTGGCGGCGGCGACTTCCACGTGGCGATGCCCTACTCCATGCTGGAGCCGATCCGTGAGCTGCTGGATGCCGGTGTGCAGAGTGACAAGGGGGATACCGACGTACGCTGGAGCAAGGCGCTGCGTGACGAGATCATGGACGTCAAGGTGGAGCTGCGCGCCAAGCTGCTGGAGACCGAACTCACTTTGCGTGAGCTGATGGAGCTGCGACCTGGCGATATCATTCCGGTCGATATGCCGGAAAATCTGCTGGTTTTTGTCGAGGACTTGCCCACTTTCCACGCCAAGATGGGCCGCACCAAGGATAATGTGGCGCTCAAGATCACCGACAAGCTCAAACGTCCGGAAGGGGTCAAGACGGAGATGCATCTGGTGACCCGGGGCGGGGTACGAATTGATGGCGAGGCCGAGCTGGAAGAGCTCGAGCGCAGTATCGAAGATCAACAGCGATAATTGACGGTTTATTACGGTAAACGGTCACGAAGTAGCATAAGGAAACAAGATGAGCGGAACTGAGGAAGAGGATCTGATGGCTGATGCCTGGGCTGCGGCTCTGGAGGAGCAGGTGACGGCGGAAGCCAAGCCAGCCCCGCTGGAAGAGTTGAAAGATGATGCCCCCATCAGTGCCGAGGAGCGTCGCAAGCTCGACACCATTCTCGATATTCCGGTCACTATCGCCATGGAGGTGGGCCGCAGCCAGATCAGCATCCGCAACCTGTTGCAGTTGAACCAGGGCTCGGTGGTGGAGCTGGATCGGGTTGCAGGCGAGCCGCTGGATGTCTTGGTCAACGGTACCCTGATCGCTCACGGCGAGGTGGTGGTGGTGAACGACAAGTTCGGTATCCGCCTGACTGACGTCATCAGCCAGATTGAACGGATCAAGAAGCTCAAATGATGCGCCTCCTGTTGTTATTGCTGCCTGTTCCGGCCTTTGCCGAGACAGCGGCATCTGCCAACGTGCCTAGTCTGAGCTCCTGGTTGCTCTCCAGTCTGATGGTGATTGGTCTCATTCTGGTGCTGGGCTTTCTGCTCAAGAAGAGCAAGCTGGCGACCGCCATGGGGGGCGGCCAGATGCGGGTCATCGCCTCGTTGCCGGTGGGTTACAAAGAGAAGCTGCTGGTGGTCAAGGTGGGCGAACAGCAACTGCTGGTCGGCGTAACACCGCAGCAGGTCAACTTTCTCTACCGGCTGGAGGAGCCGCTGGACGAAAACCAGCCGCAGGCGTTTTCCCAGCAGCTTGGCAAATTGATGGGCAAGCATGAAAAAAGCTAACGGCTTATGGCTGAAAACGGGGCTGCTGGTCAGCCTGCTGATACCACTGTTTTGCTCCTGGCCTGCGCTGGCACAGGACGCCATGTCGGCGGTGACCGTCAAGACCATGGGGGATGGCTCTCAGGAGTACAGCCTGACCCTGCAAGTACTGGCGCTGATGACCGCGCTCTCCTTCTTGCCGGCCATGGTGATCATGATGACCTCGTTTACCCGCATCATTGTGGTGTTGGGTATCTTGCGCCAGGCGATCGGTCTGCAACAGAGTCCCTCCAACCAGGTGTTGATCGGCATCGCCCTGTTCATGTCGTTCTTCATCATGTCGCCGGTGCTGGATCGCATCAATGATGAGGCGTTGCAGCCCTATCTGGCCGAGACCATTCAGGCAAAGGAGGCGCTGGAGCGGGCCGAGTTGCCCATCCATCAGTTCATGCTGGCCCAGACCCGGATCAAGGATCTCAACACCTTTATGGAGATCGCCAACGTGCAGGTGGAGAAACCTGCCGATGTGCCGCTACGGGTGCTGATCCCGGCGTTTGTCACCAGCGAGCTGAAAACCGCCTTCCAGATTGGTTTTATGCTGTTCTTGCCATTTCTGGTCATCGATCTGGTGGTCGCCAGTATTCTGATGGCGATGGGGATGATGATGCTCTCGCCGATGATCGTCTCGCTGCCCTTCAAGTTGATGCTGTTCGTGATGGTGGATGGCTGGAATCTCATTCTGGGGTCGTTGGCCAACAGTTTCGGACTGGGTGCTGGTTAGCCGGTCGAGCGCAAGGAGCCCGAACATGAGTCCTGAAACCTTTGTCGACGTCTTTCGCGAGGCGCTCTGGCTGGTCAATATCATGGTCAGCGCCGTGATCCTGCCCAGCCTCGCTATCGGGCTGGTGGTAGCCATTTTTCAGGCGGCCACCTCCATCAACGAACAGACCCTGAGCTTTCTGCCCCGTCTTATCGTGACCCTGCTGGCCCTGGGAATTGGTGCTCACTGGGGAATGCAGAGTCTGATGGACTT
This sequence comes from Aeromonas sp. S12(2024), assembly GCF_041402305.1. Classification (NCBI taxonomy): domain Bacteria; kingdom Pseudomonadati; phylum Pseudomonadota; class Gammaproteobacteria; order Aeromonadales; family Aeromonadaceae; genus Aeromonas; species Aeromonas sp. S12(2024). The sequence continues at coordinate 98,660 of NZ_JBGLRB010000001.1, forward strand.
CTTCATACTGATGGTCAATCAAATTCCCGAGGTGGTGGGATGACCTACACAACCGCTCTGATCATGGAGTGGTTGTCTTCCATCCTCTGGCCGCTGGCGCGGGTGAGCAGCCTGCTGATGGTGATGGCGGTGTTCGGCAGCCGCCTTGCTCCTGCGCGGGTACGGATGGGGCTGGCTTTGGCCATCACCTTTCTGATTGCCCCGCTGCTTCCGAAAATGCCCCCCATTGAACTCTTCTCGGTCGGCAGCTTTCTGGTATTGGGCCAGCAGCTGCTCATCGGTATTGCCCTCGGCCTGATGACCCAGTTTCTGATGGAGAGCTTCGTGATGGCCGGTCAGGTCATCGCCATGCAAACCAGCCTCGGCTTTGCCACCCTGGTGGATCCGATGAATGGCCAGTCGGCCCCCGTGGTGGGTCAGTTTTATCTGATGCTGGCGACCCTGGTGTTTCTGGCGCTGGATGGTCATCTGGTGATGCTGAGGCTGGTCATTCTTAGTTTCGAGACACTGCCTGTCTCCGAGCACGGCCTCTCGGTTTCATCCATGAAAACCCTGAGTGCGTTTCTGGGTGTGATGTATCAGGCTGCTTTGGTGATGTCGCTTTCAGCCATCGTCGCCTTGCTCTTAATCAACTTCGCCTTTGGTGTCATGACCCGGGCGGCGCCGCAACTCAACATTTTCAGTATCGGTTTTGCGGTCAGCATGATGTCGGGTCTGCTCATCCTCTGGCTCACTATCGGCGGGTTCCTCGGCCACTTCGACATCATGTGGGAGCGGGTGCAGGAGGTCAGCTGCGAGCTGATCAACACCCAGTGCTTCGGGGGCGCTCATGGCTGATACCGACCAGGAACGTACCGAACAACCCACGGGCAAACGACTGCAACAGGCCCGTGAAAAAGGGCAGATTGCACGTTCAAAAGAGTTGGGAACCGCCAGCGTGTTGCTCTCGGCGGTCTTGGGCCTGTTGATGCTCAAGGGCTCGCTGGCGACTGCCATGATCAAGGTAGTCACCATGGGCTTTACCCTGGACAGGGAGCAGGCTTTCGATCCCAATGCCATGATCGCTATGGTGCCGGCGCTGCTGGGGGAACTGGTGCTTCCGCTGGGACTCTTGTTTGCGCTGGTGGCGATTGCCGCTTTTATCGGCAACACCCTGATGGGGGGGATGAACTTCTCCACCGAAGCCATGATGCCCAAGATGAGCAAGCTGAGCCCGCTCAGCGGCCTCAAGCGAATGTTCGGGGTGCAGTCGCTGATTGAGCTGGTCAAATCCATCGCCAAGGTGGTGTTCATCACCCTGTTTGCCTGGTGGATGTTATCAAGTCAGTTTAATCACCTGCTCAACCTATCCATGGAGGGTTTCCCCGGCGGTATTATCGATGCGCTGGAGTTGTTTCTCTGGATGTTGATCATCCTCTGCTGCGCCCTGCTCCCCATCGTGGCCATCGATGTGCCGTTCCAGCAGTGGAACCACATGCGTCAGCTCAAGATGACCAAGCAGGAGGTCAAGGACGAGTTCAGGGACAGCGAAGGCAAGCCCGAGGTAAAGGGCAAGATCCGTCAGTTGCAGATGCAGATGGCGATGCGCCGGATGATGGGGGATGTACCCAAGGCCGATGTGGTGATCACCAACCCGACTCATTACTCGGTAGCGCTCAAGTATGATGCCGGCAAGCCCGGTGCCGCGCCCAAGGTCGTGGCCAAGGGCACCGATGAAATTGCAATGAAGATCAGGGAGATCGCCAGAGAGTACGAGATCCCCATCATGCCGTCACCAGCCTTGACCCGGGCTATTTACCACTCAACCGAGTTGGGCCACGAGATCCCGGAAGGACTGTTTGCGGCGGTTGCCCAGGTGCTCGCCTATGTCTTCCAGCTCAAGAAATTCCGCCGTGGTCAGGGGCGCCGTCCCCAGCCGCTGGCTAAAGATCTCCCCATTCCGACCGAATATCGCAAATGACAAAGTTCTGACGTAGTCAAAATAAATCCATTGTATTTCAATGTCTTGCATTGTTGGCTTGATGTTTGCTTTAATCTGGTACCAGCAGGTTGAAATTGAGAAGCGCGATGGAATTCAAGGCAGTATTGGGCCAGTTCAAAGAGTACCGGGGAGTTTTGGGCAAAGGCCTTGGTACCCCTCTGCTGGTATTGGCCGCGCTCGGCATGGTGGTGTTACCCATCCCGCCGCTGATGCTGGACGTGCTCTTCTCCTTTAACATTGCCCTCTCCATCGTGGTGCTGCTGGTATCCGTTTATACCCGCCGTCCCCTCGAATTCGCTGCCTTCCCGACCGTACTGCTGCTCGCTACCTTGCTGCGGTTGGCGTTGAACGTCGCCTCGACCCGGGTGGTGTTGCTGGAAGGTCACAATGGTAGTGCGGCGGCCGGCCATGTGATCGAGGCGTTCGGTAATGTGGTGATCGGCGGCAACTATGCGGTCGGCATCATCGTTTTCACCATCCTGATGATCATCAACTTTGTGGTCATTACCAAGGGGGCCGGACGGATCGCGGAAGTGAGTGCCCGTTTTACCCTTGATGCGATGCCGGGCAAACAGATGGCCATCGATGCCGATTTGAACGCCGGTCTCATCAATCAGGAAGAGGCGAAGAAGCGTCGTCAGGATGTAACCCAGGAAGCTGACTTCTACGGCTCCATGGATGGTGCCTCCAAGTTTGTCAAAGGGGATGCCATTGCCGGCATCATGATCCTCTTTATCAACATCATCGGCGGCTTCATCATCGGGATGATGCAGCACCAGCTGACCTTCAGCGAATCTGCCGAGATCTATACCCTGTTGGCCATCGGTGACGGTCTGGTGGCGCAGATCCCCTCCCTGCTGCTCTCCATCGCCGCCGCCATCATAGTGACCCGTCAGAATACCGATCAGGACATGGGAACTGCGGTGCTGGGTCAGCTGTTTGACAATCCCAAAGCCCTGATCATCTCCGCCGGTATTCTGCTGATGATGGGACTGGTGCCGGGGATGCCGCATTTCGCCTTCCTGAGTCTGGGGGCTCTCGCCGCCGCCGGCGCCTGGTGGTTGCTGCGCCGCGAGAAACTGGCGGCCGCCAAAGCAGCCAAGGGAGAGCTGCTGCCTGCTACAGCTGAGCAGCCTCATGAGCAGAAAGAGCTGAGCTGGGACGATGTGATGCCGGTGGACATCATCGGGCTGGAAGTGGGTTATCAGCTGATCCCGCTGGTAGATCGCAATCAGGGTGGCGAACTGCTCAACCGGATCAAAGGGGTGCGCAAGAAACTCTCGCAAGAGCTGGGCTTTCTGGTCCCTGCCGTCCACATTCGCGACAACCTGGATCTGGCGCCAAACCAATACCGCATCACCTTGATGGGAGTCAGTACCGGCGAGGCCAATGTCTACCATGATAAGGAGATGGCCATCAATCCGGGGCAGGTGTTCGGCCAGATCCAGGGAATAGCGACCCGGGATCCCGCCTTCGGACTGGAAGCGGTCTGGGTTGCCAAGGAGATGGTCTCTCAGGCACAGACGCTGGGGTATACGGTGGTAGATACCGCGACCGTGGTGGCGACCCATCTGAGCCAGATTCTGACCAACCATGCAGCTCTGTTGCTGGGCCATGACGAAGTACAACAACTGCTCGATATGATTGGCAAACATCAGAGCAAGCTGGTCGAAGGGTTGGTGCCGGAAGTGATCAGCATGGGTAACCTTGTGAAGGTATTGCAGAATTTGCTCAATGAAGGCGTGCCAATCCGCGATATGCGCACTATCCTGCAGACCCTGGTTGAATACGCGCCGCGCAGTCCGGATCCGGAAGTGCTCACGGCCGCTTGCCGGATTGCCCTGCGTCGCCTGATTGTGCAGGAGATTGCAGGCCCCGATCCCGAGCTGCCGGTGATTACCTTGGCGCCGGAATTGGAACGTATATTGCATCAATCCCTGCAGGCTGGTGGCGGTGATGGTGCCGGTATTGAACCGGGTCTGGCTGAGCGGATGCAGCGTTCGCTGGTGGAAGCCACTCAACGACAAGAATTGGAAGGCCAACCGGCCGTGCTTCTGACATCGGGGATCTTGCGCAATACCCTGGCGAAATTTGTCAAGAATGCCATTCCTGGATTGCGCGTTCTGTCTTATCAGGAAGTGCCCGACGACAAGCAGATCCGCATCGTCAGTGCGGTAGGGCAGAACTAGTTAGCGGAGACGACGGGTGAAGATTAAGCGGTTTTTTGCCAAGGATATGCGAACGGCTCTGGCCGAGGTCAAGGAGACTCTCGGGCCTGACGCCGTCATCATGTCCAACAAGAAGGTCACCGGAGGGGTAGAGATAGTCGCCGCAGTCGATTATCAATCCCAGGTTCCGGGGCCCAAAGATGCGCCGGTTCGCCGTCAGCTGAACGATGAGAGCGTCAATATTTCGTCTGCTGCACGGCAGATGATCCGCCCCGAGCCGACGCCGGCGAAGGAGCAAAACGAACATTATGCCGATACCCTGGCCGCCTTGCTGGCGCGCCAGCAGAAGCTCAAGCCGGGCAATGGGGCGCCAATGGGCAATACCCAATCGGCCGGTTTGGCTGCTGCCAATGCAGCGCCCAGAACATTGGCCGAGCAGGGGCAGTGGGGCGCCGCTCCGGAACCTGCCAAGCCCAAGGCCCGGGTTGCCTCAGGCCAGCGCGCCCCTCAACCTGCCCAGCGGGATCAGGAGATGGAGGGGATGCGCAAGGAGATGGCCAGCATCCGCAAATTGCTGGAGCACCAGATCTCCGGGCTGATGTGGCAAGAGGTGGAGCGCCGCGAACCGATGCGGGCCCTGTTGATCAAGGAGCTCAAGAAGCTCGGCTTTGATGATGCCTTTGCCGATCAACTGGCGGGACTGATCCCCGAAGATATGTCCATCCATCAGGCGATGGCCCAGTTGGCCGAGGTGCTGACTGCCCAGCTCAAGATCAGTGAGGACGAGATCATGCGTCAGGGCGGCGCGGTTGCGCTGCTTGGTCCGACCGGGGTGGGCAAAACCACTACCATCGCCAAGCTGGCTGCCCGTTTCGCCATGAAGTATGGCGCCGAACAGGTGGCGCTGATCACCACCGACAACTACCGGATTGGTGCCCATGAACAGCTGCAGACCTATGGCCGCATCATGGGTTGCCCGGTACGGCAGGTGCGTGATGCCGAAGAGCTGGCCAATGCCCTTTATCAGTTCCGCCACCGTCGGCTGGTACTTATCGATACGGCCGGGGTGGGCCAACGGGATATCCGGTTGACCGAGCAGCTCGATACCCTGGTCAAGAATGCCAAGGTACGGATCCGCAGTTATCTGGTGATGTCGGCAACTTCCCAGCGTCGGGTGATGCAGGAAGCGGTTGACCATTTCCGGCGTATTCCATTAAGCGGCTGCATACTTACCAAATTGGATGAAAGTCTGAATCTTGGCGAAGTGATTAACGTGTGTATCCAGAATTCATTGCCCATCAGCTATATCACTGACGGACAAAGGGTTCCGGAAGATATTCAGGTTGCCAATGCGGCGCAGCTCGTCGGGGCTGCCATGGGCTCGCTGGAGCGAGAAACAGAGGAGCCCTATTTCTGGGGCGCAGGCTTTGGCGAGGCCGAAGATTCGGAGTTTTATGAGTAACATGTATATGGATCAGGCGAGTGGTCTGCGCAAAATGCGTCAAAACAATCGAGTAAAAGTAATCGCCGTTTCCGGTGGTAAAGGTGGCGTGGGCAAGACCAACGTGACCCTGAACGTGGCCGGAGCCATGGCCGCCCAAGGCAAGCGGGTGATGGTGCTGGATGCCGACCTGGGTCTGGCCAACGTCGACGTCATGCTGGGGCTGCGGGTTCATCGCAATCTCTCTCATGTCCTGGCGGGTGAATGCACCATCGACGATATCATCGTTGAAGGCCCTTACGGCATGATGATCGTGCCTGCGACCTCGGGCACCCAGTCCATGGTCGAGCTTTCTCCGGTGCAGCATGCCGAGCTTATCCGTGCCTTTAGCGAGATGAAAACCCAGGTCGACATCCTGCTGGTGGATACGGCTGCGGGGATCTCCGACATGGTGCTGAGCTTCACCCGAGCAGCTCAAGACATCATGGTGGTGGTCTGTGATGAGCCGACCTCCATCACCGATGCCTACGCCCTCATCAAGATCCTCTCCAAGGATCACGGCGTGTTTCGTTTCAAGGTGGTGGCCAATATGGTGCGCAGTCTGCGTGAAGGGCAGGAGCTCTTTGCCAAACTGACCCGGGTCACGGATCGTTTCCTCGATACCTCCCTGGAGCTGGTCGCCTGTGTACCTTATGACACCAATCTGCGTGCCGCCGTGCGCAAGCAGAAGCTGATTGTCGAGGCGTTTCCCAAGTCGCCGGCCGCACTGGCGTTTCGGGCCCTTGCCAACAAGGCGGCGAGCTGGCCGGTTCCCAACCAGCCGGGCGGCCATCTGGAGTTTTTCCTGGAAAATTTGTTGCAGAAACCGGCCACAACACAGGAAGGTTCCCGTGAATAAAGCCCAAGCGTACTTGCGTCATCAGGATTCCTATGTGCTGGTGGAGCGTCATGCTCCCCTGGTCAAGCGAATTGCCCAGCATTTGTTGGCTCGCCTGCCCAGCAGTGTCTTGCTGGATGACCTGATCCAGGCAGGTATGATTGGGCTGCTTGAAGCTTCCCGCAATTTTGACGGTAGCAAGGGGGCCAGCTTCGAGACGTATGCCGGGATCCGCATCCGTGGCGCCATGCTGGATGAGATCCGGCGTGGTGACTGGGTGCCCCGTTCAGTGCATCGCAATAGTCGCGCTATTGCAGAAGCGATCGAGAATGTCGAGCAGACTCACGGGCGTGACGCGCGAGATACCGAGGTTGCTGCCGAGATGGGGGTCTCCATCGCTGATTACCATGCGATGCTGCAAGACGTCTCTTGCGGCAAAATTATCGGTATCGAGGATCTGGGGGTCAGCGAGGATGTGATCGGCAACCCCGATGATGCTCCTTCAGGCTCGGGATTCGATGAATTGGCTGCCGAGCGATTTCAGATTCAATTATCCGAGCAAATTGGTCGTCTACCAGAGAGAGAAGCTTTGGTTCTCTCTCTTTACTACGATGAAGAGCTGAATTTGCGTGAAATTGGCGAGGTTTTGAATGTCAGCGAGTCGCGTGTGAGCCAGATCCACAGTCAGGCAATGCACAGATTGCGTGCTCGTTTGAGAGATTGGCATCTATAAGTGTTTGTACTGGCTACACTGAGATGAAACTCTAAGGCATAATCCGCACGACACAACCCGTTTTTAGCATCATGTAAGTGAGCCACTCTGGTGGCTATTTAGGAGGGAATTTTGGACAAGAACATGAAAATCCTCATTGTTGACGATTTTTCAACGATGCGCCGGATTATCAAGAACTTGCTGCGCGACTTGGGATTCAACAATACCCATGAGGCGGATGACGGCAATACAGCGCTGCCGATGCTGAAAAATGGTGATTTTCAGTTTGTAGTTACCGACTGGAACATGCCTGGCATGCAAGGTATTGACCTGCTTAAAGCCATCCGTGTCGATGAGAAGCTCAAGCATCTGCCGGTACTGATGGTAACCGCTGAAGCCAAACGTGAGCAGATCATTGAAGCCGCCCAAGCTGGCGTCAATGGTTACATCGTCAAGCCCTTCACCGCAGCAACGCTCAAAGAAAAACTCGACAAAATTTTCGAACGAATTGGCTAAGGAGCTGCAGGGATGATGGCCAAAACGAGAGCAATGATTTCGCTCGACCAGGCAAGGATGCTTGTTGCTCATCTGGAGCAAGGCGAATTTGAGCTGGCCGATGAACTGCTTGCCGAAGTATGTGCCCCCAACGCAGCCGATCTGTTTGAAAAAGTAGGTCAGCTGACCCGACAACTGCATGATTCACTTCAAGAATTTCGCCTTGATCCCCGTATTCCCGATTTGGCTACTCATGATATTCCCGATGCTCGGGAGCGCTTGAGCTACGTTATCGATATGACCGACAAAGCGGCCAATCGCACAATGGATGCGGTGGAAGCCAGTTTGCCGATAGCGGATCGCCTGAATGACAATATCCAGCTGGTGATGCCGAACTGGAATGCCCTGATGTCTCGTGACATGAGCGTGGGGCAGTTCAAATCCTTATGTCACCAACTTGATGATTTTATTAAGGCTTCAGAGTCTGATGCCGATAAATTACGGCAACTGCTGACAGAAATCCTGATGGCACAAGATTTTCAGGATTTGACAGGTCAGATGATCCGCAAGGTCATCAAGCTTGTTCAGGAAGTTGAAACAAAATTAATAGAAATGCTGACCATGTTTGGTGAGGCTTCTGCTGAGCATTCAACTCGTAGTATTCCTGTCAACGGGATTGAAGCAGAGGGCCCTATCATGAACCCCGAGGCTCGTGCCGATGTGGTCAATGGTCAGGATGATGTGGACGATCTGCTGTCTAGCTTGGGATTCTAATGGAGTGACGCATGGCCTTCGAAGTTGATGAAGACATACTGCAAGACTTTCTGGTCGAAGCATCCGAAATATTGGAACAGTTGTCTGAACAACTGGTCGACTTGGAAAAGCGGCCCGATGACAAGAACCTGTTGAATGCTATCTTTCGCGGTTTCCATACCGTGAAAGGGGGGGCAGGTTTTCTGTCGCTCGGTGAACTGGTTGATGTATGCCACGGTGCGGAAAACGTGTTCGATATCTTGCGTAATGGCAAGCGAACCGTTACTGCGGAGCTGATGGATGTGATCCTGCAAGCGCTGGACGCCATCAATGTCATGTTCGCCCAGGTTCAAAATCGCGAAGCCCCCAGCCCTGCGTCAGATGATTTGCTTCATGACCTCCATGAGTTGTGCAAGCCAGAAGGGGAAGAGCAACTGCGCACTGCTACCAGTGCGGCTGCGGCTGTAGAATCTGAACCTGCAGCACCGGTAGTTGTTGAAGAAGTTGCTCCAGAAGTTGTTGAACCCGCAGCCACCAGCAGCGAGCCTGCTCCTGTCAATGGCGGCGGCTCGATAGATGAAATTTCTGCAGACGAATTTGAACGCCTGCTGGACGAGCTCCACGGCGTGGGTGGGGCACCGACCAAGACGGTTGCAGCAGCGCCTATCGCTGGTGGCTCTGGCGATATCACCGATGATGAGTTTGAGGCCTTGCTGGATCAACTCCATGGTCAGGGACAGCACATGGGGGCGCCAGAGGTGAATCCTCTGAAATCGGTGCAAAAAGAGGTGGACGAGCTTATCGATGATGATGAGTTTGAACGCCTGCTTGATGAATTGCATGGTCGTGGTCAAGGGCCTCAGAGTACTATGGCACCTGCCGCACCTGCCGCACCTGCCGCACCTGCCGCACCTGCCGCACCTGCCGCACCTGCCGCACCTGCCGCACCTGCCGCACCTGCTGCGGTGACTCCGCCCAAACCGGCCACTCCTGTTGCCAAACCAGCACCGGCAGCCCCCGCAAAACCCGCTGAAGCAGCCAAGGCACCAGCGCCTGCCGCCAAGGCTGCGCCTGCGCCAGCAGAAAACAGTGCCGTGCAAAGCGATACGACGGTGCGGGTGGATACCAAGACCCTCGATGTCATCATGAACATGGTAGGTGAGTTGGTACTGGTTCGTAACCGGCTGGTGAGCCTGGGTATTGCCAGCAATGATGAAGAGATGTCAAAGGCTGTTGCCAATCTGGATGTGGTAACGGCTGACCTGCAAGGTGCGGTGATGAAAACCCGCATGCAGCCAATCAAGAAGGTATTTGGTCGTTTCCCGCGCGTGGTGCGTGACCTGGCCAGAACCCTCAAGAAAGAGATTGAGCTGGTGATGGTGGGGGAAGAGACCGATCTTGATAAAAACCTGGTAGAGGCGCTCGCCGATCCTCTGGTTCACCTTGTTCGCAACTCATGCGATCACGGGGTCGAAATGCCGGATGTGCGAGAGAAAGCGGGCAAGCCGCGGCAAGGGACAATCACCCTTAGCGCCTCCCAGCAAGGTGATCATATTCTGCTTTGCATCGAGGATGATGGGGCAGGGATGGATCCTGAGAAACTCAAGTCTATTGCCATCAGTCGCGGTGTTCTGGATGCAGATACTGCCGCTCGCATGAGCGACAACGATGCCTATAACCTGATCTTTGCCCCGGGCTTTTCAACCAAGGCCGAGATCTCTGATATCTCTGGCCGTGGTGTCGGAATGGATGTGGTTAAAACCAGCATTGTCAGCCTCAATGGGTCGGTGCATATAGATTCCACTTGGGGGAAAGGTACCCGTCTTGAAATCAAGGTTCCGTTGACGCTAGCCATTCTGCCGACTCTGATGGTGGAAGTGGGTGAGCAGACCTTCGCACTTCCCCTTGGTTGTGTGAACGAGATTTTCCATCTGGATCTGAAAAAGGCCAACATGGTTGATGGCCAGCTCACCATCATTGTGCGCGAGAAGGCGATACCGCTCTTCTATCTGCATAAATGGTTGATTCGTGGCGCCAACAAGCGTTCACGTCAGGATACCGGACATGTGGTGATCGTGCAGATTGGCACTCAGCAAATCGGGTTTGTGGTAGATAGCCTGATTGGTCAGGAAGAGGTAGTGATCAAGCCACTTGATAACCTGCTGCAAGGTACCCCTGGCATGGCTGGGGCGACCATTACCAGTGATGGCGGAATTGCTCTTATTTTGGATGTGCCGAGTCTGCTCAAAGCATATGCGCGTAGACATTAATAGCTCAGGCCCAAGGAGTTAGAAAAACAACAATGGCAGTCAAGGTATTAGTTGTCGACGATTCGAGCTTCTTTCGCCGTCGGGTGAGCGAGATCATCAATCAGGATCCCATGCTGACGGTGATTGATACGGCCCAGAATGGACGTGAGGCGGTGGACAAGGCGATGTCGCTGCGCCCTGATGTGATCACCATGGACATAGAGATGCCCGTGATGGATGGCATCAGTGCGGTGCGGGAGATCATGGCCAAGTGCCCAACCCCCATTCTGATGTTCTCCTCCCTGACCCATGAAGGGGCCAAGGCTACGCTGGATGCGCTGGACGCCGGAGCCCTCGACTTCTTGCCCAAGAAGTTTGAGGACATTGCCAGAGACAAAGATGAAGCGGTCAGACTGTTGCAACAGCGGGTAAAGGAGATCTCCCGCAAGCGCTTCCTGATGACATCCGCTGCTCGCCCCAAAGCACCTGAACCGGTTGCTCGTGCTCCGCTAGGTAGCACTGCGCTCAGAACTTCAGATCGTCAGCCTGACCTGCAACGCACTGTGCCAAGTGCCTCATTCAAGCGCAGTGGCAAGAGTTATCAGTTGGTGGCGATCGGGACTTCTACCGGCGGACCTGTTGCTTTGCAAAATGTGCTGACCAAGTTGCCTGGGGATTTTCCCCATCCCATCCTGCTTATCCAGCATATGCCAGCCACTTTTACTGCCGCGTTTGCTGCCCGTCTCAACGGGTTATGCCAGATTGGCGTCAAGGAAGCGGAAGATGGCGATGTGCTTAAACCAGGGCATGCCTACCTTGCTCCCGGTGGCAAACAGATGCTGCTGGAAGGTCGTGGTGCAGGAGCCCGCATTCGCATCGTGGATGGCAACGACAAGGTAAATTACAAGCCTTGTGTGGACATCACCTTTGCCTCTGCGGCAAAAACCTATGCCGACAAGGTATTGGCGATTGTGCTGACCGGTATGGGGGCTGATGGCCGTGATGGCGCCAGACTGCTGAAAGAGCAGGGATCAACCATCTGGGCTCAGGATGAGGCTTCCTGCGTGGTATATGGTATGCCCCAAGCAGTAGCCAAAGCGGGGATTGCCAGCGAATCACTCCCTCTGGACAAGGTGGCCCAGCGTATTCTGGTTGAGTTGGGGCGCTAATCATGGGCTTGCTCGGTCTGCTCCTGGCATTGGGGGCTATTGCCATTGCCCAACTGTGGCATGGCGGCTCCCTGTTGACGCTGGTGGACGGCCCTGCTTTTTTGATCGTGCTGGGCGGTACCGTCGGTGCCGTCACGTTGCAGACTCCAGCCAAGTACATATTGCTGGCGTTGCGCCAGCTGTTATGGATTTTTACCCCTCCCCGCCAGGATCTCGCGACGCAGGCCGAACGGTTGCAGTCATGGGCCGTCTTTGCGCGCCAGCAAGGGCTGCTGGCCCTTGAAAATCAGGCCGAGCAGGAGGAAGACAACTTTACCCGCCAAGGGCTTGGTATGATTGTCGATGGGGTCTCCACGGAGGATATTCGCATGTTGCTCGAAGCCGATATCGATATCGAGCAGGAGCGCAATGAGCATGCCGCCAGGGTATTTGAAGCCATGGGGGGGTACAGTCCGACCATCGGGATCATCGGTGCCGTGCTGGGCCTGATCCAGGCCATGTTTCATCTCGAAGACCCGTCAGCACTTGGGGCGGGGATCGCAGTGGCATTTGTGGCAACCATCTATGGAGTGGGGTTTGCCAACCTCATCTACCTGCCTATCGCCAACCGGCTACGCGCATTTCACTATCACTATGCACTCTTTCAGGAGATGACCCTGGAAGGGCTGCTGGCTATAGCCCATGGTGAAAACGGCTTGCAGGTTGAACGCCGGCTCAGGTCCTATTTGAAAGGAGAGTAGCCATGCGCAAGCGCTATCGGTTGCACTTGCAGGGTCGCGAGCATCTTGACCGCTGGCTGGTCTCCTATGCCGATTATATGACGCTGATCTTTGCCTTGTTCGTGGTGCTCTACTCTGTTGCGCTGGTGAACAAGGACAAGTATCGCGCGGTGATTGATGGCATGAGCCAGGCGTTCAGTGTCATGCAGTCTGGCGGCAATGGCTTGCTTGAAGGGCAGGGTAATTCCCTGCTGGATAATGCGGTATCTGCCTCTCCATCGTTGCTGGAAAGCCCAGCATCCCCCTCTCCTTCACTTGCTCCCATTTCTGGTGTGCCAGTGCTGCAAGATGGCGCGACACTTGCAAAACTCGATATGCAGTTGCAACAGAGCATGGGCTCGCTGGTGGATGCCGGTATCGTCAAACTGACGCAAGATGAGAACTGGCTGACGGTTGAACTCAGTTCCGGCTTGTTGTTTGGCAGCGGCAGTGCCTTTTTGGGACCAAACGCTGCACCGGTCATTAATACTCTTTCAAGTATTCTCAAACCGGTCGATAACTATGTAAGGGTTCGGGGTTATACCGATAACCAACAGATAAATAATGAAATTTATCGTTCTAACTGGGCGCTTTCTGCTGCTCGGGCCGAAGCGGTACTCAATGGTTTGATTGCAGATGGGATCGCCCCCCAGCGTCTGGCGTTTGAGGCATATGGCGAGTTTTCCCCCTTTGCTGACAACGGCAGCGAGCAGGGCAGACTGCAGAATCGCAAGGTTGTGGTCGCTATCTCCAAGTTTGCCTGGGTGCCGCCAGCACCTGTGGTTGCAACGCCTACGGTAGTTGCCGAACCGGTTCCTGCTGTACAACAGGCGGTGGATGCAGGAGAGATAAAGGTGATCACCTTGCCCGGTGGTGGCATACGCATAACAACAAGGCAGGATTGATACAGTGATTGTTTGGACGGTTGCCAACCAGAAAGGTGGAGTGGGTAAAACCACCACAGTGGTCTCGCTTGCGGGGATCCTGGCCCAGCGTGGCCAGCGGGTGCTGTTGATTGATACCGACCCCCATGCTTCGCTGACTGCATATCTTGATTTTGATTCAGATCGCCTGGATGGAACCCTCTATGAGTTGTTTCAAGCTGTCAAACCGACAGCCGAGCTTGTCAATAAACTGACGCTCAAGACCAAGTTCGAAAATATCAACTTACTGCCAGCATCTATTACCTTGGCGACCCTTGATCGGGTGATGGGCAATCGTGAGGGGATGGGACTGGTACTGAAGCGGGCACTGCTGCGCATTCAGGATCAATATGATTACGTGCTGATCGATTGCCCGCCAGTACTGGGGGTGATGATGGTCAACGCGCTGGCTGCCTGCGATCGCATTCTGGTGCCTGTCCAGACAGAATTTCTGGCCCTCAAGGGGTTGGAGCGGATGATGAAAACATTCGAGATCATGCAGCGTTCCAAGCGTGACAAGTTCCGTTATACCGTGATCCCGACCATGTTCGACAAGCGCACCCGTGCCTCTCTGATGACCTTGAAGTCGATCAAGGATCAATATGGAGATTCAGTGTGGAATGCGGTGATCCCTATTGATACCAAGTTTCGGGATGCCAGCTTGCTGCATATCCCCCCGTCTATCTATTCTCCCGGGAGTCGTGGAACCTATGCATATGAAACGCTGCTCAACCATCTTGATGCCCTTGAGCGGCAACGGGTTCATGAGGTGACGGCATGAGAGATACCATTCAAGTTCGGGCGATGGATGACTATTTCCACTCCCTGCTGCTCGATGAGCCACTGGTGCTGGATGAGGTGGAAGAGGTTCAATCTGCCCCTGTTTTACAGTTGCAACGTCAACCCCAAAGCGTCCCCGAGGTAGTCGCCGCACCTTACCTCGAAAGCGATCCACGGCTTGCCCAGCTCGGTGAGCTGTTGGCTCAGGTAGGACAAGTCCAGTTTGAGAATGACGCCTTCACCCAGGAGATAACACTCACCGCACCGCTGGAGATTGTGGCGGAGGAGTCACTGTTGCCGGTGGAGCCTGAGTGGCCTGCGGAGGTGCTGCTCCCCGAGGTTGCGGAGCCCCATACTACTATCCTGACCGAGACAGCGCTGGAGGTTGCTCCGGTAGAGGCCAGTGAACCGGTTGCCTGGGAAAATATCGATACCGGTAAAGAGTTTCAGGCCCTTTTCTTTGAAGTCGCGGGCGTGACGTTTGCGGTGCCGTTGACCGAGCTGGGTGGTATTCATCAGCTGGGCGAGATCACCTCCCTGTTTGGCCAGCCTGGCTGGTACAAGGGGATCATGACCTCTCGCGAGCAGAAGATGAATGTGGTCGATACTGCCCAGTGGGTCATGCCGGGTCAGCATCTCGAGATGGATGATTACAAGTATCTGATTATGCTTGGTGAATCGCCGTGGGGATTAGCCTGTCACCATCTCAAAGGGACTGAATTGTTACACCGTGACCAGGTGAAATGGCGCCATCAGGAGGGCAAGCGCCCTTGGTTGGCGGGCATGGTTAAAGAAAAAATGTGTGCCCTGTTACACGTCCGCGAACTGCTCCTGTTGCTGGAGCGTGGGGTTAACATAGAAGGTCGCTGATAACTTCTGCAATCGAGCTGTTTTATTGCTAGTTTTAGCAGTAGACGTTTTCATAAAAGGAATAAAAACATGACAGAAAAGCGCAATATTGCACAGAATCTGGCCGAAGATGAAGTGCTGCAATGGGTGACCTTCCAACTGGAAAACGAAACCTACGGCATCAATGTGATGCAGGTTCAGGAGGTGTTGCGCTACACCGAAATTGCACCGGTGCCGGGTGCGCCTGAGTACGTGCTGGGGATCATCAACCTGCGTGGCAATGTGGTGACTGTTATCGATACCCGTTCCCGTTTCGGTCTGCCTTCCGGTGATGTGAGTGAAAACTCCAGGATCGTGATCATCGAGGCCGAGAAGCAGGTGATTGGCATCATGGTCGACAGCGTGGCAGAAGTGGTTTATCTGCGCTCTTCCGAAATCGATGCGGCACCTGCGGTCGGTACTGAAGAGAGCGCCAAGTTTATTCAGGGGGTGAGCAACCGTGATGGGCAACTGCTGATCCTGGTTGACTTGAACAAGCTGCTCTCCGATGAAGAGTGGGAAGATATCGGTTCCCTCTGATAAGTAAGGTGATGTTTTGATAATCGAGATGGTTGCCTTGGGGATGTCCCTGATTGCCTTGGCGTTTGCCTCTTATATTTGGTTCAAGAGCAAGCGCAGCAAGCAGGAGTCCGAGGCCAGTGTGGCAACCCTGCAAGGTCAGTTGGAAAGCTTGCGCAAGCAGATGATGGAACTCCATATCGGCGCTATTGGCATGGGGCAGCGTCTGCAGTCGGTGGAAGGGACGATGCAGCAGGTCAATGAGCGCCAGCAAGAGCTGACCATGCAGGATCCCGAACGCAGGCTCTACAGCCGAGCGGCAAAGATGGTCGAACTGGGCGCCGATCTTGATGAAGTCATGAGTGAGTGCGAGTTGCCAAAGGCAGAGGCAGAGCTCTTGATATCGTTGCGAAAAGGTCGCTCTTGATGATTCAGGAAGGCAATTGCCTTCCTGAATTTTATGGCGTGCAGCCGCTTGCCCCCCGGCTGCGTTGAGCGGATGGTTTCTACCGCATTTTCTTTGTGATCCCGGTCCCCAGTCAGTTCAATTGTTGCATCTTTGAAAAGACGTATTCCAATACTGTGTTAAGATGCAGACCGCTTCATTTTCTCTGAAAAAATCCCCATGCTGCTTCAAGTTAACAATCTGAGCTGCGTGCGCGAAGATCGCACTCTGTTTGAACACCTCTCTTTCTCTGTTGCGCCCGGCGATCTGGTGCAAATTGAAGGGCCCAACGGTGTTGGCAAGACCAGCCTATTGCGGTTGTTGACCGGGCTGTCGCAGCCGTTTGCCGGTGAGGTGTGCTGGAATGGGGAGAATATTCGTCACTGTCGCGATGAGTATCATGCCAATCTGCTCTATCTCGGTCACCAGCCAGGTGTCAAAGCGGCGCTGACCCCTTTTGAAAACCTGAAGTTCTACCAGCAGTTACATCACCCGCAGCAAACAGAGACTGACTTGTGGCAGATATTGGCCCGGGTAGGGCTGGCCGGATTTGAAGAGAACCCGACCGGGCAACTCTCTGCCGGCCAGCAACGCCGGGTGGCTCTGGCCAGACTCTGGCTGTCACAGAAACCGGCACTCTGGATCCTCGATGAGCCCTTTACCGCCATCGACAAGCAGGGGGTCAAGGTGCTCGAACAGCTCTTTCTGGCCCACGCCGAGCGGGGCGGCATGGTGATCCTCACCACCCATCAGGATCTGACCCTGATGCAGGGACGGCTGAAGACTATCTCGTTGACCCCCTTCGCCTCGACATTGCAGGAGTAACGCCATGTTGCGCGCTGTTATGCACCTTATTCACCGTGAACTGCTGATGGCTCTGCGCCAGCGTTCCGATATTCTCAACCCGCTCTGGTTTTTCCTCATCGTCATCACCCTGTTTCCGTTAGGGATTGGCCCGGAGCCCAAACTGCTGGCCCGTATTGCCCCGGGGATAATCTGGGTGGCGGCGCTATTGGCGGCCATGTTGTCGCTGGAGCGACTGTTTCGCGACGACTTTGCCGATGGTGCGCTGGAGCAGATGATGCTGATGCCGCACCCGCTGGGCTTGCTGGCGCTGGCGAAAGTGGTCGCTCACTGGCTGCTGACCGGCTTGCCGCTGCTGCTGATCTCTCCCTTGCTGGCGATTTTGCTGTCGCTGGATATGAACACCTATCTGGCTGTCGTCGCGACGCTGGCACTGGGCACTCCGGTATTGAGTCTGCTCGGCGCGGTCGGGGTTGCGTTGACGGTGGGATTGCGCAAAGGCGGGGTGCTGCTCAGTCTGCTGATCCTGCCGCTCTATATTCCGGTACTGATTTTTGCCACCTCAGCCATCGATGCCGCGGGGATGAGCTTGCCCTATGGTGGGCAGCTTGCCATTCTGGCCGCCATGCTGGTGGGGGCTTTGACACTGACACCGCTGGCTGTGTCGGCGGCGTTGCGGGTCAGCCTCAACTGATGGCCGTGAGCTGAGCCGGATTTGGCTCCGAACGGAGTCTTTTTGCAAAAAATAATGTTGCGATGGATCAAGGAGAGTGCCGCTTATTGCTTTCGGGGTATTTGATGCTGCCCTGCGGTCGGTATGGTAGGCCTCGCCAAACGATTAATAACAAAAAGGTTTTGTGAGCTATGTGGAAATGGTTGCACCCTTATGCCAAACCGGAGCGTGCCTATCAGCTGGCAGGCACGCTGTTGCCCTGGTTTGCGGTGATTAGTCTGCTCTCGTTTGTGATCGGTACTGTCTGGGGCCTCGCGTTTGCGCCAGCGGATTACCAGCAGGGAGATTCGTTCCGGATCATCTATATCCACGTGCCTTCCGCCATTCTCTCCATGGGGGCCTACTCCACCATGGCGGTGGCTGCCTTTATCGGCCTGGTGTGGCAATTGCGGATGGCGGACATGACGGTTGCAGCCATTGCACCGGTCGGCGCTGTATTTACCTTTATTGCCCTCTTTACCGGTGCCGCCTGGGGCAAACCGATGTGGGGTACCTGGTGGGTGTGGGATGCACGGCTCACCTCTGAGCTGATCCTGCTGTTTCTCTACCTCGGCGTGATTGCTCTCTACAACGCCTTCAGCGACAAGGTGGTCGCTGGCCGTGCGGCCGGCATTCTGGCGCTGGTTGGGGTGATCAACCTGCCGATCATTCACTACTCGGTGGAGTGGTGGAATACCCTGCATCAGGGGGCCACCATCACCAAATTTGACAAACCCTCCATTTCACCCGAGATGCTCTGGCCGCTGCTGATCATGATCCTGGCGTTTGCCGCGTTTCTCGGGGCCCTGACCCTGATGCGTTTTCGTAATGAACTCCTGATGCGGGAGTGGCATCGCCCCTGGGTCAAAGAGATTGCAGAGCAGGAGAAGTAAGCATGCACTTTGCCTCTTTCAGTGATTTTATGGCGATGGGCGGTTACGCCTTCTATGTCTGGCTCTCTTTTGGCCTGACGCTGGTGTGTCTGGTCGGCATCATTATTTCTACCCGCATGAAAACCCGCAGCCTGCTCGCCGAGTTGCGCAGCAAACAGGCGCGTGAGGCCCGTCGCAAGGCGGCCCAGCAGATGGAGAACACCCTATGAATCCGAGACGCAAAAAACGCCTCACCATCATTCTCGCCATCACCCTGGGTCTGGCGACCGTCAGCGGGCTGGTGCTCTACGCCCTCAGTCAGAATATAGACCTCTTCTACACCCCGAGCGAGCTGGTGGAGGGGAAAGGACCGGACAAGATCAAGCCGGAAGAGGGGCAGCGCCTGCGCATCGGTGGGTTGGTCGTGCCGGGGTCGGTACAGCGGGATCCCCAGAGCCTCAAGGTTGCCTTCAAGCTGGTGGATAACGGCGGTCATCTGGTGAAGGTCGAGTTTGACGGCATCTTGCCGGATCTGTTCCGTGAAGGGCAGGGGATTGTTGCCCAGGGCACCCTCAAAGATGCCACGACCGTAGAGGCGTTCGAGGTGCTGGCCAAGCACGATGAGAACTACATGCCGCCGGAAGTGGCCGATGCCACCAACGGCATGCACTTCAAGCCGGAGTATACCGAGGCGCAGTTGAAGGGAGCCAAGCAGTGATCCCTGTGGTGTTTGCCTTTTCCGCTTTGCCTGCCGTGCGTGGTGCGGCTGTTGTCACCGTTCAATTGAAAGGAATGCCTTCATGATCCCGGAATTAGGTCAGTTTGCGCTGATCCTGGCCTTTGCCACCGCCCTGCTGCTGGGCAGCTATCCGCTGCTTGGCGCTAGTTGGGGGCGTCTTGGTATGATGTCGGCGGCCCGTCCGCTCGCCTATGCCCAGTTCTTGCTGCTGCTGCTGTCGTTTCTCTGCCTGACCTGGGCTTTTATCGATAACGACTTCACCGTGCAGTATGTGGCCACTAACTCCAACAGCCTGCTGCCGCTCGCCTATCGCATTTCCGCCGTATGGGGTGCCCACGAAGGCTCCCTGCTGCTGTGGGTACTGACCCTGGGTGGCTGGACCGCGGCGGTAGCCATGTTCAGCCGCCGTCTGCCGCTCGATGCGGTGGCCCGGGTGCTCGGCGTGTTGGGGCTGATCTCGGTCGGTTTCACCGCGTTCGTGCTGTTCACCTCTGATCCCTTCACCCGTACGTTGCCCTATTTCCCGGTAGATGGCCGTGACCTCAATCCGCTGCTGCAGGATCCGGGTCTCATCTTCCATCCGCCTATGCTCTACATGGGTTATGTGGGCTTCTCGGTGGCGTTTGCCTTTGCCATAGCTTCGCTGATGACCGGCCGTCTCGATGCGACCTGGGCCCGCTGGTCGCGCCCCTGGACCATGGCGGCCTGGGTATTCCTGACCCTCGGCATCGTGCTCGGCTCCTGGTGGGCTTACTACGAGCTCGGTTGGGGCGGCTGGTGGTTCTGGGATCCGGTAGAAAACGCCTCCTTCATGCCCTGGCTCGCGGGTACCGCTCTGCTGCACTCGCTGGCGGTGAGCGAGAAGCGCGCCACCTTCAAAGCGTGGACCGTGCTGCTGGCCCTCTCAGCCTTCTCGTTGAGCCTGCTGGGTACCTTCCTGGTGCGCTCCGGCGTGCTGGTGTCGGTCCATGCGTTTGCCTCCGACCCGACCCGCGGTCTGTTTATTCTCGGCTTCCTGCTGGCGGTGATCGGTTCATCCTTGCTGCTGTTTGCCTTTAAAGGCTCGCAGGTGAAGAGCCACGGCAAACACGAGCTGTGGAGCCGCGAGACCCTGCTGCTTTGCAACAACATCATGCTGGTTGCAGGTCTGCTGACCGTGCTGCTCGGTACCTTGCTGCCGCTGGTGCACAAGGAGCTGGGGCTGGGGAGCATCTCTATCGGTACCCCCTTCTTCAACCACATCTACAGCTGGCTGATCATCCCGTTTGCCCTGCTGCTGGGGGTTGGCCCGCTGTTTCGCTGGCGTCGTCAGGAGCTGGGGGAACTCAAAAGCAAGGTGGTTGTGGCACTGGTGCTGAGTCTGGCCGCAGCCTTGCTGTTGCCGCTGCTCTTTGCCGAAACCTTCAAGCCGTGGGCGGCGGTAGGGATTGGTCTGGGCGCCTGGATCATCGTCACCAGCGTGCAGGAGACCTGGGCGCGAGCGACCCACAAGCACAGCTTTGCGGTCGGTGTGCGCAAGCTTGGCAACAGCCACTGGGCCATGATCCTTGGCCATGTGGGGCTGGCAGTCAGCATCATAGGTATCGCCTGCACCCAGAACTACAGCATCGAGAAGGATCTGCGGATGCAGGCGGGTGATCGGGTGCACTTTGCCGATTACGAGTTCGTCTTTGCCGGGATCAAGGAGAAGAACGGCCCCAACTACGATGGCTTCAAGGGCGTGCTGGAAGTGCACCGCAATGGCAAGCAGGTCGCCCTGCTCAAGCCCGAGAAGCGGATGTACAAGGTGACCCGGATGCCGATGACCGAAGCGGCCATCGATGCCGGTATCACCCGCGATCTCTATGCGGCGCTGGGGGAACAGCTCGACAACGGTGCCTGGGCGGTGCGGATCTACTACAAGCCGTTCGTGCGCTGGATCTGGTTCGGCGGCGTTTTTATGGCCATTGGTGGCGTGCTGGCGATGCTGGACAAGCGTTACCGTTTCGGCCGTCGTGAGGAGGAGGCCAAGGCATGAACAAAAAGACCTGGTTGTTTTTAATCCCCTTTATCGTCTTTTTGCTGGGGGCAGTGTTCCTGTTCAAGGGGCTCTACTCCGATCCCACCAAGCTTGAGTCCGTGATGGTGGGCAAAGAGGTGCCAGTGTTCACCCTGCAGGACATTTACGATCTGAACAAGCAGCACGATCGCAGTATCCTGACCGGTCGCCCCATGCTGCTCAACGTCTGGGCTACCTGGTGCCCGACCTGCTACGGCGAGCACACCTACCTCAAACAGCTGGCGGGGCAGGGCATTCCCATCATCGGCATGAACTACAAGGATGAGCGCGACAAGGCGATCAAGTGGCTGGCGGAGCTGGGTAACCCCTATCAGGTCAACCTCTATGATCCGGACGGCATGCTGGGGCTGGATCTCGGGGTATACGGCGCGCCGGAGACCTTCTTTATCGACAGCAAGGGGATCATCCGGTATCGCCACGTGGGGGATATCAACCCCGAAAACTGGGCGTCGACCCTCAAACCCATCTTTGATGCCATGAAGTGAGGGGAGTCCTGATGAGAGTATTTATTGCTTCCCTGCTGCTGTTGCTGGGATGGGTAGTGCAAGCACCCGCCATGGCCGCTATCGATGTCTACACCTTCGACAACGACAATCAGGAGCAGGTCTTTCGCGAACTGACCAAGGAGCTGCGTTGCCCCAAGTGCCAGAACCAGGATATCGCCGACTCCAATGCGGGGCTGGCCAAGGACTTGCGCGACAAGACCTACCAGATGGTGCGCGAGGGTAAGGATAAAGAGGAGATCGTGGACTATATGGTTGCCCGCTATGGCAACTTTATCCTCTATAACCCGCCCCTGATGGCCTCCACCCTGATCCTCTGGCTCGGCCCGCTGCTGGTGATCCTGATCGGTGGCGCCGTGGTCGTGATGCGCAGCCGCCGGCCCCCTGCGGTGAAAAAACAACTGGATAACGCCTTGAGCGAGGAGGAGCAGCGCCGACTGGCCGAGCTGCTCAAAGAGGAAGAGAAACAATGACCGCTTTTTGGATAGTGATTGCGGGCTTGCTGGTGCTGGTGAGTCTGGCGCTCGTCGTGCCGCTGTGGCGTGGTGAAGGCAAACAGAGCATCAGTCGCTCGGCGCTCAACAAACAACTCTATCGCCAGCGGCTGCTGGAGATTGGCGAAGAGCGCGAGCAGGGTGTCCTGGCTGAGGAGTCCGACTCGCTGGTCGAGCTGCAACGAAGCCTCTTGGATGATATCCCCGATGTGGAGCAGACTGCCCGCAGTGGCAAGAGTCTGATCTGGATCCCGGGTGTGCTGGTGCTGTTGGTGGTGAGTCTGGGGCTCTACTACAAGTTGGGCTCCTGGCAAGAGGTGAGTCGCTGGCAAGATGCCAGCAGCCGTCTTGGCGAGCTGAGCAACCGCATTCTGGTGGAACGCGATGCCCAGGTGACCGAGCAGGATCTGCTGGATTTCACGCTGGCACTGCGTACCCGTCTCAAGGATGAACCGAACGACTACCGTGGCTGGCTGCTGCTGGGACGTTTGGCGCTGGATGGCAATGATCCTGAAATGGCCAGCGAGGCGCTGGAGCGGGCCTACACGCTGGCTCCCCAGAAATCGCTGGTGGCGGTGCCCTACGCGCAGGCGCTGATGATGACGGGGGATGAGGCGCAAGCGGATGCCCTGTTGCAAGCGGCTATCGCGCAGGATCCGGACAATATCGAGGCGCGCTCTGTCTATGCCTTTATGGCGCTGCAAAAAGAGGACTTCCAGACCGCGCTGGCTCGCTGGCAGGCGATGTTGCCACTGATGGAGAAAGGTACCCCCCGTTACGTGATGGTCGAGCGCTCCATGGAGTACGCCCGCGCGCAGCTCAAGCAGCGCGGCATCGAGGTGACGAATTCAGGCGTAGCCAAAGCGGGCGCAGTTGAGGGACAACCGCTGGCGGTGAAGGAGGGGGAATTCCCCATCCACGTCACGTTGGCGGCGGGCATTCAGATGCCGGAAGATGCCCATCTCTTTGTCTTTGCCGTGGTGCCCAACGGGCCGCCCATGCCCATCGCCGTGAAGCGTATCGCAGGGCCAACCTTGCCTGTTACCCTGTCGCTCGGGGATGGCGATGCCATGATGGAAGGTAGCAAACTGGCGGCCTATCCGGAGCTGCAGTTCAAGGCACGTCTCTCGCGCGGTGGCAATGTGATGAACAAGGAAGGAGCCTTCGAAGGGGTATCCTTACCGGTCAAGACGGCCGAGATCCCTGCTGCTCCGATTGACATCCGCATCGATCACGCCCTCTAATATGCCTTTGGATAACCCGGCTCCTGGATAGGTGCCGGGTTATCTATACTTCTGATAAATCAAAATAAAACGTCAGGACAATCATATGTATCTTCGTTCAGGGGCCATACTGGCAGCCCTCTTGCTGGCTGGTTGTGCCGGTGGCCCACCCAAGCCTGGCCCAGAGAGTCTGGATCTCAATCCCGGCATGAATAATCCGGGAGCCACCAGTACGGCGGCCGATCCGCGCGATCCCTTCCAGGGGGCCAACCGGGCCATGTGGGCGGTCAACTATGATGTGCTGGAGCCCTATGTGGCACGTCCTGTGGTACATGCCTATGCCCGCTACATTCCGGTAGGGGTGAAGGATGGCATTGCCAACTTTGTTGCCAACTTTGATGAGCCAAGCAGCATGGTGAACCATCTGATCACCGGTGATTTGAAAGGGGCAGGCACCAACCTGGGGCGCTTTACCCTCAACACCACGGTCGGTCTGCTGGGTATCTTCGATGTGGCCAAACATGCCGGCCTCGAGCGCAACAAGCTGGAGATGGACACAGTGCTGGGCAGGGCCGATATCGGTAATGGTGCCTACATCATGGTGCCTGTCTACGGTCCGACTACCACCCGGGAGCTGGTTGGTGATGCGATTGACAGCTTCTACTTCCCCTATGCCCTGTTAACCTTCCCGATGAAGGTTGCACACTGGGCACTGGATGGCTTGGGCACACGTGCCAAGCTGATCGATCAGGAGCGGATCATCGACAACTCCCTCGATCCTTATGCGCTGACCAAGGACTTCTACCTGCAATATAACCAGGGCAAGGTGACGGGCAAGCAGACCGAGCTGAAAGCGTCTCAGCAAGAGCAGGCTGACGACGCAAATCTGGATGAATACATGGACGAGCTGGACCAGTAAGCGGGTCATCTCGATATGTAAAAGGCGCCTGCGGGCGCCTTATTCATTTTTGCAGCCATCTCGAGATAAAAAAACGCCCCGCAGTGCGGGGCGTTTTGGCAAGTGAAGCTGATTAGGCAGCCAGATTCTTGGCCACGAATTCCCAGTTAACCAGAGCCCAGAAGGTTTCCATGTACTTCGGACGCAGGTTGCGGAAGTCGATGTAGTAGGCGTGCTCCCACAGGTCAACGGTCAGCAGCGGGGTGGTACCGGCTTCAGTCAGCGGGCAGCCAGCGTTGGAGGTGTTGACGATAGCCAGAGAGCCGTCAGCTTTCTTCACCAGCCAAGTCCAGCTGGAACCGAAGTTGCCGATGGCAGATTTGGTGAAGGCATCTTTGAACTCGGCGAAGGAGCCGAATGCCTTGTTGATGGCCTCAGCCAGGGCGCCAGTCGGCTCGCCACCGCCATTCGGGGAGAGGCAGTGCCAGTAGAAGGTGTGGTTCCAGATCTGGGCGGCGTTGTTGAAGATGCCGCCGTTGGAGGTCTTGATGATCTCTTCCAGAGACTTGCCTTCAAACTCGGTACCCGGCACCAGATTGTTCAGGTTGACCACGTAGGTGTTGTGGTGCTTGCCGTGGTGATATTCCAGAGTTTCCTGGGAGATGTGCGGTTCCAGAGCGTTGATTGCATAGGGCAGAGCGGGAAGTTCGAATGCCATTTTCTACTCTCCATTGGCTGGACCGTGCGAAGGCGACGGTTGCAAGACATTGCGTACTCTTTTCTATATGTGAAAAGAGTTGTTTTTAAAATGATGGGGCTGGGTAGCCCAAAGCCAAGGGATTGTAGCAGTATCAAAGATGGCCTAACAACTCTTGATTGGCGCCATGATCGCGATCAATCCAGTGTGGGTTCTTTGCACAATTCGAGCCGGGTCACCCCTTTGTCAGTTTGTGCTCGGGCAAGATTGCAGTAGAATGGCCGCCGAAATCGCTCTAGTGAGGCACCTATGGAAACTATTGAAAAGATTAAGCAGCAGCTGGCTGACAACCCCATCATCATCTACATGAAGGGCTCCCCCAAGCTACCCAGCTGTGGCTTCTCTGCCCAGGCCTCCCAGGCTCTGATGTCCTGCGGCGAGCCGTTTGCCTACGTTGATATCCTGCAGAATCCGGATATCCGCGCCGAATTGCCAAAATTCGCCAACTGGCCGACCTTCCCCCAACTGTGGGTTGAAGGTGAGCTGATCGGTGGCTGTGACATCATGATCGAGATGTTCCAGGTTGGCGAGTTGCAGGCTCTGATCAAAGAGACTGCTGCCAAGTACAAGAAAGATGATGCTGCAGCCGAGTAATCGGTTCTGTGTTGTCGAGAGGGAGCCTTATAGGCTCCCTTTTTTATTGTCCCGGTTCTGGCAGGCAAGCAACTGATTGCCGGTTGCAAAAAGCAACGTAATTGCCCTGAAAAATCTAATCTTTACGGCTTTGTTTTTGAGTTGTTAATTATATTATTTGCCAATATCTGATTACTTTTTTTAATCCATTTGGATTCAAGTGTTGCTGCCATCACATTTTTTGATAATTTCACCGTAACGCAGTCTCTTTGTAGATTTTTTTGTGTTTATACTCACATTAATTGCGAGTGATAGAACCTAGTATCGCTTCGCCCTGTGAAATAAAACCCTACAAATTAATAAATAAAAAGAGATTTGCGATGAAGATGTATAGCAATCTGCCCATTGGTCTTCATGATATTACTGAAGCCAAAAAAAGACTGACCAATCATATATACAAGACCGCGCAACTACCCTCTAACTACATCAGCGAACGTTGCCATGGCGAGGTTTACCTCAAGCTTGAAAACATGCAACGTACAGGCTCTTTTAAAATTCGTGGTGCCTTCAACAAACTCAGTTCATTAAGTCTGGAAGACCGACAAAAAGGTGTTGTCGCCTGCTCGGCGGGCAATCATGCCCAAGGTGTATCACTCTCCAGTGCCATGCTGGGAATTGATGCCAAGGTGGTCATGCCTTGCTGTGCCCCCAAATCCAAAATTGCTGCAACCAGTGACTATTCAGCCAAAGTGATCCTCCATGGAAATAGCTTCAATGACACCATTGCCAAAGTCAGCGAAATCGTGGAGATGGAAGGCCGCGTATTTATCCCTCCTTTCGACGATGCAAAAGTGATTGCCGGCCAGGGCACCATTGGCCTGGAAATTATCGAAGATTTGTATGATGTCGATAACATCATAGTGCCGATCGGTGGCGGTGGTTTGATTGCCGGTGTTGCCATGGCTATCAAATCTATTAATCCGACCATCAAGGTGATTGGTGTGCAATCCGAGAATGTGCACGGTATGGCGGCCTCTTTCTATGCCGGTACCATGACCAATCACAGAACCAGCAGCACGCTGGCCGATGGCTGTGATGTGGCAAGACCCGGTTCACTGACCTTCGAAATCGTCAAACAATTGGTGGATGATATTGTACTGGTCACCGAGGATGATATTCGTCATAGCATGGTTGACCTTATTCAGCGCAACAAGGTGATTACCGAGGGAGCGGGAGCTCTGGCCTCGGCAGCGCTGCTCAGTGGCAAGCTGAAACATTATGTCGAAGGTAAAAAGACCGTCAGCATTATTTCGGGTGGCAATATTGATCTGACCCGGATCGCCGAAATTATCGAACAGAACAATATTCGTCAATTTAGTCTGTAAGGAATGCAGTCATGATATTAGACAGTGTTGTCACCGGCAGTAAAGAGAATACGCGTGCATGGCGTAAATCGGATACCACATGGGGATTAGGTCTGTTCGGTACTGCTATCGGGGCGGGGGTCTTGTTCTTTCCAATCCGGGCCGGATATGGTGGCCTGATCCCAATATTAATTATGCTGGTGCTGGCTTACCCCATTGCATTTTATAGCCACAGAGCGTTGGCAAGATTATGTCTTTCTGGCAGTAATCCATCGGCAAATATTACCGAGACCGTTGAAGAGCATTTTGGCAAAATGGGTGGAGTAGTAATTACCTTCCTCTATTTCTTTGCCATCTGCCCACTGCTGTGGATATATGGTGTGACGATCACCAATACCTTTATGGCATTTTGGGAGCATCAACTACAGTTGGTTCCGCTTAATCGCGGTGTGGTTGCACTGGCATTGTTGATGTTGATGGCATTCGTGATCTACTTCGGTAAAGATCTGATGGTCAAGGTGATGAGCTATCTGGTCTTTCCCTTTATTGCCAGTCTGATCGTTATCTCTCTCTCCCTCGTCCCGTACTGGAACAGTGCCGTCTTTGATCAGGTCAATCTGAGCGAGATATCCATGTTTGGTCACGATGGTATTCTGGTCACCGTCTGGCTGGGGATCTCCATCATGGTCTTCTCCTTCAACTTCTCGCCGATTGTCTCCTCTTTCATTGTCTCCAAACGGGAAGAGTATGAGCAGGAGTTCGGGCGTGATTTTACCGAGAAGCGCTGCTCGAAGATTATCTCCGGTGCCAGTATGCTGATGGTGGCCGTGGTGATGTTCTTTGCCTTCAGCTGTCTCTTTACCCTGTCACCGCAAAATATGGCGGAAGCCAAAGCCCAGAATATTCCGGTGCTCTCCTATCTGGCCAACCACTTCTCCTCAATGACGGGCAGCAAGTCTGCATTTGCCACCACTTTGGAGTATGCCGCTTCCATCATTGCGCTGGTTGCCATCTTCAAATCCTTCTTCGGCCACTACCTGGGGACGCTGGAAGGGTTGAATGGTCTTATCCTCCGCTTTGGCTACCAGGGCGACAAGAGCAAGGTTTCCAGTAAAAAACTCAATATGGTCAGTATGTTGTTCATCATGGGTTCGACCTGGCTGGTCGCTTATGTGAACCCCAACATCCTCGACCTGATTGAGGCAATGGGGGCGCCAATCATCGCTTCCCTGCTCTGTCTGCTGCCGATGTATGCGGTGAGCAAGACACCGGCACTGGCAAAATATAAAGGTCAGGCCAGCAACCTGTTTGTCACCATCATCGGTGTGCTGACCATCCTGAATATAGTTTCCAAGCTGTTCTGAAAACCTTTTCTGCAAGTCATCAACCATTCTGGCTCCCCTGGCGGGGTCTGGATGGCGCAGTCAGAAGTGCGCAATAACCTGTTCTTGGTTGGCCCAATTATGTGGGCCCAGGGCAAGGCTATCCGTGATTTGGCCACCACACTCAGTGGTAAATATGTTCTGACTGCAGTGACTCGACATCATAAATATCGAGGCGATGTAATGAAGTTTGATTCGTTGGTTCTGGTTATCAATTGCGGCTCCTCATCGGTCAAATTCTCGGTACTGGACAGTAAAACCTGCGAGGTGGCGATATCCGGTATAGCGGATGGTATTGATACAGCCCATCCCCAATTGCAAGTGGGTAAAGAGCCCGCAATGTCATTACCTGAAAATAACCACACCTGTGCATTGGTTGCCATCGCGGCGGCATTGAAAAAACGGGATCTGCTGGATGCCATTGCACTGGTGGGTCATCGAATTGCTCATGGTGGTAGTGAATTTAGCGAAGCCGTGATCATTGATGAACATGTATTGGCCAAAATAAAGCAGGTGTCATCCTTGGCTCCCCTGCACAATCACGCCAATTTGAGTGGTGTGATGGCGGCTCGTCAGCTATTTCCCACACAACCCCAAATTGCGGTATTTGATACCGGTTTTCACCAGACCCTGAAGCCGGAAGCCTATATCTATGGGCTGCCTTACCAATATTTGCAGGATTACGGTGTGCGCCGCTATGGCTTCCATGGCACCTCCCATCGCTATGTGGCCGAGCAGGCCTGCGTATTTATGGGGCTGGATGAGCAGCATGCCGGTCTGGTCATCGCCCATCTGGGCAATGGCGCCTCTATTTGCGCGGTGCAGGATGGCAAGAGCGTCGATACCTCGATGGGGATGACGCCGCTGGAGGGGCTGATCATGGGCAGCCGCAGCGGCGATATCGATTTTGGTGCGCTGGCCTATATCGCCAGCAAGACCGGGCAATCCATCGAGGATATCGAGCGGGTATTGAACAAGCAGTCCGGCCTGCTGGGTATTTCGGGGCTCTCCTCCGATATGCGGGTATTGGAAGCTGCCTATCACGAAGGGCACCCCGGCGCGAAACTGGCGATCCACGCCTTTGTCCACCGTATTGCCCGCCATATTGGCGGTCATGCCACCTCATTGCGCCGACTGGATGCCATTATTTTCACCGGTGGTATTGGCGAGAACTCCACGTTTATCAGAAAGCTGGTGTGCGAACGACTTCAGGTATTTGGCGTAGCGATCAGCGAGCCATTTAACCAGCGTCCCAATAGCGAGGGCTGCCGGGTGATTTCGGCGGCAGAGTCCATGGTACTGGCGGCAGTTATTCCCACCAATGAAGAGAAAATGATCGCGCTGGATGCCATTCGTCTGGGGCAGCTGGTTCGTCAGGCCGAGTGCGTCTGACATCTTCCACTGTAGTGTCATGAGTAGTGAATGAGGTTTATTTGATGAAAGTTGATATGCAATTGGATCAGGATAAATTCCGCTTGGCATGGCAAGGGTTTGCCGGTGAAAACTGGAAGCACGAGATCAACGTCCGTGATTTTATCCAGCAGAACTACACCCCCTATGAAGGTGACGAACAGTTTTTAGCGGATGCGACCGAAGCGACCACCACTTTATGGAACAAGGTGATGGAGGGGATCCGCATCGAGAATGCCACCCACGCGCCGGTCGATTTTGATACCAATATTGCCACGACCATCACCGCCCACGGGCCGGGCTATATCGAGCAGGGGCTGGAAAAGATTGTTGGCCTGCAAACCGACAAGCCCCTTAAAAGAGCACTGCACCCGTTTGGCGGTGTAAATATGATCCGCAGCTCTTTTGAAGCATATGGCCGGGAGATGGACCCCAAATTTGAATATACCTTCAGCGAATTGCGCAAAACCCATAACCAGGGAGTGTTCGACGTCTACTCTCCCGAGATGTTGCGCTGCCGAAAATCGGGAATTTTGACCGGTTTGCCGGATGGTTACGGTCGTGGTCGCATTATCGGAGATTATCGTCGGGTCGCGCTCTATGGCATAGATTATCTAATCCGTGAGCGGGAGCTGCAGTTTGCCGATCTGCAACCGGCTCTTGAGCGGGGAGAACAGTTGGAGCAGGTGATCCGCCAGCGCGAGGAGCTGGCCGAGCACAAGCGGGCACTGGTGCAGATCAAGCAGATGGCGGCCAACTACGGCTTCGATATCTCAGGGCCAGCACGCACGGCGCAGCAGGCGGTGCAGTGGCTCTACTTTGCCTATCTGGCGGCGGTGAAGTCGCAAAATGGCGGGGCCATGTCCCTCGGTCGTACTGCCACTTTCCTCGACATCTATATCGAGCGGGATCTTAAGGCGGGGCTTATCAGCGAGCAGGATGCCCAGGAGCTGGTTGATCACTTCATCATGAAGATCCGCATGGTACGTTTCCTGCGTACCCCCGAGTTTGACTCCCTCTTCTCCGGCGACCCCATTTGGGCCACCGAGGTGATTGGTGGCATGGGGCTGGATGGTCGCACCCTGGTGACCAAGAACTCCTTCCGCTACCTCCACACCCTCAAGACCATGGGGCCAGCGCCTGAGCCCAACCTCACCATCCTCTGGGCGGAAGGGCTGCCGCGGGCCTTCAAGACCTATGCGGCTCGCGTCTCCATCGATACCTCATCCCTGCAGTATGAAAACGATGACCTGATGCGCACCGATTTCGAGAGCGATGATTACGCCATCGCCTGCTGCGTGAGTCCCATGGTGATCGGCAAGCAGATGCAGTTCTTCGGTGCCCGCGCCAACCTGGCCAAGACCCTGCTCTACTGCATCAACGGTGGGGTGGACGAGAAGCTGAAGATCCAGGTCGGCCCGAAAGTGGCGCCCATCATGGACGAGGTGCTGGATTACGACACCGTCATGGCCAGCCTCGACAGCTTTATGGATTGGCTGGCGGTGCAGTACATCAGCGCGTTGAACCTGATCCACTACATGCACGACAAGTACAGCTATGAGGCCTCGCTGATGGCGCTGCACGATCGCAACGTCTATCGCACCATGGCTTGCGGCATTGCCGGTCTGTCGGTGGCGGTCGATTCGCTGGCGGCCATCAAGTACGCCCGGGTCAAGCCGGTGCGCGATGCTGACGGGCTGGCGGTCGATTTTGTGATTGAGGGGGCGTATCCCCAGTACGGCAACAACGACGAGCGGGCCGACTCCATTGCCTGCGATCTGGTCGAGCGCTTCATGAAGAAGATCCAGACGTTGCCGACCTACCGCAATGCGGTACCGACCCAGTCGATCCTGACCATCACCTCCAACGTGGTCTATGGCCAGAAGACCGGCAACACCCCGGATGGCCGCCGCGCCGGAGCCCCGTTTGCCCCGGGGGCCAACCCGATGCATGGTCGGGATCGCAAGGGGGCGGTCGCTTCGCTCGCCTCGGTGGCCAAGCTGCCGTTCAAATATGCCAAGGACGGGATCTCCTACACCTTCTCCATTGTGCCGGGAGCGCTCGGCAAGGAGCCGGCCAATCGCGAGAACAATCTGGTGGGGCTGATGGATGGCTACTTCCATCATGAGCGGGATGTGGAAGGGGGTCAGCACCTCAACGTCAACGTGATGAACCGCGAGATGCTGCTGGATGCCATCGATAATCCGGACAAGTACCCCAGCCTGACCATCCGGGTCTCCGGCTATGCGGTGCGCTTCAACGCCCTGACCCGCGAGCAGCAGCAGGACGTCATCTCCAGAACCTTCACCAACATGATGTAACTCTCATGCCCGGGGTGAGCAGGCTTGCTCCGGGCCTACTTTTTGTTTGTCAGCACGAGGAAGTAACAGATGCGACAGGTTATCACTACCAAGGCGGCGCCGAGCGCCATCGGCCCCTATGTGCAGGCCACCCGGATTGGCAACATCCTCTACACCTCCGGTCAGATCCCGCTGGACCCGGTGAGCGGCGACGTTGCGGAGGGGATCGAAGCGCAGACCCTGCGCTCCCTGCAAAACGTACAGGCGATTGTCGAGGCAGCAGGCGGCCAGGTGCGCAACATCATCAAGACCACGGTGTTTGTCTCGGATCTGAACGACTTTGCTGCGGTCAACCGGGTCTACAACGACTTTTTCACCAAGCACGATGCCATGTATCCGGCGCGCTCTTGCGTGGAAGTGGCCCGCTTGCCGAAGGATGTGAAGATCGAGATTGAGGCGATTGCTGCGCTGTAACCCCATCGGGAGTGTGTCAGCAAGCCAAAACAGAGCGGCTGCCATAGGCAGCCGCTTTTTCTATCTGGTCATCTGGCAGATCAGGCGATCCGTTCGATACGAGCCATGTAGAAGCCGTCGAAGCCGGTCTCGGACGGGCTCACGGTGTGATCGTCACGCAGACGGAAGTTTTCGTTGGCGGCGAGGAACTTGTCTACCTGCTGGCGGTTCTCCTCGGGCAGGATGGAGCAGGTTGCATAGACCAGCAGGCCGCCGACCTTCACCATCTGGCTGTAACGCTGCAGGATCTCTTCTTGCAGCGCGACCAGCACCGGCAGACGCTCGGCGGTATCACGCCACTTGGCATCCGGATTGCGCTTGAGGACGCCAAGACCGGAACAGGGCACGTCAAGCAGTACGCGGTCGGCGCTCTCTTTGAGGCGCTTGACGGTCTTGCTGCTGGTGATGACCCGGGTCTCCACGTTGTGGGCACCGGCGCGACGGGCGCGTTGCTTGAGGTTCTCCAGCTTCCACTCTTCCACATCCATCGCCAGCAGGCGGCCTTTGCCCTGCATCATGGCGGCGATATGCAGGGTCTTGCCACCGGCACCGGCGCAGGCGTCGATAACGCGCATGCCTGGGGCAACTTCCAGCGCAGCAGCAACCAGCTGGGAGCCAGCGTCCTGCTGTTCGAAGCAACCATCGGCAAAGGCCTTGGTACGGAACAGGGCGGCGTCGGAGGTGACCTGCAGGGCTGTCTCCACACCTTCAACCGGAATGGTGGTGACCTGCTCTTTGGCCAGCATGGCCTGCAGCTCATCACGGGTGCACTTGAGGGTGTTGACCCGAAGGTAACGCTTGGGCATCCAGGCCAGGGCGGCACGCTCGGCAGGCCAGGCTTCACCCAGCTGCTCGCTACCCAGTTTCTCCAACCAGCTCGGGCAACCATCCATCAATACCGGGTTCTTCTTCGCCTCGGTCAGACGGCGGCGGAATGCCTCTTCATTGAAGCGATCCAGGGTCGGGTGGTTGGGCTGGGCAATTTTGTGGAAGGCGTGCCAGCTGTGCAGCAGCGGCCAGACATTCTTTTCGGCCTGACGCACCTGAATGCCGGTGAGGAAGCAATAGAGGCTGAGACGGCGCAGCAGGTCGCCGGTGACCAAGGCAATCCTTGCCTGTTCTTGCGGTTTGAGTTCGATGCCGGAGAAGTGACGGGCATAAGCGCGGTCGAGGGTAAGACCCTGACCGAGCACATCGTCAACAATGGCAACGACCAGATCCCCGAAACGGGGCAACAGTGGGGATTTGAGCATGAGATTAACCTTGGCCAGATAAAGATGAACCGCACCTTTGTGAAGAGGAGCAGTTCTAAAATTGACAAATCCGCGCAATGATAGGGGTTAGACGGGGTTGGCGCAACACTCCCCATGGGTGAGTGGCTGAAACAGTAGCGCCGGGCTTTTTGATTCGGCGGGATAATGATGCCGGTAATGGTTCAAAAAAGTGCATGACTACAAGGATGACAAAGATGCATGTGACCAGTAAGTGTTCGTTGGCCTTGTTGGTGGCCAGTTTGTTGGGGTCAACCAGCCTGATGGCCAGCGAGTGGAGTACGGTAGCCGCCAGAGCGACTGCGGAGCAAGGTTATGAGGTGCGGGCCAATCAGTTTCGGGTGGCCAAGGTGCCGCTCGACTATTTTGCCGGGCTGCAAGCCGGGGCGAGTGAGCTGACCCTGCCGTTGCCCGATGGGGGGGAGGTCACCTTTGCTCTGGAAGCCTACGACTTGCTGCCTGCAGATCTCGCCGCCAAGTATCCGCAGATCCGCACCTTCAAGGGTCACAATCCGGCGAATCCGATAGAGACAGGACGCTTCGATCTGGGGCCGCAAGGTTTCCACGCCATGTTCAGCCATCAGGGCAGGATGGTGTTTGTCGATCCGCTGCGCAATGCCGAAGGCTACGCCGTCTATTACCAGCAGGATGCCCATAGTCGATTGGAAGAGGCTGCAGATGAGGTGATAGGGCCCAAGCTCAGCAAACTGGTGCGCAAGGTGCAAGTGGATGGCAATGTTCGCAAGCGCTACGTCATTGCCATTTCGGCGACAGGAGAGTTTACCCAATACCACGGTGGCTCCAAAGCGCTTACCATGGCGGCGATTGCGACCTTGCTCAACCGCGTCAATCAGGTCTATCAACGGGATGTGGGCGCCGAATTCGTGCTGGCCAGTGGCAATGACAACCTGATCTTTACCGATCCGGCCAGCGACTTGTTTGCCAATGATAATTCGGATGCGCAGACCAATATCGGGGTACAGGCTTATTACTTTACCAATATGCAGCTCGGTAATTTTGATATCGGCCATGTCCTGAATACCAATGGCGGCGGTCTGGCCGGATTGGCAGTGCTCTGCACCAATCAGAAGTCTGGTGGGATGTCGGGTTCACCCACACCGGTGGGAGATGCCTTCTTCGTTGACTATGTGGCTCATGAAATTGGCCACCAGTTTGGTGCCGATCATACCTTCAACGGCACTACCGGGAGTTGCGGTGCTGGTACCCGGGTTGCGAGTCAAGCCTATGAGCCTGGTAGTGGCAGCTCCATCATGGCCTATGCCGGTATTTGTGGTGATGAGAATATTCAGACTCACAGCGACCCCTATTTTCATAGCAAGTCCATCGAGCAGATGCGTGCGCACATGGCGACCGTATCGACTTGTGGAACCACACTCGCGTTGAGCAATAATGCCCCGCAGGCAGCTGCAGGGGGGGACTATGTGATCCCTGCCAATACGGCCTTTATGCTAAAAGGGGCGGGTGGAGATCTGGATAATGACTCTCTGCTCTACAACTGGGAGCAGATCGATCTGGGCACTGAATCGAGCAGTGCCGCCACCATGATTGACGATGGCTCCCGGCCGCTGTTTCGTTTTGTCTCTCCCACGGCATCGTCGGAGCGGATCATGCCGAGTTTGCCATCCCTGCTCTCCGGCACGCTTGCCAAAGGAGAGGCCTGGCCGACTACCAACCGGGATCTCAATTTCAGACTGACGGTGCGTGATGGTCAGGGTGGCGTTGCCAGTGATGACATGAAAGTGCAAGTGATCAATACCGGTGCGGCATTTCGCATCACCAACCCGTTTTACGGGGTGACTCTCACTCCGGGGGCCAGTCAGGCCATAGCATGGGATGTGGCGGGCACAACTGTGGCGCCGATCAGTTGCAGCAAGGTGGACATCTCGGTGACCCAGGATGAGGGCGCAAGCTGGACAATGCTCGCCGCCGGACAACCCAATAACGGCGCAGCAACGGTAACGTTGCCTGCCGATCTCACCAGCAGCGTCAGGCTGAAAGTGGCATGCAGCGACAATATCTTCTTTGCCATCAGTCCCCTCAAATTGCCTCTGGTGCAAGGTGGCTCGACTTCAGGTGGCGGTGGTGGTGGCGGTGCGCTCGGATTGTGGACGCTGGCTCTGGCACTGCTCGGCTGGCAACGGAGGCGTACATGAAGGGAGTCCCTCTGTTGCTGCTTGTCATGCTCGGCGGTTGTCAGGCCGATGCCAGCACGCTGGAACAGGAGCTGAGTGCAAACCTCGCCAGGCAGGATTACCGCCTGATAGTGATAGCCGGGCGGGGAGAGTTCGCCCCCGGTATTGCAGCAGAGCAGCAGGCAGAGGCCAAGGCGCGCTGTGGCAAGCGTTATCTGGATGGATTGGGCGATGTTATAAGGCCCGGTCAGCAAGAGATACATGCCAAGTTGAGCGCTTACGCCAGCGAGTATAACCAGCGTATGGTGATTCATTGCCCAATAGCATCGGGCGCTGGCAAGCAGTAATACACCAACGAACCAATCCAAATGGAGGGGATATTCATCCCCCTATCTATCCGTGAAGGCGCCAATGGCGCCTTCACTTTTTCCGTTGTTGAATGGGGCCAGTCTGTATTGCCTGAGATGGGGAGCGCGGGGGTAGCACGATTTTTCAGCGTGACAGAAGTTTTGTGCGAATTTTCTTTTCTGTCTGTCACGCAGATCGTCAATTGACGCTGCACCATACTTGTTGTCACCAAGGTAGGGCAAGGAGGCTCTATGAAGCATGGCATTGCGGTGATTATCACCAGTTTGTCTGTTCAGGTTGCAGCAGAACCACAGTGGACCTTCATGGATGAAAACTTGGAAAGGGGAGGGATCTATGATGTGCGAGCTGAAAAGGTCAGAGTGGTGGTTCCTGACAAGCCTTTTGAACCCGGGCATCTCGCCAGTGTATTGACCTTGCCATTGCCGGATGGCACTACGGTGCAGTTTGATGTTCATCCGAATGCCTTGCTCCCGGAGCCTTTGGCCCAGCGCTACCCTTCTATCAATACTTACAGTGGGAAGGCTATCGATCGGGCGGCGGATACAGGCCGATTTGATGTCACCATACATGGTTTTCACGGTATGTTTACCCATCAGGGGCGTACCTTTTATGTCGATCCGCTTCAGGACGGTTTCTCTTATGCCGTTTATGAACAGCAAGATGCCTGGCGGCGACAGGATGTGGATCAGGTGATTGATCCTCATGGTATCGAGCGTGAGCGAGCTGTGCTGGTCGATGGCAATTTGCGCAAGCGCTACACTATCGCCATCTCGGCAACCGGGGAATATACCCAGTATCACGGTGGTACCAAGGTTGCAGCACTCTCGGCCATTGCAACACTGCTTAATCGGGTCAATGAAGTCTATCGCCGTGATGTGGGGGCCGAGTTTCAGCTTGCAGCTGATACGGATAATGTGATTTTCACCGATCCTGCGACGGATCCTTTCACCAACTCGACTCAGGATATCGCCATCAACCAGACCCAACAGGGGGTGTTGCTCAATCCTTCTTTTGATCTGGGCCATCTGCTGGCGACATCAGGCGGCGGGGTGGCGACCCTGAGATCTTTATGCAACCCTTTCAGCCGTTCACGGGGCATGACCGGAGGCTCACAGCCTATCGGTGATGCATTTTTTATTGATTATGTGGCTCACGAATTGGGGCACCAGCTGGGGGCCGAGCACTCCTTCAATGGCATGGCCGACAGTTGTGCCACGGGTCGCAAGGCTAGCTCAGCCTGGGAACCGGGCAGTGGCTCGACCATCATGGCCTATGCCGGGATCTGTGGTGAGGAGAATCTGCAGGTTAACAGCACACCTTTTTTTCACAGCAAGTCGATCGAGCAGATGCGGGCTCTGATGGCCTCTCTGCCCTCCTGCGGCACCGACCTTGCGCTTGCCAATAACGCACCGGTTGTGGATGCGGGGGGCGATAGGGTGATCCCCGCCAATACGCCTTTCACTCTTGTCGGTAGTGCGCTGGATCTGGATGGTCATCCCCTCAGTTACACCTGGGAGCAGGTTGATCTTGGCAATGCATCCTACAGCGTGGCAACCATGGTGGATGATGGAACCCGCCCGCTGTTTCGCTTTGTTTCACCGACATCGGATCCCCGCAGAACATTGCCCGCCATGAGCTCTCTGATATCGGGTGTCTTGGCCAAAGGAGAGGCGTGGCCTGCGACCAATCGCAATCTCCAGTTCCGCCTTACCGTACGTGATGGTCAGGGGGCGGTGAGCAGTGATGAAATGGTGGTTCAGGTGATCAATACCGGCGCTGCATTTGCCATCACAGCTCCGCAGATCGGCGCCATGGTGGCGGGTAGCACTCAGCTA
This sequence comes from Aeromonas sp. S12(2024), assembly GCF_041402305.1. Classification (NCBI taxonomy): domain Bacteria; kingdom Pseudomonadati; phylum Pseudomonadota; class Gammaproteobacteria; order Aeromonadales; family Aeromonadaceae; genus Aeromonas; species Aeromonas sp. S12(2024). The sequence goes on from NZ_JBGLRB010000001.1 coordinate 137,049, forward strand.
GTGACATGGAATGTTGCCGGGACCGATCAGCCTCCTATCAATTGTCCCAGCGTGGATTTGGCACTGACACAGAATGGCGGCTCTACCTGGACTACGCTGGCAAGCGGGCTTGCCAATAACGGTTCGGCCAGTGTGGTGTTGCCTGCACCGTTGACCAGCACGGCCAGGCTGAAGCTGGCATGCAGCAATAATATTTTTTTCTCTATCAATGGGATAAGAGGTAATGCGTCTGCCACTACGGAAAGTGCAACTGTCATTACCGACAACAATGCGGGTGGCGGCGGTGGTGGTGGTGCAGTGAATCTTATCGTGATCCTCCTGATGGGAGGGGCAGCCGGATGGCGCAGGTATTACGGTTAGCCGTCAGTTTGCTGTTTCTATATATCTGCGCAGCGCCTTTTGTGGCCGCATCACTGACCGAGGCAATAGATGAGAGTCTTGCTGCTCAGGATTATCGGCTTATAGTGCGCGGCGGGCGCGGTGGTATGGCCCCGGGGGTTGTGGAGTCATTGCAAGCAGAAGCGAGAACCCGGTGCGGAGTCCGTTATCTGAAAGGGTTCGGTGATGTGATTGAGATGGGTAAGGAGTCGGAGTTTGAGCAGCGGATTGACTATGCCACCCGATATAACCGACAGATGCTGGAAAGGTGCATGCCGGAGGCGATTTCAAGGCCGTAGTGGCTGTTCAACAACGGCGTGTAAATCGGCATGATTGGAGTTATAACTCTAATATTCCAAACATAGTGATAGCCTCATGGGAATGATTCGATGACTCACATATGAGCCCCCATATACTTTTTTTGGAGTTTTAACTCTATGAAAAAGAACTGCTGAAAATGCTAACAAAATGAGCTGTTTATAAACTATAACTCACTAACTTTATGATTTTAAATGAAATAAAATTCATTTAATTTTTATTGAAAAAGTTGAATTGTGATTTGTGTCACGTTATTCTCGCCGGCTGTTCAGTCAGGTGATTAATAATGATGAAGTTCACAATAAATGCAATCTCAGTTGTCATCGCAATGTCAGCCAATATCGCGCTGGCATCCCCATGGCATATGGTCGAAGCACACAATAGGCAGGCGGCTGATACAGTCACAACTAGTGCCTATACCAGCTTTAAGGTCGATGAAGAGTTTATTCAAAATCTGCGTGCTGGCGATACGCTGATTACTTTGCCATTACCAAATGGTGGAATGGTGCAATTTGAAGTGCAGCCCTCGTCGGTGTTGCCACCTGCATTGGCCGCCAAGTATCCGGATATCATGACCTTTAAAGGCCATGAAGTGGGCAATGAAAATAATACCGGCAGTTTTGATATTTCCCCACGTGGTTTTAATGGCATGTTTATGCACCAAGGGGAGCAGGTGTTTATTGATGTTCAACGTAGCGGTCTTTATTCCGTTTATTACAAAAAAAATGTAAAGCCGCGAAAAAATGGGCATCATGAAGAGCTGATGCAGAATAATACAAGTGAGCATGAAAGTGAAAAAAAGCGCTCATTGTTAGATAGTGCAACTAAGCAAGCAGCACAAAAATATAACTTTCCTGGAATAAAAACATATCGGATTGCGATATCTACCACTGGAGAGTATACCACCTCATTTCATGATAAAATAGGTGCGTTGTCATCTATTGTAACATTGCTGGCTCGAGTCAATGAGATATATGAGCGTGATCTCGGTATAAAGTTTATCTTGGCTGATGGTAATGATAATATTATTTTTGACGATCCGGACACAGATCTTTTTTTTAATGGAACTAATAAAGACCGCACATTTACCACGCCTACAATAGACCGTGATGATGCACATCGCAATGAGCTTGTTCAACTGTTGGCTCAAAGAGAAGCCGATCCTGCGAAAAAGTTAGGTGAGTTTGATATTGGCCACGTGCTGATGACGACCAATTATTCTGGCTTGGCATGGGGGACGCTGTGCGCAGCTCCAAATCTGGATTATTTCGGGAATAAGTCCCCTGGTCGAAACTTGCGATCTAATGCAATGAGTGGAGCCGGTAATGGCAGCTCGGGAGCGGGAATCGCAGAGATCGATGCGATGTTTGTCGATACCTTTGCGCATGAAGTGGGTCATCAGCTCGGTGCAGAGCATATCTTTAATGTCGACCAAGGCGGACGTGTAGCTAATTCCGCTTGGGAGGTTGGTAGCGGTGCGACCATCATGGGTTATCCGGGCAGAGTTGGCATGGGGTCACAAAATCTGCAATCTAAAACGACGGGTTATTTTCATAGCAAGTCCATTGAGCAGATGCTTGCTGTGCTAGTCAGCCGGCCAGATAATTGTGGCGTTGTTGAGCCTATGATCAAGCAAGATATTGATGTGAATATCTCACCAGCATCGCAATCAAAAGTTATTCCTGTTAGAACTGCATTTTCACTCACAGGGATTGGTTCTGGTGAAGATGGAATGACTTTTACCTGGGAACAGGTTGATCTTGGTCGAGCGACAGAGAGTGCATCTGATATTTACTATGGGAAATTGAACGATGGACCCTTATATCGTTTTGTAGCGCCTGCAACGTCTCCTGAACGTCACTTTCCTTCTTTGGCTACTCAGCTAAGGGGATATGAACGATTTATGTTGCAACAGCCTGAGCTAATAAAAGATGAAGAGAAGGGCGATCCATGGGTCAATGTACCGCGTACTCTGAATTTCCGTTTGGTGGTCCGTGATGGAAAAGGCGGTGGTGCCTATGATGAGACCTCGGTCGAAGTGGTTGATACAGGTTCACAAACCTTCAAGATATTGCCAGCCCCTGACCAGCGTATTCTGGTTGGCAGCCCGACCACAGTGAACTGGCAAGTAGCTGGAACCGATGGTGGCCGTATCAACTGCCAGCGGGTCGATATCAGTTATAGCAACGATGAAGGCAAGAGCTGGCAGCCGCTGGTCAATGGCGTGAGCAACAATGGCGCTCATGAGGTAACCATTCCGGCCAATGCTGGCAGCGCTGTTCGCCTCAAGCTGGCCTGTAGCGACAATATCTTCTATGCCATTACGCCAAAACTGGCGACCAAGAGCAGCGATACACCGGCTCCCCAGCCTGAAAGCAATGGCGGCGGCGGTGGCGGCGGTTCGACCGGTCTGTTCGCGCTGCTGGGCCTTGGTATCGCTGCGCTACTGCGTCGTCGTGAGATCATGAGCTACTAAACCAAGATAACCCAAGGGTGAGATTACCCATCTTTGGTAAATTGATAAACCAAGCGAAGAGGCGTGAGCCTCTTCGCTTTTTTTGTATGGTTTACAAGGTCGCTTTATCGAGCGCACAATGCCTGCGTCACTCTCTTGATGGTCGTGGAACCATTATTTATTTGAAGGAAAATCAAGATGATGGATGTTGCTGATCTGCGCCGTGAGTATACCCGTGGCGGGCTGCACCGGGCCGATCTGCCGGCCGAGCCGCTGGCGCTGTTCGAGAAGTGGTTGGCGCAGGCTTGTGAGGCCAAACTGACCGATCCCACCGCCATGGTGGTGGCGACGGTGGATGCCGATGGTCAGCCCTGGCAGCGCACCGTGCTGCTCAAGCACTACGACGCCCAGGGGATGGTCTTTTACACCAACATGGGCAGCCGTAAGGCGCAGCAGCTGGAAGGCAATCCCCGTATCAGCCTGCTCTTCCCCTGGCACACGCTGGACAGACAGGTTCATGTGACTGGCCGGGTGGAGAAGATGAGCACCTTCGAGGTGATGAAGTATTTCCACAGCCGCCCCAAGGATAGCCAGATCGCTGCCTGGGTCTCCAAGCAGTCGACCCGCATCTCGGCCCGCGGCGTGCTGGAGGCCAAGTTCCTCGAGCTCAAGCAGAAGTTTGCCAATGGCGAAGTGCCGCTGCCGAGCTTCTGGGGCGGATTCCGGGTGGTGATCGAGACGGTGGAGTTCTGGCAGGGGGGCGAGCACCGGCTGCACGACCGCTTCTACTACACCCGCGACGGGGATGGCTGGCATATCGAGCGTCTGGCACCCTGAGCGCGCTGTTCAATTCTGTTTTCACAAGGAGTGTGTATGCGTCTGTATGGTGATCTGCGTTCCGGCAACTGTTACAAGGTGTGGCTGCTGGCCCGCTGGCTGAAGCTGCCCCTTGAGTGGGTAGAGGTCGATATTCAGGCGGGGGATACCCGTACCCCCGCATTTCTGGCCATGAACCCCAACGGCAAGATCCCGGTGCTGGAGATTGGCCAGGGCGATACGCTGGCGGAGTCCAATGCCATCCTCTTCTATCTGGCGCAGGGCTCGTCTTTGTGGCCAACCGATCCGCGCCAGCAGGCCGAGGTGCTCAAATGGATGTTCTTTGAGCAGTACAGCCATGAGCCCTACATCGCGGTGGCCCGCTTTATCGTTCACTATCTCGGCCGACCCGAGTCGCAGGAGGCGCGGCTCGACGGGCTGAAAGCCGGTGGCGAGAAGGCGCTGGCGGTAATGGAGCAGCAGCTGAAACAGAGCCCCTACCTGTGCGGTGATGCGCCGACCATCGCCGATATCGCCCTTTATGCCTACACCCATGTGGCAGAGGAGGGGATCTTCTCCCTGCAGGGGTGGCCCGCTATCCGTAGCTGGATCGCCCGTATCGAAGCCCATCCCCGTCACCTGACGCTGCCAGCGGCCTGTCAGGCCAGCTGATGGAACTGCTGATCGAGGCCAGTCTGTGGCAACCGCAGTGGGCTGCACTGTTGCAGGTCTGGCAGCAGCAAGGTCATCGCTGGCAGCTGCTACTGGGCAAAGAGGCGGCCGCTGCCCTCGATCAAACCGATGCTCCCTGGGCGAGCAGCCCTCCAGACGGGGTGCTCTGCCCGGGAGCCCTGCTGGCTGCCTGGCTCGATGGGGATCTGCTGGCGGATTTTCATGTTGATCCCAGCCGCCAGATCCTGATCAGTGCCTCTACCTCCCTATTGACCCTCGCCAGGGAGCAGGGACTGCTCACCCTTGGCCCTGTGGGGGCCGATCTGCCGCTCACCCCCGAGGCCGATTTGGGCGCCGTGCTCAATCGCCTGCTGGCGCGCCGCGTGACGGTGCCGACCCTGGCTGAGGGGCATTCGCTATCAGGTGTCGTATTGCGACCACTGCAGGCTGCCGATGAGCGTGAGATAGTGCGCTATTGCAGCGACGAGGCGCTGGCGCGCTACACCCTCAATATTCCTCACCCCTATCCGCCGGAGGGGGCCCGCGACTGGCTGGCGCTCAGCTGGCGCAAGGCGGCGCTTGGCCTTGGCTGGAGCTGGGCCATCACCTTGCCAGAGGAGCCAGGTGCGGCGTTGCTTGGGGTGATCTCCCTGCACTGGAATGGCGAGCTCGCCTGGTGGGTGGGCGTGCCCTGGCAAAATCGCGGTCTGGCGACCCGGGCTGCTGGTTTGGTCAAGGGGTTCGCCTTTGACCAACTGCAACTGCCTGCGCTGACGGCTCGCCATATGCCAGACAATTTAGCCTCCGGCCGGGTGATGGCAAAAGTGGGCATGCACTATCGCGGGCGGCGCCATATCAGCGGTCGCCAGCCGTGTGAGGTGAGTTACTGGCGGCTGGATCGCGCTCCCTCCTTACCCAATCCTTTGCCTGAGGAAATTTCCCGCTGGCTGGCTGATGAGCGGATCGCCGTGGTGATCCTGTGGGATCCTGTAACGTTGGATCGGCAGAGCGCCAACGGTAAGCTGGCTATCTCGCTCTTTGTGGATGAGAGGGGCGCGGGGGAGAAGCCCTGTTTTCTGCGCTGCCCGCCGCATCTTGAGAGGTTGCTGGCGCTGCACTGTTATCCCGTCGATCTGCTGGAGCAGGCCGAACCGGAGCAGTTGTCCCATCTTGGCGGCGTCTTGCTGAAAGACAGGGATGAACAGGGGCTGGCGTGGTTGCTGCAACTGGCCGCGCTGCAGCGTCAGGGGCCTGATCTGCTCAGCCGCGAGGAGCGCGCATCACGGCGCCACTGGTTCAACCAATTGATGGCGCAGGCGCTGGGTGGCAACTGTGACTCGTCGCAGATACGCTATCAGCAGTTACGGCTGCTGGTGGAGCTGCCGGAGCTGGTCGATGAGCTGGATGGCTGTTGGCATCAAACGCCCGAACTGACCTTTGCTCGGTTGGCGCGGGAGGCTCCCGCCCTCTGGCTGGCCTACCGCGAGGCGATGAACAGGGTCACCCCGGCTACGCTAACCGCCTTGCAGCAGCAGTTTGCAGCTCGTTTTCCTGAGTGCACCCTCCCATTTTTGGACAAAGGTACTCAGAATGACCAGCCGTTGTGTGGAATAATGCCCGCTCTGCTGTACGAGGAGTAATACCTGATGTTGAGAACCGAGCGCCCCGGTGACATGCTGCCGGTTTATGAGCTGCTGAGTGCCGCCTTCGGTCGTTCCGATGAGGCCGAACTGGTCAACCGCCTGCGCGAATGTGGTGCTGCCGTGGTGACCATGGTCGAAGAGGAAGAGTACGAGTTCATGGGGCACCTGATGCTAAGCCCGATCACCATTAACGGCATGGAAGGGCCCTGGCTCGGTCTGGCACCAGTTGCGGTTCATCCCGACTGGCAAGGTCAGGGGATTGGTTCTGATCTCATCCGTGAAGGGCTTGATACGGCGCTTGAGATGGACTGGAAAGGGGTGGTAGTACTCGGGGATCCGGCCTATTACAGCCGTTTCGGTTTCCGTCCGGCCAGCGAGTTTGGCCTGCACTGCATCTATGAGGTGCCTGCCGACTGCTTTATGGCGATGGAGCTGCAGGAGCGCGGTTTTGCGGGTGTGCAGGGTGAGGTGCTCTATCACCCCCTGTTTGATGAACTCCCCGACGAGCTGCCGGATGCGCAGGCAGAAGAGTCCCATTCATAGCGAGACGTCGCAGCGACAAGCTATAACGAAAAAGCCCTCATCGAGGGCTTTTTCATCTTGTATTGGTCCCTGCCGGGCTTATTCGAGCAAATTGGCTCAGGCAATGATATCGAGCTGGGTGCCCTTGCGATTATCTTCGCCCACCATGTCACCCATCTGCTGGGCGAGCGGGCTCTGCTGGAATTGCATGTAGTCGCTCAGATTCTGCTGGCGCTGGTAGCGATTCGCTGCCTGATACATATCAGCCGTGCTTGGGCCCGACTTGCTGTCGCTCTCCTGACCGCTGGCCTCCAGGTAGCGCTCCACCACGGCTTTATCTTGCTGGTTAGCCGTATAAGAGACCGCCAGGGTTCTGCGAGCCGTTGCTTTCTCTTCGCTCTGTGCCTGCAATTCATCCTTCTTGGTCAGTGCTTCGTTACGGGCCTGACTGACCTGCTCGGGCGTGACAGCGGGAGAGGAGGGGTATTTGCCGTAATCGGGCAGCGGCATGGGCCGGGAGGTGATTTGCATGGTGGCGCTTCTCTTTTGAACAGGGACGGACGCATGATACCCATCCATGTTAGCTCAATAAATCACCACTTGTCGGTTCATCAAGAGTAGGTTCAGCTTCGCGCATCGATTGTTAATTGAACCGCCTCTGAGTGACAAAAAAAGCGCCATAAGGCGCCTTTTTATCCTTCAGTTACCGCCGGATCAGTTGAAGAACCAGTAACCGCGGTTGACCAGACGGGTCAGCAGTTGCAGGAAACCGGCCTGATCGGCCAGCTCCACCATGTCGGCCTGGGTGATGATGTCCTTGTCGCACAGGAGCGAAATGGCTGCCGCGTCTTCGCTCTGCAGCGTCCAGGCTTCGCCGTCGATGAAGCACTGCTGGCTCTCACCACTAAACCAGACGGTGCGCAGACCCGGCACCTTGATGGCGGGCTCGCCCTGGGTCAGCAGGTCGGCCACTTCCTCGGCACTGTAGTCCGGCTCGACCGGATTGACGTCCAGATCGTGCTTGGCCTCGGAGATCATGGTGCCGAACCACTCCTTGAACAGGGTCTCGTCATCGAGAGCCTGCTGCATCAGCTCGCGCAGACGGTGCAGCTCGTGGGGCTGGATCTCGCCGTGACGGGCGCGGGGCTTGAGATCGGCATCGCCGTAACGCTCGGTACGCACCTCGTTGTCGATCAGGTGATCGGCAAAGGAGGAGATAAGCGCCTTGGCATCCGGTGCACGGAAACCCACCGAGAAGTTCATGGAGGGCTCGATGGCGTAGCCTTCGTGGGGGAATCCGGGCGGAATGTAGAGGATATCGCCCGGCTCCATGATGACGTCGATGATCGCCTCGAACGGCTCGCAGTGCAGCAGTGCGGCATGGGCGGCGAACTCGTTGAGCGGCTTGGCATCGCCGACTCGCCAGTGGCGTTTGCCCAGACCCTGGGTGATAAACACATCGTAGTTGTCGATGTGGGGGCCGACACCCGCGTGAGGGGTGGAGAAGCTCACCATCACATCGTCAAAGCGCCAGCCCGGAATGAACTGGAACGGCACCGCCAGCTCGTTCACCTCGGGGGCCCAGTGGTTGCAAGCCTGTACCAGAATGGTCCAGTTCTCTTCGCCCAGATGGTCGTAGGATTCGAAGGGGCCGTGGGCAGCATCCCACTTGCCGTCGAAACGGGTGACGAGGCGCGACTCTACCACCTCTTCCATGGCCAGACCCGCCAGCTCATCCGGGCTGATGGGATCCTGAAAGTCCTTGAAGCCACCCTTGATAAGGAGCGGGCGCTTCTGCCAGTAGTGCTCGAGGAAGTGAGCGATATCCAGATTGAGTTCGTACATGCTGTTTCTCGTGTCTCGCAAAGAGGTTTTGCCCAAGGCAGGCTTGGGAAAAGCCACTCGGGATCCTGCCGTGGCAGGGAAAATAACAGGGGCCCTGTGGCGTATTGTGCACAGGGCCCCTTCGTCACTGCCGGTTGGCTTACTTCAGCAGATCGACCAGACGCTGGGCGTCACCGATGTAGTTGGCCGGGGTCAGCTTCTTCAGCTCAACCTTGACCGCTTCCGGTAATTCCAGGGTGTCGATAAAGGTACGCATCCCTTCGGCATCGACGCGGCGACCACGGGTCAGCTCCTTGAGCTTCTCGTAGGGCTTCTCGATACCGTAGCGGCGCATCACGGTCTGGATAGGCTCGGCCAGCACTTCCCAGTTGGCATCCAGATCGGCGGCCATGGCGGCGTCGTTGGCTTCCAGCTTGGAGATACCCTTGAGGGTCGCCTGATAGGCAATCAGTGAGTAACCCACCGCCACACCCAGGTTGCGCAGCACGGTAGAGTCGGTCAGATCACGCTGCCAGCGGGAGATAGGCAGCTTGCTCGCCAGATGCTGGAACACGGCGTTGGCCAGACCCAGATTGCCTTCGGAGTTCTCGAAGTCGATGGGGTTGACCTTGTGCGGCATGGTGGAGGAGCCGATTTCACCGGCGATGGTGCGCTGCTTGAAGTGACCCAGGGAGATGTAACCCCACACATCGCGGTCGAAGTCGATCAGGATGGTGTTGAAGCGGGCCATGGCGTCGAACAGCTCGGCGATATAGTCGTGCGGCTCGATCTGGGTGGTGTAGGGGTTCCAGGTCAGGCCCAAGGAGGTAACAAACTCCTCGGAGAACTGGTGCCAGTCCACATCCGGGTAGGCGCTGAGGTGGGCGTTGTAGTTGCCGACTGCACCGTTGATCTTGCCGAGGATCTCCACCGCCATGATCTGCTTGAACTGGCGCTCCAGACGGTAGGCGACGTTGGCCATCTCCTTGCCCATGGTGCTCGGGGTCGCCGGCTGGCCGTGGGTACGGGAGAGCAGCGGCATGTCACGGTACTCGTGGGCCAGACGCTTGAGCTCGCTGATCAGCTTTTCGCAATAAGGCTTGATGACCTCTTCGCGAGCGGTTTTCAGCATCAGACCGTGGGAGTTGTTGTTGATGTCTTCCGAGGTGCAGGCGAAGTGGATGAACTCGCTGACAGCCGCCAGCTCCGGGTTCACTTCGACTTTCTCTTTGAGGAAGTATTCCACCGCTTTCACATCATGGTTGGTGGTGCGCTCGATCTGTTTGATGCGGGCGGCGTCACTCTCGTTGAAGTTGCTGACGATGCCGTCGAGCAGGGCGTTGGCGGCCGCGCTCAGGGCAGGGACTTCCGGGATCCCGGCGTGGCTGGCCAGTTTTTGCAACCAGCGCACCTCGACTTCGACGCGAAAACGCAGCAGGCCGAATTCGGAGAAGATAGGGCGCAGGGCATCGGCCTTGTCGCCATAACGACCGTCAATCGGGGAAACAGCAGTCAGCGCGGACAGCTCCATGGGGTGAACTCCTGATGATTTGTGTGGGGGATCCGTATCCACTCGCGCGTGGGGTTGAGTCGTCATCAAGGCGGATGTGCGGCTATTTGCCCTGATGTCGACCTCCTTGCCCGCACGCGAGCCGATGATTAGTAACGTTTGGCCAGCTCCACCATCTTCTTGCGAGCGAAGATGATCTGGGTGCGGCTGCCACCGAGCTGACGCCACAGCACGCAGGCACGAATGCCCGCCAGCAGCAGAGCACGCACCTTGTGCTGCACCAGCGGCTGCTGCAGGAACAGCGGGGTACCCGCCACCTGGATGCGAGGCCCGATGGGGCTGATAAGATCGCTGTAGATGCTCGCCATGTTGGCCAAAATCTGCTCGTCGAGCAGATCGAAGTGCTGTTGCTGGCGGCCAATCTGGCTGATCCGCTCACCCAGCATATTGAGAATGTCCTTGCGCTTGGCCAGCTTGCGCTCCAGTGCAATCAGGCTCACCACGTAGCGGGTCAGCTCGGCATTCTTCTGGCTGCCGTCGGCACCCAGCTGCTCGACCAGCGCGCGGTAGCCGTCGCGAATGGCCAGATGGGTGTTGTTGAACACCTCGAGCGGTTGGCTCGGGTTGGTCACCAGAATGCTGGAGAGGCTCTCGCGCAGGGCGGCCTCGTCACAGCTGCCGTCTCGGGCCACCTTCTGCACCAGATACGCGGCCTGGCAGATGCCGGCAAAGGCCATGGTTCTGTCTTGGAATTTATCGCTCACGTCTGCTGCCTTCTGTTAAGGATTCAAACCGGATGGCTGAAACGTTGTTCGATGATGCCGCCGCCCAGACACACTTCCCCATCGTAGAAGACGGCGGACTGGCCCGGGGTCACTGCAGCCTGTTTCTCGTCGAAGATGACCCGGATGGTCTCGTCGTCGATGGGCTGGATCAGGCAGGGGATATCCTGCTGGCGGTAGCGGGTCTTGACGGTGCAGCGACGCGGCTCGCGGATCGGAGTGCGATCCACCCAGTGCAATTGGCTGGCAATCAAACCATCGGAGTAAAGGCGGGGATGTTCGCCCTGCGCCACCACCAGCACGTTGCGCTCGACCTCTTTGTCGACCACATACCAGGCCTCTTCGGTGGCATCTTTGCGACCACCGATACCGAGCCCCTTGCGCTGGCCCAGGGTGTGATACATCAGACCCTGATGCTCGCCGATCACCTTGCCATCCACGGTCTCGATCTTACCGGGCTGGGCGGGCAGGAACTTGGCCAGGAAGTCCTTGAACTTGCGCTCGCCGATAAAGCAGATGCCGGTGGAGTCTTTTTTCTTGGCGGTGATGAGATCGAGCTGCTCGGCGATGCGGCGCACCTCGGGCTTCTCCAGATCGCCAACCGGGAACAGGCTCTGACCCACTTGCTTCTCGCTCAGGGTATAGAGGAAGTAGCTCTGATCCTTGTTGGTATCGAGACCGCGCAGCAGGCGCGGGCGGCCGGTGCTGTCGTCACGGCGCACATAGTGGCCGGTGGCGATGTAGGTGGCACCCAGCTCTTCGGCGGCAAATTCGAGGAACGCCTTGAACTTGATCTCCTTGTTGCAAAGGATATCGGGGTTTGGCGTGCGGCCAGCCTTGTACTCTTCGAGGAAGTGCTCGAACACATTGTCCCAGTACTCGGCCGCGAAGTTGATGGTGTGGAGTTTCATCCCCAGCTTGTCGCAGACGGCCTTGGCATCAGCCAAATCCTGGGCGGCAGAGCAGTACTCGTCCGTGTCGTCTTCTTCCCAGTTCTTCATGAACAAGCCTTCGACCTGATAGCCCTGCTGCTGGAGCAGGTAGGCCGAGACGGAAGAATCCACGCCGCCGGACATGCCGACGATCACCTTGATTTGGCTGTTGTCTGTCATTAGTCGAAGTTACCAGTTCGTTTAAACGGGGCGTATTCTACCAGAGTTTTGCGCCCCCGGTCACATATCCATGCCGCAGTTCCCATCAGGAGCCTGATAGCAGGAAATCGTTTTTCTGTCGTTGGCCTTTGTCACCGAAAAAGAGTGTCAAATGGCCTCAAATAAAGGCCTTGAGTGCCGACAGTGGCAGCCGTGTCCCCGCCAAATAATCCTGAATACACTGCCACACCAAGGGGCTTCTCAGGGCCGGTTTGCATTCAGCTATTTCTTCCAGAGTGAGCCAGTGGCAAGCCAGCACATCGCCGTCAGGATCCTCTGGATGGTGCTGACCAGGCGCTTTTTCAAGGTCGAAGATGATGGCGGTGCGCACATAGGTGGCTTCGCTGTCGGCCGGTTTGAACAGATAGGTACCAAGCCAGGCGGTCGGCGTGGCGGTCAGACCCGTCTCCTCTTTCAGCTCACGACAGGCCGCTTCAAGCAGGTTTTCCCCCGGCTCCACATGGCCGGCGGGTTGGTTGAAGCGGCGCTGGCCTTTTATCTCCTCTTCCACCACCAGAAAGCGCCCCTGCCACTGCACCAGGGCGGCGACCGTCAGGCGCGCCTCCATGCGGGCGTGGCTGGTGGTCGAGTGCTCTGCCTGATTGCTCATCATGACTCCTTGTCGCTGCTATTTGGATTGCCCGCACGGGCGGGTCGGCGTGCCGTTCCTCGCCCGCTGCTGCGGGGTTTGCCGCCGGTCGGGTTCGTGGCTGCGCGCTCGGTTGGGTGAGTGCTGCGGGGGCGCTCGTCCCGTCTCGGCTGGCTGGCCCGCCGTGGCGCATCCCCTGCCGGTTTGGCCGGTTTGGCGGTATGAGCGCCTGAACGGGATGAGGCGGGACGCGGGCGGCTGCTGGAGCTCGGCACCAGCTCGGGGGCGGGCAGGCTGCGGCTCTCGCCGGGTGCCAGTCCATCCAGGGTCCAGTCGCCGATGGCGTAGCGAATAAGGCGCAAGGTGGGGTGGCCGATATGGGCGGTCATCCGCCGCACCTGCCGGTTGCGTCCCTCGATGATTTTGATCTCCAGCCAGCTGGTGGGGATCTCCTTGCGCTCGCGAATGGGCGGATTGCGCGGCCATACCGCAGGTTCATCCATGATGCGCGCCCCGGCGGGCAGGGTCATGCCGTCATTGAGCTCCACCCCGGCGCGCAGGGCGGCCAGTTTCTCCTCGCTCGGGATCCCTTCCACCTGCACCCAGTAGGTCTTGGGGGTCTTCTCCCCCGGCTGGGTGAGGCGCGCCTGCAGCTTGCCATCGTTGGTGAGCAGCAGCAGCCCCTCGCTGTCGCGATCGAGCCGCCCTGCGGCGTAGATGCCGGGCTCTTTGATGTAATCCTTGAGAGTCTCGCGGCCCGCCTCGTCGGTGAACTGGCAGAGCACCATATAGGGCTTGTTTAGCAGGAGCAATTTGCGATCCGCTGGGGCCTGCTCCGGTTTGCGGGGGGATGCATGGCGGGGTGCGGCTGGTTTGGCCGCCGTGCGCGGGGCGTTATCGCGCGGCGCACGGCTGACAGAGAGACGGGAGCGGGGAGATTTCATTGGATACACACTTCAGACAGACGATGGCAGCGAGTGTACCACAGGGGCTGAGGACAGGATGAATGGCTGGCGTTACAGCAAGCAGTGCCCAGAGCCAATTCGCCTAGCTTAGCAGGCTCTCGATGACGATAGCCTGACGGGCGGGGGCCGAGCCCGCCAACAGCAGGGCGTGGCTGACCACATCGTCGATCATCGCCTGCGCCAGTCGGGTGAGGGGGCGCAGGGTCTCCCGTCCGCTACCAACCGGCACCGCCAGCAGAATAATGGTCTGCACCGGCCCGATTTGAGAGCCCCACTCGATGGGCTCCTTGCAATTGAGCAGGGTCAGCGCTGGCTGGCTGATCCCTTCGCTCAATACATGAGGCATGGCAAGGCCGGGGCGGATGATGGTGGCCGAGACCTGCTCGCGCCGCTCCACCGCGGCGGTCAGTGTGGCGCGGTCGGTGATCAGCTCGGCGGGCAGCAGATCGATCAGATGCTCGAGGGCTTCGGCCTTGGTCAGCGGTTCGGGGCTGTGGGCCAGCTGGCGCAGGGCAAAATGGTAGTCGGGCAGAGCGTTGGCCAGTCGCAACTCCGCCAGCGCGGCGGTGCGCGGGCGCACCAGCGGTTGACCCAGTTCGCCGCACCAGCAGGTGAAGGCCATGTGGGCGAGCTCGGCATCGCACCCTTCAATCTGCAACTGGCAGAGATCGCCGGGTTGGGTGGCGAGGGTCAACAGGGAGAGCTGGTTGCTGGCGGCAACGGTCTGGCGCCGGGTGAGGTTGGCGCAGCGGATGGTGGATTTGAACATCCCCGCCAGCCGGTTCAACTGCTTGGCCTGGGTGATGCTCAACCCCTGCTGGCAGTAGAAGGTGATTTCGCGGGTCAGCATCAGGCCGGGATCGGCAGGGCCTTGAGTACGGCGTTGGCATCCAGCAGCACGGTTTCCAGTCTCACCTGATGGATGGTGCAGCCGAGGAAGCGCTCTTTCTGCTCAATCTCGATATCGGAGGCAATCAGCACCAGGTCGGCGCTGGCAATATCGCGGGCGGTCAGCATGTTTTCCATGCCCATGGCGCCCTGAGTCTCGACCTTGATCTTGAGTCCCAGCCCAGTGGCGGCTTTTTGCAGGGCATCGGCAGCCATATAGGTATGGGCAATACCGGTCGGGCAAGCGGTGACGGCGACGATCTTCATCTGCTCTCTGTGATGCTGACAAGGGGGAGCAACAAGATAGCGCCAGCGGGGGGCTTTTACCAAAAGTCCATATGAAAAGTGGGATCTTGATGGGGATATGCCCGTCCCTTGAACGGCTGTGCAGGCTCATGCCGGGCCAGTCGGGTGTCTGGTTGCTCTAAACAACAAGGGCCACCCCTGTGGGTGGCCCTGAACAATCTGCGTCTGTTGTTATGGCTATCAGGCGGTCTGGGCGGCCAGCTCGGCGGCTTTCAGTTCGCGCTTGATGCGGCGGATCTTGCGCTCCTCGGCGACCGCGACACAGCCCATCAGTACCAGACAGGCGGCGGCTGCGATGTCCAGCGCCGCGAAGGTGCCGGTCCAGCCGGTCAGACCGAAGATGGGGGTGCCATCGGCGATCATGCCCAGACCCAGTTTGGCGAAGCTGTCACCAATCAGGTAAGCAAAGGTCCCCTTGACGCCATCGGCTACGCTGATGCCCTGCTTGGGGACGAAGCCCACGGCGGCGACGCCGATCAGCAGTTGCGGACCAAACACCAGGAAGCCCAAAGTGAACAGGGAGCCCAGGAACATAAACTGGGTAGTCGCATGCTGGTAGAGACCCAGAGTCGCGATGATCAGCGCCAGTGCCACGCAAGCCACCAGACCACGACGGCCATTGGCCAGATCGGAGAGGTAACCCCACATCAGGGTGCCGACCAGTGCGCCTACTTCGAAGAAGGTAAAGCCCTGAATAGCCACGTCTTTGGAGAAGCCCAGCTCCTGGTGGGCATAGACGGTAGACCACTGGTCGATACCGATACGCACCACGTAGAGGAAGATGTTGGCAAAGCAGAGCAGCCAGATCACCTTGTTGAGCAGCACATACTTCACGAAGATCTGCCACTTGGTCAGCTGCTGCTCTTCGGTGGCGATATCCTCTTCGCTCGCCACTTCGTCAAACAGCTCTTCCACCTTGCCAAGACCATAGGCTTCCGGTGAATCGCTACCAAAGCGCAGGCCGATAAAGCCGACGATCAGCGCGATGATGGAGGGGAAGATAAACATGCCGAGCACGTTGCCATCGAACAGGTAGTTGGCACCGAACAGCGCCACACCGGCCGCGCCGGCACCGCCCACGTTGTGGGAGAGGTTCCACATACCGAGATAGGTGCCGCGCTTGTTGCGAGGGGTCCACTTGGTGATGGTGGAGTAGCTGCACGAACCGCCACAGCTCTGGAAGAAACCGCTCAGGGCATAGAAGAAGATCATGAAGTAGAGGCTGAAACCGGTGCCGCCCATGCTGGCACTGAAGCCCAGCATGCAGAGCGCGGAGAGGATCAGCATCAGCGGCAGGAACTGCTTGGTGTTCTTGCCATCGGCGTAGTAGGAGACGATGGTCTTGCCCACCCCGTAGGTGATGGAGAAGCCAAGGCCGATCATACCAAGCTCGGTCATGGAGAGACCGTACTCCTGGATCATGTCATTTTGCGCAATGTTGAAGTTCTTGCGGATCAGATACATGGTCAAATAGCCAATAAATACAACCAGATAAGATTGCATAAACGGCTTGAACCAGAGCTTGCGCCGGGCTTCGACCGGCAGGTCCAGGGTGGGGACCCGGACCTGTTGGAGCAATTTCAACATCTTCGTTCATCCTCTGCGAGATAGACGGTATTTCCGCCGCGCCCCTCATTTGTAGATAGGTTGTTCGAGGTCACGCCACGGAAGGGGGAACGGAACGTCGGGGCTGTCAGCCGTTGCTGCGCTCGACGCTCCATCCATATAAACCCGGGCCCGGCACGGGATGACGGGGCACATTGCCCGTCGCGGTGCGGGTCACGACATCAGGTGGGGTGACTCTAATAAGAGGGGCAAAAAATGGCTTGAGAGCCATCCCTAGTGGGGATAGGAAATTTTCCTAGTTTTTGCGCTTTCGCGGACAAAGCGTGAGAAACATCACACCGCTGACGCCAGATTGCTGCCATTTCAGCCAGTTTGGCGCTCTGTGTGAGTGCTGGGCTGAGGAGGGGAGAGGCAAGAAGGGATCCAAGTAAAGGAAAGGGGAGAGACGAGGAAGAGTGCTTGTTGACCACCATTTCTCGGGGGGCGATTTTGGGAAATACGGCCCGCCAGCTATCCACAAAAAACAAGAGGCCACCCCGTGGGGTGGCCTCTTTTATGCTCTATGAGCCGCGATGGCGAGAGGGACTCAGGCCGCCTTGGCCAGAGTTATCTCATCACTCTTTTTGACCCGCAGTTTTTTCAGGGCAACCGCCACCACACCGGTGACGATGGCACCGCAGATCATGCAGAGCAGGGCCAGCAGCGGCTTGTTGACCGCACCCAGCAGGGCCACGATGGGGCCACCGTGGGCGACGCTGTTGGTGATGCCAAACAGGAAGGCCATCACTGCGGCGGTCATGCTGCCCAGAATGTTGGCCGGGATCACGGCCAGCGGATCACGGGCGGCGAACGGAATCGCCCCTTCGGAGATCCCCACCAGACCCATGGCGCCGGCGGCTTTGCCCGCTTCGATTTCAGAGGCATCGAAGATACCGAGCTTGCGACCGAGTACGGTCGCCAGCGACATACCAAGGGGCGCAGCCGGGATGGCGCAGGCCATGGCACCCATAAACTGGGTCTGACCGGAGGCGATCATGCCGACCGAGAACAGGAAAGCCACCTTGTTGACCGGGCCACCCATATCAAAGCCCGCCATACCACCCAGCACGATACCCAGCAGCACCAGACTGCCACCGCTCATGGAGAGCAGCATGGCGTTGAGGCCAGTCATCATGTCGGCAATCGGGGCACCGATGATGAAGATGAATACCGCAGCGATAAAGAGCGACCCGACGATGGGGGCGATCAGGATCGGCACCAGCGGTTGCACCATCTTGTGGTACTGACGGGTGGCAATCCAGCGCACCAGATAGCCGACCAACAGGCCCGCAATGATGGCACCGATAAAGCCGGTACCGGCATCCGCGCCGTAGAAGCTGCCGTTGTTGGCGATCCAGCCGCCGATAAAGCCCGGTGCCAGTGCCGGACGATCACCGATGGCGTAGGCGATATAGCCCGCCAGTATGGGGATCATCAGGGTGAAGGCGGCCACGCCCACGTTGAGGATCTGGTTCCACATGCTCCCTTCCGGGATCTGCATGCCGCTCGGGGTCGGGTTGCCGCCGATGGCGAGTGCCAGCGCAATCAACAGACCGCCGGTCACCACAAACGGGATCATGTGCGATACACCGTTCATGAGAAAACGATAGAGATCGGAACTGCCGCCCGCGCTCTTCTCTTCACCTTTTTTATCTTCTTTGCCAGCCACATAGGCGGGGGCTTTCAGGGCTTGCTCGATCAGACCCTTGCCATCCTTGATGGGGGCCTTCACGCCGGTCTTGATGAGGGGCTTGCCGTTGAAGCGGGCCATGTCCACCTGCTTGTCACAGGCGACCACGATGGCGGTGGCGCGGGCGATCTCGTCCGCAGTCGGGCTGTTCTTGACGCCGATGGATCCGTTGGTCTCCACCTTCACCTCATAACCCAGCTCGCGAGCGGCGCGCTCCAGCGACTCGGCCGCCAGATAGGTGTGGGCGATACCGGCCGGGCAGCCGGTGACACCGATGATAAAGCCTTTGCTGGTGGTCGGGGCTGCGCTCTGCTCCTCTTTCTTGGCCAGCAGCAGCGCCAGCGCATCGGCCGGAGTTTTCGCCGCCAGCAGCTTGGCGATAAAGCCCTCTTCGATCAGCTTGCCGGAGAGCTCGGCCAGCACCTCGATATGGTGGTTGGCGCCGCCATCGGGGGAGGCGATCATAAAGAAAATATGGGACGGCTTGCCATCTTCGGCGCCGTACTCGATGCCGTTGCGGCTGATGCCGATGGCGACCGCCGGGTTGCATACCGCTGCACTCTTGGCGTGGGGCAGGGCTACGCCCTCTTCAAAGCCGGTGTTGCCCAGCTCTTCGCGGGCCCACAGATCCTTGATAAAGGCCTGCTCGTCGCTGACCTTGCCTTGCGACGCCAGCAGGCGGGCCATCTCGGTGAAGACCTCTTCCTTACGCGTCGCTTTCAAATCGAGGTTGATCAGATGTTCATTGATCAAGGTGGTGATCATTGCGCTCTCCCCGCTTCCGGTGACGGAAGCTATGCGTGAGTACGTATCGACGTACTGGATAAAAATGACCTGATCATTATCGCGGCTCGCCCGCACCCTCCCTATCGGACAAATGTGCTAATCACTGGATTTTTGTGCGAAGCAAAACGGGATGTGATGAAGATCCCGTTTTCAGGCAGGACTCGTCATTTTCAGCCGCTCATCAATTTTTTCTTTAAAAACAGATAAATGAATTGATGTCAGGCTCACCACCAGGTTTGTAATGCGCCATATCAATAAATTAATCATCAGCAGGGTCTGGATTTATATGTGGTTAAACGGCGCCATCAGATGTGACCCTTCTCACAAAAAGTCGCCATTTCGCCGGGCGGATTAGGATTTTTATGCGCCATTTCTCCCCCTGCCTTTTGCCCTCGCGAATAGCGGATAGGCGCGCCCTGGAATGATGCCAGGGCGAGCTTTAACGAGTCCCTAAACCTCTTCGTTGGAAAAAATAGTTTGTTGCATATGCCATAAACTGAGCGTATACATGGCATATGCCAATTACGGCAGCATCATGATCAGACGCTTATCGAGCCGAATGATGCGTGACTAAACCAGTAAAAGTTGATGCGTACGGCTCTTCATCTGGTTGCTGCAAGAGGCTGGGAACATGGCCATGCCAACCGGCAAGCCTGCGGGAAGATCCTGAACAAGGGGACGAATGCAGAGTGGCAAGGGGCAGGGCCGGAAAATCAACAGTGATAGCAGGAGGTCAAATGACCATCATCACAGCCATTCCGATGAATGACGACCATATCGCAGGACATTTTGCCAAGGCAGAGCGCTTTGTATTCGTAGATGAACAGGGGGGCACCCTGGCAGAGATCGCCAATCCGGTGGCAGGCAACGAGTGCAAAAGTGCGTTGGCAGAGCTGCTTCAGGCGCAGGGGGCTCGTCGTATCGTGTTGAAAAATATCGGTAGCAAGATGCTTGGCAAGCTGCTGGGCAGCGGGCTTGCCGTCTATCAGGCCAGTCAGGGGCGTCTCGCTATGGCCGACATGCTGAGCAATGAGTCGGGCAATCTGACCGAGCTGACATCTGCTGAACAGGGCAGTGCATTGCGCTGCGCAGAGGGGGCTGGCCATCACGGCAAGGGAAGCCGTCAATGCGCTCCCCGTGGCCGCCTTGGCAAAGGGGGTTGCTGCAAGTCAGCCTCCGGACAACAGCAGGGATGTCAGGGCAACCGTCAGCGCAACCACAAGAAATGTTGTGAAGAGTAAGCACTACCGCTAGGCCGAACTGGAGGGGAACGTTGATGGAAAACCTGAATCAAGAGGGTAAGCAAATCCCCTCCATAACCAAGATTGCACATATGCCTGTCACACTGTTTTCAATCATCATGGGGCTGACGGGGGCGGCGATTGCCTGTCGCAAGGCATTTCCGGATCTGCTGCTGTTGCAGTCGGCAGGGTTCCTGTTCGGGGTCTTGTCATCCCTGCTACTGGCGACGTTTCTGGTGATGTATGGCTGGAAAATCCTCAGACACAATGACGAGTTCCTGCATGAGCTGAAACACCCGGTCAGGATCAATTTCTTCCCGACCATCTCAATCAGCTTGCTGCTGCAATCCGCCTACTGGGCCAGCTGGCATGATGCGGCGCTGGCCCTCTGGTCGGTGGGCGCCAGCTTGCAGCTGCTCTTCACCCTCTACATCATGAGCAACTGGATCCATCGCGACCATTTCACAATCACCCACACCAATCCGGCATGGTTTATACCGATTGTCGGCAATATCGTGGTGCCCCTGGGGTGCGTGCCGCTTGGCTTTCACGAGATCAGCCTGTTCTTCTTCAGCATTGGCCTTATTTTCTGGTTCTCTCTGCTGACCATAGTGCTCTATCGGCTGTTCTTTCATGAGAGCCTGCCTGAGAAGCTGATGCCCACCATGTTTATTCTGTTAGCACCGCCTTCCATCGGATTTATCTCGTATAGCGAAATAGCCAGTGCCAGCGATCTGTTTGCCCATGTCATTTATTATTTTGCGCTGTTTGTATTTATCTTGCTGATGTACAACACCCTCACTTTTTTGAAACTGAAATTTTTTCTCTCTTCGTGGGCGTACTCATTTCCACTGGCGGCATTTTCCGCAGCCTCGGCCATGTTTGCCGACGCAACCGGTAATATCATTCCGTATTATCTGGCCAAAATAGTGGTGTGTGCCCTGATTGTATTGATCATCTGGTTAATCAGCATGACAGTGCAGTCATTCTATAAAGGTGAGATTTTCACACCGGAGAAATAACGTGATGAAAAATTATCGAGAGATCAATAAAGAACAACACCAGCTTGGCTCTGCTTATCGCAAGAGCAGCCCGGATACCATGAATGCGTTTATTGCGCTGCACAAAGCCGTTATGAAAGAGGACGAGTCGCTGGCGCTGAAATATCGGGAAATGATCGCCCTCGGTATTGGTATCGCTTCCCGCTGCGATGGCTGCATTGCCGCCCATGTTGCCGGGGCCGTGAAGGCCGGTGCTTCGCGAGCGGAACTCATTGCCACCGTGGATGTCGCGGTATTGATGGGAGGCGGCCCCTCCATCATCTATGGCACCCAGGCACATGCTGCCATCGAAGAGCTGCTCTCCTAGCACTCTGTTCTCAACATGCGAGTGACCAAATAGCGAGTGAACAGATCAAGTGGATGAATATCAATCAGAGAGTTATCAACAGACCATGATGTCCCACGCCCGTTGCATGGTGTGTGGCACTCATAACCCGGATTCACTGGGAATTCGCTTTTACCAGGGGGAGGAAGGGACGACGGAAGGGCTGTTTATTGCCGACCAGCGCCATCAGGGTTACAGCGATATTTTGCATGGCGGCATGACCAGCACCCTGCTCGATGCGGTGATGACACATGCGTTGCTGCAACGGGGAATAAGAGGATTAACAGCGGAGCTGACCGTTCGTTTTATTGCTCCCATCGATATCGGCAGCAAAGTAGCGCTGTCGGCCAGAATAGTCGACCAGCGTCACGGTATCTATCGCCTGAATGCCGTAGCGTCGGTCGGCGGGATGATTGTTGCAAAAGCATCGGCCAAATTTATCAAGCCGAAAGCCAATGACAGGAGTTAGCGTGATGAAAAAAGAGAGTGTGGTTTTACCAGAAATGGATATCGGTATTTCAGCCGCCGATCGCAAGAAAATTGCGGATGGATTGTCGGCACTGCTTGCCGATAGTTACACCCTTTATTTGATGACCCACAATTTTCACTGGAACGTAACCGGCCCGCAGTTCAACAGCCTGCACAATATGTTTATGGATCAATACACCGAGCAGTGGAATGCGCTGGATGTTATCGCCGAGCGGATCCGCGCATTGGGCTTTCCCGCTCCCGGCACATACAAGGAGTTTGTCCGTCTCTCCTCCATTGAGGAGGTCGAAGGGGTGCCCTGTGCCAGTGAAATGCTCAAACATCTGGTGTTGGCGCAAGAAGCCACGGCGAGAACCGCCAGAAAACTGTTCGATCTGGTCGATGCCGTCAATGACCAGCCCACCGCCGATGTGCTGACCCAGCGCATCGATATTCATGAAAAAACCGCCTGGATGCTAAGAAGCATGCTCTCCTGATGGCACGGGGCTGCTATATCTTTGGCAGCCCGATCTTCCCTTACCTGTTTGGTCCAACCGGGCCCTTTGGCTGCTGTCGTTTGTTTCGATAGCGATGCACGAGCCAGTCAATTCCCGCCATTGCCGCCGCGACGCCAATCATGATCAGAGTGAGGCGGCCGCCCTCCTGCCATGAGAGCAAATCCAGATGAAAATCCTGCCGAATAAATTCCGGGATCAGGCCGATAGGCAAGGTAATAGCCAGATAGGATATAAATTTTCTGAAAAACATATGGTCAGGTTTTGGCGTCTGTTTGTATTGGGTCATGTTATATAGGTAAGTGATTTTTATAAGATATTGAAATATCATGTTTTTTGTAGTGACTGTTGGGCTTCACTGCCTTTGGCGTCAACCTGCGAGATGTTGCTGGTGATTACACAATATGCGCTACCGACTCCAGCCAGTGGGGTACTTGTTGTCGATACCACTCCAGATATTGCTGTGCCTGCGGCTTCTCCCTTCTGGTCAGCAGATTGGTGACTTCAATAATTAGCCAGCACTTGGCCATGACGAGATGGCGCAGCAACCGGTCGCCAGAGTGCAGCGAACTGTGGCGCTGATAGCGTTCAATGATGGTTTCATACTCAGCCCGTGAACCCATCCGCGGCACCAGCGGGGCCAGATCGATGGCCGGGCTGCCATAACCAAATCGTTCCCAGTCAAATAACACCAGCTCACCATTGTTGCGGGTGCCCCAGTTGCCTTCATTGCTATCTCCCGAAATCAGGCATGACTCCTCGAATAGTTCGTGACCAACTTGCTGGATATGGCGGATCTTCTCGTTTACCGCTTCCGGCAAGCAGAGTACAGAGAGCGCCTCGTTGGTGTCGACGAGCGACCAGCCGTGAGTTTTCACCGCAAAGTCGGGCTGATAGTTGGCGTTATGAAGGTTGGCCAGCTGAGCAAAGGTCTGTTCGTTGTGGTGCAGCTGCGTGAGCGTGACCGGATGAGGGATCTGCTCAAGGAACAGGGTCTCCCCTTCGACCTTGAGCAGGGCAGGAGTGTTGAGCCCGCTTAAATGCAGTGCGGCGCGTTGGTAGAAATGGCGCTCGACAGGCGATGCGCCGCTTTTTCTGATACAGGGTTTGCCATCCAGCAGCTGGATATTTACCGAAGCGCCCCCCATTTTCGCCAACTCCTCTTGCGTCATCCTCTACCCCGTGAGCTATGAGTGGTCAGTTGAGTGAGATAGCTATTTACCGCTTCACGAGTCGTGAAATGGTGCTTGTCGTTTGGGAATCGATCAAACAGCTCGCGATGGAAGTGGCGGGAGCTTTTGCCGGCTCGCTGCCCATATTCCGATGCCCACACCAGCAGTTGTTGAAAGTTCTTTTCCGCTGCCACTGCATCCCGTTGCCTGGCGCTTTGTGATCCGCGTGATAGCAGTGAATCACGGCATACCGACCAGTCGAGATCCAGAAAGAGCAGGGTATCAGCGGCATCAAGCAGTTGCTCGGCCAGGGCACCAAATACCCCTTCGACCACCCATGAGGGCGCTTGAGCAAGAGTTTGAATGGCATGGTCAATCTCATGCTGGGGCCGTTTTTGGTTAAAGCCGCCCGGCTGCCAGACAATGCTGTCCAGATTGACCTCGCGGATAGTTAACCCCTCAGCCAATCGAGCCGCCAACCAGCTCTTGCCAGATCCCGAGTTGCCAATAATCAGAATTCGCTTCATCAGCGAGAATCCTCGTTTGGTCGGCGTAACATCAGTGCCACTCGCTCTGGAGGATGGCCAATACCACGGTATCCCACCACTGATCTTTGAAGAAACGGTGTTCGCGAAAATATCCCTCTTGTCTCATACCCAACGCCTTGCATAACCGAATCGCAGCGCGATTCTGGCTGATGGTTTCTGCATAGATCCGGTGTACGCCTAATTCGCGAAAACCAACGTTCATCAAGGCGTATGCGGCTTCATGTATGAGTCCATTCCCCTGATATTCGCGGGCCATGCCACATCCCATCGACGCCTGATTATTCGCTTCAAGACGCAGGCAGACCGTGCCAATAAATTTCCCGGTTGCCTTGTACTCGATGGCCAGTTGATAGGCGGTGCGAGGGTGTTCATTTGCCTGCTCGATAAACAGCTTGGTGAGCTGCCGATATTTATCTGGGTCGCAATCTGATTCGCTGTAAAACCGCTGATACTTGCTCTCTTGCGAGATAGCGACAAATGCCGCCTCATCAGTTGGCTGCATATCGCGCAGGATAAGATGTGTTGTTTCAAGCTTGAACATAACGTCCTTGTTAATCGCAGAGGTGCGTATCAAGTACCGTAGGGTGCAATGAACGAAGTGAATTGCACCGCTGATTTGGTCACAGAAGATGTGGGCGACCGAAAGGTCGAGGCCATGATGCGAATGTTAAAATAAAAGTCGTTATTATAATATTCAGGCTATTCTTTTTCGAAGTGGTCTAGCCGAAATATTGAGTCAGCTAATCTCGAGCCGGTAGATACCAACTTAGACAACACTCTAAGTTGTTCTTTTGTCGCAACAGATGATGATTGTTCTGGGTAGTTTACCGTATGGTCTATCTCCCCCCATATTTCCTCAAACAATGTGCGCACCTGAATTTCACATTTCACGCGTTCGTCATTTGCAGGTCTTACAACATAATGGATGCTTGTATAATAACTTTCTTTAATTTTAACCACTAAGTTTAGTGACTCAAAAAAACGCTGGGATTCAGGATCCCATGAATAAGCTACCGGGGGTTCATTTAGTGTCCAATCACCGTTTGAAACCATCCCCATAATAAATTCATGGATTTTTGGTAATTGGTCTTGATATAGGTGAAGTACTCTTACACCTGCAAGATCAGTAATTCTTTCGAATACATTCTCAACTGTGATCGGTGATGTTTGCTCTGCCTTCCTCTCCAATTTCTTTTCTAGGTGAGATTCATTTTTTAAACGGTATTTAATGCTATGTATTATTGGGCTTCCATATTCATTTAATTTTGGTTCTAGAGTGAATGAATCAACAACAGCGTTTAAAAATCGCTGAAAAACATGTTTGTGAGTTATATACTCATTGACTATTTTTTTAGAATTGCCATTATTGCTCATATATCACCTAACAAACCAATTCTATTGATTAAGTCATTAACAAAGCGTTTGTAGGCAGGGCCAGTTTCTCGATATTTTGCGCTAGAGCCTCTTAACGTATTTATATGTTGAGGTTCAACCAAGTTGGGTAATAGATCTGGTATTTTCCACATAGGTTGATGATAATATTGAGCCATTGATGGAAATGTATTATGTGTTAGCATAATTTCATTACCTCCAATTGGTGAAGTTAACTGCGTATCATCTAAGTGATTCCTGAGATCACCTTTTATATTTTCTTTAATGGTTTGTGGGATTTGTTTGGCATAATTGTAATGAGCCTCGGCAAGATTCCACTCATTTTTAGAGCCTGAATATTTCTTTGCGTTGTAAATCGTATATCCCAAAAATGTAACAAATTGCTCTGGGAAATTTTTCCTTTTCTCAGTAGAAATTAGCTTATATATGATATCAAATTCTTCCTTCCATGAAGAAAGAGCCTTGCCTATGTTTTTTATCCCATATAAAGAAAATAAATCTGGAAGTGCGGGAATAAAGAAGCCATCAACAGTTGATATTACTGATTTATTCAGGGCGCCTAGGCTTGGCGACGTATCTACAATGACATAATCATAACCATGAGTACTTGAATATCTTTCAGCCAATTCTCTAATTTTTGTTATTGTTCTTAATGCAAGAGGTTCTCCTCGGTATAAATCAGTCCATCGACCGGCGATTTTCTCTTCAAATAAATGCAAAGATAATCTTCCAGGTATTATATCCAGCGATGGAGTTATTCTAAACGGTGGTGGTAGTGATTCAAGATCACCTGTACCCTCTTCTGTTGGTTTTACTAGATAGTGTAAGCTTCTAGTTGTTTTGTTTATCAAGGAGAAATCATCTGGACTTAAGTGTTTCTTGGTTGCTTCAAAGCCCTCATCAATAAAACGATCCTCTTCTTCCCATATTTTATGAATGACATCTTCTCTTATTGAATATATAGTTAGGTTACATTGTGGGTCTGCGTCAATCATTAGTACTTTATTCCCAAGTTCTGATAATGCATGACCTATGTGATAAGTTAAGGTTGTTTTACCAACTCCACCTTTGTTATTGAATACTGATATAACCTTCATTTTTAAACCTTTTTAATTTATAGTAGAAACTATGATGCTATTTATCTCATCTCTTGTAGGCTATCATCCATATTTATTACACTCTGGTTGGCTAAATAATATTCGCTAGTCGTATTTCGCTACGCTCTACGCCAACCTACAAAAACCCACGCTACCGCCCGTGGATTACAGCCTCCAGCCTGCTGCGGTTATCCGGCGATGTGGTGGATGGCGAAACGGCTGCACAGGGTTATCTCTGCAAGATGGTTACCAAGTGGGGCATATTAATCGAGAGGGAGGCAGGGTAAAACCGCAGTCGGGCAAAAACCTGCCAGAGATCAATAAATTGCTCACTAAGTGGGTGTTATCTGTCCGCTTGGCGCGGCGACCGCAAGCTGAGCGTCACTTCTTGCCGGGTGCTACCGCCACTCAATACTCCAGAAACTTCTCCCCGCAGCGTTCGCAGATCAGATGTTTTACATGGGTGGTCTGGTAGGCCAGTGTTTCACCAAACGCCCAGTTGGTGATGCTGCTGGAAGTAAAGGCTTGCCAGAAGGCTTTGCGCGGATCCTTGGGCATGATGTCCTGAGTGTGATCGCGGGCGACCAGCACCACGATATGGCGGGTACGCTCGCCGCATTTGTCACAGCGGTGGATTTCAGTCTGCGGATTCTGATCGTGCGGGTTGGTCATAAAAAGGCTCATGAAGAGAGGGAGGCACCCATCATATTCCTCTCCACTTGGCTCTCAATCTCTCCTTGCCGGCGCAGTGAGCAGCCTCACATTTTGCTCCCCCTCTTTGTTATTTGCCCGCGCGCCGCAGCCTTGTGCCTCTGGTCGACTCCCGCTTCTGCGGTTTGCTGGTGAGCGGTGATGATATGGCGGGTGGGGTGAGCTCGGGCTTGCCCAGCCAGCTTAGGCCGACTCCCGCTTTTGTAGATTGGGGGTGATGATATGGCGGTTGGGGGCTAGCTCGGGTTGCTGCATCCGGGTCAGCAGGCGCCTTGCCGCCTGACGGCCGATTTCGCGGGCCGGTGAGCTGACAAAGGTGAGGGCGGGGGAGGTGAGTTCGGCCTCCGCCACGTCATCAAAACCGAGCAGGGCCACCTGCTGGCCGATGTAGTTGTCCTTGCCCACGGTGCGGCCACTCGCCTCGACGCCATAGATGGCGCCGAGCGCCACCTCGGGGTAGTGGCAGAGCACGGCGGTCACCTTGGGGTGCTGGTGCAGCAGCTGGGCGATGGTGTCGGCGGCGCTGCGCTGGGTGCGCTCGCACTCCAGTACCCACTCCGGTTTGAAGGGCAGGCCATATTGCAGCAGGCTGGCGCAGTAGCCGCCGATGCGCTCGGCGCGGGTGAGGGAGTCGGCCCGCCCGCCGACATAGGCGATATGGCGGTGGCCCTGCTCGATCAGGTAGGTGGTGGCCTGCTTGGCGGCGTGGGTGTTGTCGGGGCCGATAAAGTCCACGTCATCCCGATAGTAGGAGCGGGCGGCGCACACCACCGGCAGCTCGGAGTCGAGCAGGGTCTCCAGGGTTTTGGCCGCCGCGCCGCGCACCGGATTGAAGATGATGCCCGCCACCCCTTGGCGTGACAGGGAGTGGATGCTCTGCTGCAGCCGCTCAGGGCTGTGGCCGCACTGGGTCAGAAACAGCAGGTAGCCCTGCTGCTCCAGCACCTCGCTCACCCCGGCGGTCACCTCGGTATAGAAGGGGTCGGTGATGTCGCGCAGGATCAGCCCCACCAGATTGGACTGCTGGCTGCGCAGGTTGGCGGCGGCGCTGTTGGGCACATAGTCGAGCTCTTTTATCGCCTGCTGCACCCGCTCGGCGGTGGCCGGCGAGATACGTCCCTTGGCGTTAAGCACCATGGAGACGGTAGTGACCGACACTCCCGCCCGCTGGGCGACATCGGTGATCTTGGTGGCTTTGGCAGAGAGGGATTTGGGCGACATAGGGCGAATGGACGACGGACAGTTGAGAGCGAGGCCCCAGCATACCTGCTTGGGTTGCCAAGTGAAACGTTACATCACCATCTGGCCGATCCGGCTCACAAATTTGGATCCTGCTGCCAGCCAGCCCCCTTATTCTGTGATCCTGTCGGCACTTGTAGTTTGATAAAACGTTTTATCATCCAGCAAAACCTGATGCTGACCCGCGCCTCTGCGTCGAGATTGCTACGAGCAGCCACGGGGAAAGCCGCAGATATTGCTGTCTATTCACAAGGAGCCGTTTCATGGCCAAGCCTCAAGCCAAATCCACCATCTGGGAGTTCCTGCAGAGCCTCGGCAAGACCTTTATGTTGCCGGTCGCCCTGCTGGCCTTCTCGGGCATCCTGCTCGGTGTCGGCAGCTCGCTCACCAGCGATGCGGTCAAGCAGAGCATGCCCTTCCTCGACAATACAGTGCTGCAACTGCTGTTCCTTTGGATGACCAAGGTGGGGCTGGTGGCCTTTATCTACCTGCCAGTGATGTTTGCGGTGGCCATTCCGCTCGGGCTGGCGCGGGAAGAGAAGGGGGTCGCAGCCTTTGCCGGTTTCGTCGGCTATGCGGCGCTCAACCTCTCCATCAACTTCTACCTGACCGTGGCCAACGTCATCGGTGACGCGGCGGCGGAGAAGGCCTACGGGGTGAAATCGATCCTCGGCATCAGCTCCATCGACACCGGTATTCTGGGGGCCATCATCGTCGGGGTGATCGTCGCGAAGCTCCACGCCCGTTTCTACACCTACAAGATGCCCGATGCGCTCGCCTTCTTCGGCGGTGCCCGCTTCGTGCCCATCATCACCGCGCTGGTGCTGGGTGTAGTCGGCTTGGTCGTGCCGTTCGTCTGGCCCTGGTTTGCTGCCGGCATCAACGGCATCGGGGCGCTCATCTCCCACGCTGGTCCCTTCGGCCCCTTCCTGTTCGGTACCGGTGAGCGTCTGCTGCTGCCGCTCGGCCTGCACCACATTCTGGTGGCGCTGATCCGCTTTACCGAAGCGGGCGGTACCCAGCTGGTATGCGGTCACGAGGTGAGCGGCGCCCTCAATATCTTCTACGCCGAGCTCTCCTGCGCCGACACTTCCGGCTTCTCGGTCTCTGCCACCTCCTTCCTCTCTCAGGGCAAGATGCCAGCCTTCCTCGGCGGCCTGCCGGGTGCGGCGCTCGCCATGTATCACTGCGCTCGCCCGGAAAATCGTGGCAAGATCAAGGCGCTGCTGGTCTCCGGCGTGGTGGCCTGCGTCATCGGTGGTATCACAGAGCCGCTGGAGTTCCTGTTCCTGTTCGTGGCACCGGTGCTCTACGTCATTCACGCCATCCTGACGGGTCTGGGCTTTATGACCATGGGGCTGCTCGGCGTCACCATTGGCAACACCGACGGCAACCTCATCGATTTTCTGGTGTTCGGCGTGCTGCAAGGTACCGCCACCAAGTGGTATCTGGTGCCGGTCGCGGCCGCCATCTGGTTTGCCATCTACTACAGCGTGTTCCGCTTCGCCATCGTGCGCTTTAACCTGAAAACCCCCGGTCGTGAAATCGAGACCAGCGAGACTGCCCAGCCCGCAGGCAAGAAGGCCGGCAACAGCGGTTACAACGGTGAAATCATCCTTAACGCCCTGGGCGGCGCCGATAACATTCTCGCGCTCGATAACTGCATCACCCGCCTGCGGATGTCGGTGCAGGACATGAGCCGGGTCGATGACAAGGTATTGAAAGCGAACGGCGCCATCGGGGTGATCAAGTTCGACGAGCACAACCTGCAGGTGGTGATCGGCCCGCAGGTGCATCTGGTGAAAAACCAGCTGCAAAGCCTGATGGGGGCCTGAACCGGCCAATAAGATCCGAACGGGGGGCGCAAGCCCCCTTGTTTGCCTCTCCCAATATGTCTCCTGTTTATGGAGGGAGAAACTTCATGCACGATATTTATGACTTCGACCATGTGGTCGACCGCCACGGCACCTACTGCACCCAGTGGGACTATGTGGCCGACCGTTTTGGCCATGCCGATCTGCTCCCCTTTACCATCTCCGATATGGATTTCGAGACTGCCCCCTGCATTCGCCAGACCCTGGCAACCCGCCTTGAGCACGGAGTATTTGGCTACAGCCGCTGGAATCATGACGACTTCAAGGGGGCGGTGAGCCACTGGTTTGCCCACCGCTACGGGGCGAGCCTCGACCCCGAGACGCTGGTTTACGGCCCCTCGGTCATCTATGTGATTGCCCAGCTGGTGAGCCTCTGGTCGGCGCCGGGCGAAGGAGTGCTGGTGCATACCCCCGCCTACGATGCCTTCGGCAATATGCTGGCGGCCAACGACCGGGTGCTGCTGCCTTGTCCGCTCAAAAAAGCAGAGGGGAGTTACCAGATCGACTGGCAATGTTTCGAGCAGCAAGCGGCCCGCCCTGATTGCCGGATTTTGCTGCTCTGCAGCCCCCACAACCCCACCGGCCGGGTCTGGACGCGGGATGAACTGGGCCGGATGGCCGCCATCTGCCAGCGCCACGGGGTCAAGGTCATCTCGGACGACATCCATATGGATGTGAGCTTTGCCCGCTACCTGCCATGGAGCGAGGTGGCGCCGGATGATCACTGGGCGCTGGTGAGCTCGGGCTCCAAATCCTTCAATATTCCCGCCCTTGGCGGCGCCTACGCCTTTATCGCCAACGCAGCGGCGCGGACCGCCTATCTGCAGCGGCTCAAGGCGGCCCACGGCCTCTCATCGCCGCCCATTCTCGGGGTGCTGGCCCATATCAGCGCCTATCGGGATGGGGCTGCCTGGCTCGATGCCCTGAAAGCCTACCTGCACGGCAACCTCACCCAGGTGGCGGCGCGGCTCAACGGTGCCTTCCCCGCCATCGACTATCGGGTGCCCGAGGGCACCTATCTCGCCTGGATTGATCTGCGCGGGCTTGGTATCGACACCACCGAACGGATGAATGAATTGCAAACCTTGCTGGTGGAGAAATACCGGGTCGCCATCATGCGTGGCGACACCTACGGCCCCGAAGGCACAGGCTATATCCGCCTCAACGTCGGCTGCCCACGCTCGAAGGTTGACCAAGGGCTCGACGCCCTTATCGGTGCGCTGGGGGAGCTGGTGTAAGGCAAATCCATTCAACGTAAGAAACATAACGGGGCCATCAGTGATGGCCCCGTTATGTGGGGAAATATAAAAAACCGCCCCGGATATCCGGGGCGGTTTTTTATTTGCTGACACAGAGACGAGCCGTGGGCGACACAAGGGCTCAGCGATAGCGGCCACGTACCGAGCTGCTGGCGCGGCCGGCCATCTTGATCAGGCTCTGGCGGGTGTGCAGGTGGCAGAGCGCGACGCCAAGGGCATCTGCTGCATCCGCCTGCGGGGTGGCGGAGAGTTTCAGCAGATGGGTCACCATATGCTGCACCTGCTCCTTGGCGGCGCCGCCAGTGCCCACCACTGCCTGCTTGATCTGGGTGGCAGAGTATTCGCTCACCGGCAGATAGGCGTTGACCGCGGCGACGATGGCGCTGCCCCGGGCCTGCCCCAGTTTCAGGGCCGAGTCGGCGTTGCGGGCCATAAAGACCCGCTCGATGGCAAACTCGGTGGGTTTGAACTGGGTGATGATCTCGCATACCCCGTCATAAACCTGCTTGAGGCGCTCCGGCAGCTCGCCGCAATCGGTGCGGATGCAGCCAGAGCCCAAGTATTCGGCCTTGCCGCCCACGACCCGGATAACCCCGTATCCGGTGATCCGCGAACCCGGATCGATGCCCAAAATAATGCTCATGGGTGTTGATTGCTCTAAACGCGAGTGATGGCCGCCAAGATAGCAAACTGTGGCCCGTTTGGCTGTATGTCCCTGGTCAAGCGGGCAAAGATTGGCCAGCTTGCGTCGGGCGTGGTTAGCCCTTGAACAGCGCTATGGTGTCGCCATCCTGCAGGCTGCCTGCGCCACGCACCACCACCCGATCCCCCTGCTTGAGGGCGCCGGTCACCGCAACTTGCTGGCTGTCGCCAAACAACACGGTGACCGGCACCCGATTCACCTTGAGCGCCTTGCCGCTCTGCGCCACCTGATAGACCACACTGCCATCGGTGCCGAGCACCAGGGCGTCCCGGGGCAGCAGCATGCTCTGTTGATCCCCCAGTGGCAGGGCAACCCGCACCGGCGAGCCGATGATGAAGGTGCCCGCTTCCGGTTTGAGGCGCAGCTCGATGAGGCGCGACTTGGGATCGGCGCTGGCGGCTCGCTGGTAATAGACGCCGTGACCGCTCAGCTGCTCCCCCTCCACCCGCAGCCGGGTTTGTGGTGCCAGCTGCTGGGCCCAGAGAATGGGGGCTTGCAGGCGGATATCCTGCTGATCCGGGTTGACCAGCTCCAGCGCCTGCTCGCCCGCGTCCACATGCTCGCCGGGCTGGATGAAGTGGTTGTTCACCACCCCGTCGAACGGGGCATAGATGTGGCTGCGGCGCAGCTGTTCCTCAATCTGGTTCACCTGTATGGCGGCCAGCCGCTCGGCCAGCGCGGCCTGCTCCACATCGTAGCTGGCCTTGTCGTACTGGCTCTGGGAGGCGCTCTTTTGCTGGTGCAGTCGGGTGATCCGCTGGGATTCGGCGCGAGCGAAGCGCAGGTTGCTCTGCCATTTCGCCTGCTCGGCGCGAGCCTGCTCCAGCGAGAGGCGCAGTGCCGCGCTGTCGAGGCGCAGCAGCTCGTCCCCTTTTTTGACCCGGCTGCCAAATTCGGCGATCCACTCCACCCGGCCGCTTACTTCGGCGCTGAGCGCCGCCTGCTGACGGCTCGCCACCGTGCCGCTGACCCAGATATTGGCGGCCGCATCCCCTTGGGTCACATCCGCCAGGGTCACCATCTTGCCCTGAGCGGCCAATACCGGCAGCGCACTGCCTGCAATCAGCACCGCGCCAGCCAACATTCGGGTAATCATATGTGTCATCAATGAGCTCCTTGCTCAGGCCCGCTGGCGCAGGGGTTGTGGGATCGCCACCTGCTCCCCGAGACGCAGGAAAGCAGGCAACAGGATCAGGGTAAACAGGGTGCTGCAGCTCATGCCGCCGACAATGACGGTGGCGAGCCCGCGGTAAATTTCACTCCCCTCGCTCGGACTCAGCATCAGCGGCAGCATGCCGAAGATGCTGGTGAGGCTGGTCATGGCGATGGGGCGCATCCGGCTTTGCAGGGCATCGGCCACCGCCAGCTGGCGGCTCATGCCGTCTCGCTCCGCCGTGCGGGTCTGATGCACCAGCAGGATGGCGTTGTTGACCACCAGTCCCAGCAGGATGACAAAGCCGATGATGGTGAGCAGATCCATCGGCAGCGGCACCAGCAGCCCGCTCAGTTGCAGCGCCAGCACGCCGCCAACCGAGGCAAGGGGCAGGGTGAGCAGCACCAGCAGGGCATCCTTGATGGAGGCAAACACCCCCCACAGCAGCACCAGCAGGATCACC
Organism: Aeromonas sp. S12(2024); assembly: GCF_041402305.1. Lineage (NCBI taxonomy): Bacteria > Pseudomonadati > Pseudomonadota > Gammaproteobacteria > Aeromonadales > Aeromonadaceae > Aeromonas > Aeromonas sp. S12(2024). Next base: position 171,170 of record NZ_JBGLRB010000001.1, read on the forward strand.
ACGGCAAACAGGAAGATGGTCCCCAGATTGTCGAGCGCCTGTTGCAGGCTGTCGGCATTGCCGGCAATGCGCAGCTCGCCACCGGCGGGCAGCAGGGGGCGGATGGCGGCAAAACTGCGGTTTTTCAGAGTGTCGAGCACCTGCTCCATGGTCATGCCTGACGGGGGCGCTATCTGCAGGCTGATGCTGCGCCGCCCATCGGCCCGGAAGATGCTGGCCGGGCCCATGTCATGCTCCACCCGCAGCAGCTCGCCAAGGGGAACGATGCGCCCGGAGGGGGTGGCCAGCGGCACTGCCTTCAGTTCGTCCGGATTGGCGGAGCTCTGCCCCATCAGCATGATGTCGAGCCGATCCTCGCCATCGAAATACTCGCCGACCCGCAAGCCGTCGCCAAAGGTCTGGATGATGGTGGGCAGGGGTGTGCGATCCCAACCCACTTCGGCGAGACGTCGATCTTGCGGCACCAGTTTGAACTCGGGGGCGGTGAAGTCGAGACTCGGTTCGGGCCGAATCTGTGCTCCCGGCAGGTCCTTGCTGAGGATCCCCATGCTGGCACGGGCCGCCTGATAGAGCTCGGGCAGGTTACCCCCCTGCAGTAGCAGGGAGACGCCGTTCTCGCTGTCAAAGCCGCCAAACAGCGACCCCTGACCGCCGAACACCCGGGTGTCGGGAATACCCACCAGCAGCTGTTTCATCAACAGGCTCTCCAGCTCCTTGATGCGGTTCTCGTCCTTGGGGCGCACGCCAATCTGGGCGCCCCCCGGGTAGCGCAAGATGTAGTAGTTTTTGAGGGCAGGCTCTTTCTCCCCCTTCATGTAGGGGGCGAGGCGGGCGATCAGGGTATCGATCACCTCTTTGCGCTGGGCCTTGAGGTTGACCCCGGGGGTGAAGTTCATCCAGACATCCACCGCGTCCCGTTTCACGTCCGGCAGATAGTCCATCTTCGGCAGCAGCGCCCAGGTGGCCAGGGCCGGCAGGCTCATCATCAGGGTGATGACCGTCCAGCGCTGGCGTGAGGTCGAGGTCCAGCGGATCACATGACGAGTGGTGCGCTGCCACAGCGACTCATAGGGGTCGGTCAGCGTTTCATGTCCCATCCAGCGCGCCGCCACCGCAGGCAGCACGATGACGGCGACCAGCATGGAGACTGTCACGGCGCAGGCGATGGTGAGCGCCAGATCGGCAAACAGCTGACCCTCCACATCGTTGAGCAGCAGCACCGGCAGGAAGATGGCGACCGTGGTGAGGGTGGAGGCGACCAGCGCCGTCCACACCTGACGGGTACCTTCGAGCGCCGCCTCTGCCTTGCTCAAATCCCCCCGCTCGTGGCGCCGGTAGATACTCTCCAGCACCACGATGGCGGCGTCGAGCACCATGCCGACGGCAAAGGCGATGCCCGCCAGCGAGATGATGTTGAGGGTGCGATCCATCACCTTGAGCAGGCAGAAGGTGAGCATGATGCTGATGGGGATGGCGAGGGCAATCATCAAGGTCGCCTTGAGCTGGCGCAGGAAGAGCCAGAGGATGGCGCAGGAGAGCAGCACCCCGAGCCCCAGGTTGGCAGTGACCATGCTGACGGCGCGATTGATGTAGAGGGAGGCATCGAACGACTGCTCCATGTGCAGCCCGACCGGCTCCAGCACCTCGCGGTTGAGCTCGTTCACCCGGGCCTTGATCGCCTCAAGGGATGCCAGGGCATTGGCGCCGCTCTCCTTGAAGATCTGGGCGGCGATGGCGGTATTGCCGTTCTGGATCCGCAGCACCGGGTTCTCTTCCCTGGCCACCCTTACTTCCGCCACATCCCGCAGATAGATGGGCAGGCCATCGCGCCAGTCCACCACCTTGTCCCCCAGCGTCTCGACATCGTAGCGACCGGCGAAGCGCAGCTTGTACTCCCAGCGACCGATGTCGAGGGTACCGGCCGACACGTCCCAGCCGGTGGTGGCGCGGCTGGCCAGTACCGGGATCTCCACCCCCAGCTCGGCGGCGCGATAGGGGTCGAAGCGGATCTGGATCTGGCGCTCGTTGATCCCCTCGACTGCGACCGTCGAGACCCCTTCGATGCGCTCCAGCTCGGGTTTGACCCGCGCCTCGATCAGTGCCTGATGATCATCGATCACCCCTTTGGCGCCTGGCAGCTGCTGGATGAAGAAGAAGGTGAGGGTATCGTTGCTGCTGTAGTTGTTGACGTAGGGGCCGCCAATCTTGTCCGGCAATCCCGAGACCCGGTTCAGTCGCGAAATCACATCGAGTTGGGCCCGCTGCATGTCGGTGCCGAGGGCAAACTCCATGTCGATTTCGGTAAAGCCGGGATAACTCTCGCTGGTGAGGCTCTTGAGCCCCTGAATCCCCTGCATCTCCTGCTCGATGGGGTCGGTGATCTCCGACTCCATCTCTTGCGGCGAGGCGGAACGCCAGCTCACCGAGATGTTGAGGTGTGGACGATCGATGTCGGGGAACAGCTGGATCGGCAGTCCCCGGATGCTGAGCAGGCCCAGCAGGAAAATCAGCACGATCGAGACCGCCACCCAGATGGGGCGTTCGATCGCCGTTTTGGCGAGGTTCATTCACTCTTCCTGAGTTGTTGTTATCGGCCATTCCGCTGGCCTTGCTTCCAAAAGCCCCTGCAAAGGGGCTCAAGCATTTAACTGGAATTCTCCCGGCTTGTAAATGCATGGTTAACAAACAAAAAAACCGGCCACGAGGGCCGGTTTGGTACTAGTTTGCCAAGGGATCAGGCGGCGTGCTCGACCTTGTTTGGCTGCTTGTTTGCTTGCTGGGAGAAGCCTTCCAGCTCGCCAGGGGCGAAGTTGTCTACCTGAATCGCTTCGTAGCGCAGGGCATCGGCGGCCAGCAGTTTGTCCGCTTCGTCCTTGCTCAGGATGGAACCGGCCAGTGCGGCGGCAACCAGCTCCGGCAGCGCCAGTTTGCGAGGCAATTTGCCCTCTTTCTGTGCCTGCACCAGCTTCTTCTCGTAGGGCTGCACGGCGATCATGGCCTGGAAGGCACGCTCCATCAGACCGACCGGATCCGCCTCATCCTTGCCCACATAGCAGAGGGCGGTCAGACGGTCGCGGAACTCGCCCGGCTTCATCATGGCCAGGCAGATGGCGTGGCAGCGATCGTCGGCCGGCATCTTGTAACCGACGCCGAACGGGAACACCACGCGCTTGAGTACGGCACCCACCACCTTGTTCGGGAAGTTCTGGAAGAAGCCCTCGAACGCCTTGCCAATCAGGTAGAGGTTGCGCTCGACCGCGTACTGCGCGAACGGCAGATCGGAGACCATGCGGCCCTGATCCTCGTAATGCTTGAGGGTGGCGGAGGCCAGATAGAGATGGCTCAGCACGTCACCCAGGCGGGCGGAGATCATCTCCTTGCGCTTGAGATCGCCACCCAGCATCAGCATGGAGACGTCGGCGCACAGGGCCAGCCCTTTACTCATGCGGGAGAGCTGCTTGTAGTAGCGGGCGGTTTCACCGGCTACCGGCGCGCTGTTGAACTGACCCAGGGTCAGCCCTTGGAACAGGGAACCGAAGAAGTTGCCGGCGCCAAAGGCGATGTGCTTCATCAGCAGGGCGTCAAACTTCTCGAGACCGCGCTCCACGTCGGTATCGGCTGCCGCTTCCAGCTCGGCAAACACATACGGGTGGCAGCGAGTGGCCCCTTGCCCGAAGATCATCAGGTTGCGGGTCAGGATGTTGGCGCCTTCCACCGTGATGGCGACCGGAATCCCCATGTAGGCGTAGCCGGTGTAGTTTTTCGGGCCGAGCTGGATGGCTCGACCGGCGTGGATGTCCATGGAGTCATCCATGATCTGGCGCGCCATCTCGGTCATGTGGTACTTGGAAATTGCGGTGACGATGGCCGGTGCCTGACCCAGGTCCAGGGAACCGGCGGTCATACGACGGGCCCCTTCCAGCTGATAGGTGAGGCCGCCGATACGGGCCAGCGCTTCCTGCACCCCTTCAAACTTGCCGATGGACATGCCGAACTGCTTGCGCACATAGGAGTAGGCGCCCACGGTGCGGCTCGCCATGTGACCGCAAGCGGTGCCCAGAGCAGGCAGCGAGATGCCGCGACCGGCGGAGAGGCACTCCACCAGCATACGCCAGCCGCGACCGGCGTAATCCGGGCCGCCGATGATCCAGTCGAGCGGAATGAACACATCCTTACCGAAGGTCGGACCGTTCATGAACGCCAGACCCATGGGGTAGTGGCGATCGCCAACGCGCACACCCGGGTGGCTGGTGGGGATAAGCGCGCAGGTGATGCCGAGCTCTTCCTTGTCACCCAGCAGCTTTTCCGGGTCATAGAGTTTGAACGCCAGCCCCAGCACGGTGGCTCGTGGCGCCAGGGTGATGTAGCGCTTGTTCCAGTTGAGGCGAATACCCAGCACCTCTTCACCCTTGTGCATCCCTTTGCAGACGATCCCCTTGTCAGGAATGGCGCCGGCATCGGAGCCCGCTTCCGGACCGGTCAGGGCGAAGCAGGGCACCTCTTTGCCACTGGCCAGCCCCGGCAGCCAGAAATCTTTCTGGGCCTGGGTGCCATAGTGCATCAGCAGCTCGCCCGGGCCGAGGGAGTTGGGCACCATGACGGTGACCGCCACGCTCAAGCTCTTGGTGGCGATGCGGGTGACGATGGTGGAGTTGGCAATCGCCGAGAACTCGCGGCCGCCATAGGATTTCGGGATGATCAGGGAGAAGAAGCCTTCTTTCTTCAGATAGTCCCAGACCGGTTCTGGCAGGTCTTTGGTTTCGTTGACGATCTTGAAGTCATCAACCATGGCGAGCAGGGTTTCGACCTGATTGTCGATAAAGGCCTGCTCCTCCGCGGTCAGCTCGGCCTTGCCGTAGCCGTGCAGTTTTTTCCAGTCGGGGTTGCCGCGAAACAACTCGCCATCCCACCAGACGGAGCCGGCTTCCATGGCCTCCCGCTCGGTAGCTGACAAGGGCGGCAGTATCTTTTTGAAGATGCCGAACACCGGACGGGTTACCACCTTTTTACGGATGGAGGGTACGCCGAGCACAACGGCTATCGCCAGCACCAGCAGGACAAGCAATGTGATCATACCGAAGTTCCTTCTATTTCACTGTTTCCGTTGATTTATTGTTGGTTGTTACACGGCCAGGGAGAGCCTGGTCGACTCCACGGGCGCCCCGACTCCGGACGCCAGATAAGGAATAACGTTGCGCACCAGCCCTTCCACATCGAGCTGCTGGCCAAAATCGGCCAGGGCGATGTCGCGCAGCGCATCGGCAGAGGCCATGGTGAATACGACGGTGCCCAGGGTGAAGTGCAGGCGCCAGAAGAGATCCGCGGGCGACAGGGCCGGGTTGGCCTTGGAGATAGCCTGGGTGATCCGCTGCAAAATGGGGCCGTAGTGGGCGGTGATAAAGCGGCGCAGGTGGCCCTGGCTGTCGATATAGCCGCGCCCCAGCAGCTGCATGAAGATGGCCGGGCCGTTGGCCCGTACCGCCGAGAGCTTCATCAGCGGTTCGACAAAACTTTCAAAGAGTTGCAGCAGGGTGAGCTGATCCTGCTCCATCAGTACCCGCAGGCGGGCATCGAGATCGGGCATAAACAGGCTCAGGTAACGGTCGAGTACTGCCTGGATCAGCTCCTTCTTGGAGCCGAAGTGATAGTTCACCGACGCCAGATTGACGTCGGCTTCACTGGTGATCAGACGCAAAGAGGTATCGGCGAAACCCCGCTCGGCAAACAGCACTTCAGCGGCGTCGAGAATACGGTTTTTGGTATCGATTTTACTCACTGGACACCTCACTTAAACGAATGTTTAAAAAGTACGTTTCATAACGTGAAGTGTCAAGAGAATGTGAATGAGTGTTAGCAGAATGTTTTTCGATGAAAAAAGCAAAGTGGGCGGAACTTAGTCAAAAAGCAGGACTCTATATCTATGCCACTGCAATTAAACATTAAGTCTCGCCCAACCTGCACCATGCTAGTTGGGCCTTTTTTTGCGCGTCTGTTACCGGTTTGCGGTTTGCAGGCAAAAAAAAACCGCCGCAGGGCGCGACGGTGGGGAAAGTGAGTTCGCGTCATCCTGACGGCAAACTGTCGATGCGAGTTCAGGCATGTATCGACGGGGGCAGTATGCCAGCCAGAGCCCCTCAGACTATGTCAGCTTCGCGGTATTTTGTGACAAAGTGTGGCAAGCACTGGCGTGGCCCAAGCTGCCGCTCTTTGCTATGCTGCCCTTTCAAAATATGAGGGGAGAGAAGATGAAGTACCCGGTCGATACCCACACTCACACCATTGCCAGCACCCATGCCTACAGCACCATCCACGACTATCTGCCGATAGCCAGGGCCAAGGGGATCAAGCTGTTCGCCACCACGGATCACGGGCCCGAGATGGCCGATGCCCCTCATGTCTGGCATTTTGCCAACTTGCCGATATTGCCAAGAGTGGTTGATGGGGTAGGGATCCTGCGGGGTATCGAGGCCAACATCAAAAACCTCGACGGGGAGATCGATTTTCCCGAGCGCTATGAGTCGCGCCTCGACATGATCATGGCGGGTTTTCATGAGCAGGTATTCCCTCCCTGCGATCAGGCCACTCACACCCAGGCGATGATCAACGCCATCAAGAGTGGCAGGGTCGATATGATCAGCCACCCGGGCAACCCCGCATTTCCCATCGACATTCAGGCGGTGGTCAAGGCGGCAGCTGACTATCGGGTGGCGCTGGAGATCAACAACTCCTCCTTCATTCACTCGCGCCCGGGTAGCGAAGGCAACTGCCGCGCCATCGTCGAAGCCGCGCGAGATCTGGGGGCCTACCTCACCTTCGGCTCCGATTCCCACGTCGCTTTCAGCCTCGGCGATTTTGACCACTGCCACCGTCTGGTGACCGAAGCGGGCTTCCCGCTGGAGCGGGTCTTGGTGCGCTCTCCCCGCGCCCTGCTCGATTTCCTCGAGAGCCGCGGCCGCGCCCATATCCCCGAGTTTTCCGATCTGTAAATCGGCTCTAACACCATGAGCCAACTCATAAAATCGAGCAGGCTCAATTGACTTGCCGGTCATTTTTTATGAATGTGGAGAGCAACAAGCCGGTATAGCTCAGTTGGTAGAGCAGCGCATTCGTAAGTAAATGAGCGACGTAATCTTGTCATTGAACACCTCAGGTCATGGTGGCGACTGTACCACCTAAAATGGTGTCCGGGATGATTAGACCACTACACTTCTTCCTGTGTGCCAGTCCTTCTTTGCGTATTACCAGCACGGCGTCATTTCTTGGGTGTCCCTTTTTCCATAGCCCTGCGTTCTTGCGCGGCGGGATACATGTTGTCGCCCCTTTGCCGTGAGGGCTTGTTGTGGGGATGCTGCTTTGTTGATTTTTCTGTCAATTTTGACGCTGTGGCGGGGAGAGCGTCAAAGGGAGTCACTATACTTCCATCACGGGGTCCCGTTGGAGAAGGCGATGGAAAGTTCATTTGGCGAAAAAATGCAGAGCGTACATGCCACGCTCAGGCAGCGCTTTGACAAGCTGAGTCGGGTGGCCATCGCGATTTACGATCCCCATACCGATCAGCTCAAGACCTTTGCCCACAGCACCGAGGGGCCCTCGCCACTGGTGCAATATGAGGTGAAGCTGAGCGATGTTCCCTCCCTGAGTTATCTGGCGGAGCACAAGCAGCCCCGGGTGCTCAGCAATCTGGATGCCCTGCGTGGCTCTGCGTCGGAGCACAGCCGCAAGGTGCTGGAGGCGGGCTATGCCTCCAGCTATACCGAGCCGCTGCTGTTCAACAGCAAGCTGTTTGGCTTTCTGTTTTGCGATGCCATGGAGCCGGGATATTTCGAGGAGCCGATCCGCAGCGAGCTGTCGGCCTATGCCCAGGCGCTCTCGGCCATCATTGCGGTGGAGTTTTTCTCCATCCAGACCCTTGGCGGCGCGCTGACCACGGCGCGGGAGTTCAGCCGCTATCGGGATGAGGAGACCGCTAACCATCTGCACCGGATGTCGGCCTACTCCCGGCTGATCGCCAAGACGCTGGCCCCGACTTGCGGGCTGAGCGATGAGGAGGTGGAGTTTATCTACCTCTTCTCCGAGCTGCACGACATCGGCAAGATCGCGGTGCCGGATGCCATTTTGCTCAAGCCGGGCAAGCTGACCCCGGAAGAGTTCGAGATCATGAAGATCCACCCCGGCAAGGGGCGGGAGATGATCAGCCTGATGATCAACGAGTTTGGTCTCGATGGTATTCACCACACCGACATGCTGACCAACATCATCGCCAGCCATCACGAGCGTTTCGACGGCACAGGTTATCCGCTGGGGCTGGCGGGGGAGGCGATCCCGCTGGCGGCGCGCATCGTGACGGTGGCCGATGTGTTTGATGCTCTGACCAGCGAGCGCCCCTACAAGAAGGCCTGGCCGTTCGAGACGGCGTTTGCCTATCTGGAGGAGCATGCCGGCAGCCAGTTTGATCCCGCCTGTGTCGCCGCAGCCCTGCACAACAAGGCCGAGTTTTATGCCATCTATCAGCAGTATCAGGATCCGGCCTGCTCTGCGAGCGTGGCGGCCAGCGGCGCCGAGCCGGGTTGAGCGCGTGTGATGAGCGTAAGGGCAAAGTGGCGGAACAAGCATGAATGAAAAGCGTAACAAGAGAGGGGGCACCAGCAGGTGCCCCCTCTCTTTTATGTGCCTCTCGATTCCACGCGCCTTTATTTTTCCGACCTTATCTCTGCGGCTATGGCGTGTGTGGTCAGGTTACTTTTTGGGCGTCGGCTCGCTGATTTGATAGAGGTGATCCGCGCAGGCGCTGGAGCAGCCACAGGGGCGCACCTCTTTATCTTCCCGTTTCTGGGCAAGCTGATATTGGCGCCACCAGATGATGGTGCCCATGGCCAGGATCAGCACGAACGAGGCGAGCAGGCTCAACAACCAGATGGACATGATCTCTTCTCCTTGATGGTGATGACATGCACAGCGATGGCATCAGTGATGATGGCAGCAACCACCCTGCTGGTTGGCGCCTTCACTGCCGTGGCAACAAGTATGGCCTTGTCGTGAGCTCTCTGCCTGATTGCCACTACTGGCGCAACAGTGATCGGAGCCACTGTTGCAACCACCATGACAATGGCTATGACTCTGGCCTGCGCCGACGGGCTGGATTGCACGGATAGTCGCCTTGCTCTGATGACGGCGAGACGGACGCCCCTGACTGGCCTCGGTGAGAGGTTGCAGATTGGCGGGGGCCAGCAGCGCGGGCAGCGGCAGGCGGGCAGAGCGGCACTGCAGCACCCGGATATTGATCGCCAGCAGGCGACTCAGCATCCGCTCGCCGATATTGCGCACCACCACCTGACCCACTTGATGATGGGCGAGGGCGTCGAGCAGCGCTTGCTTGCCGTGGCAGCCTTCGGCGGCGGCCGGGTTAGCCAGGGTGGCGATGACGTTTCCTTCGGGGTTAAGAATTTGCAGCTGCTCGGCACGGGTAAAGTGGCCAGCCAGCAACCCCTGACTCAGCATCAGGGCGCTGTTGCAGAGGGTGGTGGTCATGGTTGTGACAGCATTCATGTCGGCTCTTCTCCACTGGTTGGGTGGTCAGGCTCGGCGGGGTGCATCATCAATGCCTTGCCCAGACTCAGACACTCCACCACCTTGTAGCGCCCTTTTTTCAGGATATTGGCCAGGGTCTGGCGGGAGACCCCCATCACCAGGGCGGCCTCCTGCTGCTGCATTCCTTGAAGGTCGACGAGGCGCAGTGCCTCGAACTCGTCAGGGGCCAGCGTGACCTGTTCCAGCTGATGCATGGGGCGGCCGTTGGGTTTGAAGCAGCTGTTGGCGGGGCGGCCACAGATCTGGCGGGCAATCTTGGGTCTTGGCATGGTGGCTCCTAATTGGCATAAGCCATTTATACGCTCATATGTAGCATATGCCAATAATTTTGTCGGGTGTAGAGAGCTGCGCGAATGCTGTTTACGGCAGAGGGGGGTAAAGAGAGGGAGGAGGAATACGCACAAACACTGTGAAGGTGGCAGAAACGAAGCAGGCCCGAACATGGTTCGGGCCTGCGGTTTTGCAGAGGATGGTCGGGCTATCTCGGCGAGCTTATGCCTGTTCGGCCTCGGCCACAGGAGCTGCGCTCTCGCTACCGTTGGCGAAGCGATCCGCCCACAGGGCAATCACGCCGTCACCGGTGACGTTGCAGGCGGTGCCGAAGCTGTCCTGCGCCAGATAGAGGGCGATCATCAGGGCGATGGAGGCTTCACCAAAGCCGAGCATGGAGGTGAGCAGGCCCAGCGCCGACATCACGCCACCACCCGGGGCGCCTGGAGCGGCGATCATGATCACCCCCAGCATCATGATGAAGGGGAGCATGGTCTCGATGCCCGGAATGGCAAGATGTTCGGAGAGGAACATCACCGCGGTGGCACAGGTGACCAGGGTAATGGTGGAGCCACAGAGGTGAATGGTGGCGCACAGCGGCACGGTGAAGTTGGCGATACCGTCGCTCACCCCGTTGTTCTTGCTCGATTGCAGGGCGACCGGAATGGTGGCGGCGCTCGACATGGTACCCAGCGCGGTGAAGTAGGCGGGCAGCATGTTCTTGATGAGCTGGGCCGGTGAGCGGCCAAGGGCCAGACCGGTACCCACGAACAGTACGGAGAGCCAGATCCAGTGCATCAGGATCGCCATCACCAGCACCACGCCGAAGGTTTTCAGGGTGGCGAACACGGTGCCTTCTACCGTCATCTCGACAAAAACCCCGGCGATATAGAACGGCAGCAGCGGGATGATCACCTTGGCCAGCAGGCGGTCGATGATGTCACGACCCTGATCGGCGACCCGGCGCAGATCGGTGGCTTGGGTGGCGCTGATGCCGATGCCGAACACGAAGGCGGCGGCCAGTGCCGACATCACGCCAAACAGCGGCGGGATCTCCAGATTGACGTAGGAGGCGAGCTTGATGGCCGTGGCCGTGGTGGGCTCGGCGGCGGTGGTGAACTGCGGGATCAGATGGCTCGCTACGGTAAAGGCGAACAGCCCCGCCAGAATGGTGGAGCAGTAGGAGAGGGCCACGGTTTTGCCCAGCAGCTTGCCGGAGTTTTTCGGCAGGCTGGCGATGCCGCTCATGATAAAGAACAGAATGATGAGCGGAATGGTGAAGGTGATCAGCTGACCTATCACTGTCTTGGCCGTAAACAGCACGCGCGCCACCCACTCAGGGGCGTAGAGACCGAGCAAGAGACCGGCAAGGATGCCAGCAATGAGTTTCAGGACAAGTTTCATAAGGAAATCCGGAGTTGGTTGTATTGTCTGTTTTGTTATTAAAATTTGATATTAATCACACTTTTTAACACGTAAGCCGTGTTATGTCTGCCTTTTCTGCGTTAACGCCGAGTTAAATATTGTCGAAAGCCAAGATCGCCGACTAGCTGTCGGCTTGGCGTTGAACAGGAAAATCCGTGATGAATTAGCCCATTAGGTGGCCTGATGATCGCCACGCAGCAACATAACGTACTGGCTGGCGTGTTGACTTGTGCATGATGGCGTGTTGGTCGAGGCGGTTTCCATCGGCGCCAGTTGCAGCGCTATCCCGGATGTGGTGACCAGTTGCTGTAGCTGATGGTGACTTATCTTGCCGCTTGGCGGCAGGGGGAAGCAGAGCGGAGCGCCCGCTTTGAGCAGGGTCGCCAGCTGTTGCAACAGGGGGACAAGGGGGGCCACGTCGCTATCAAGCGGGCGGCTCAGCCAGATGCCATCGTAAGGGAGCACCGAGTGCATCTTCGCCAGTGGGCAGACCCGCACTGCTTGCCCGGATTGCTGCGAGGCAACTTTGGCGTTAGCCAGTACCGCTTCACAGGCAGTGACCACATACCCTTCTGCACGCAGCCAGCAGAGATCCTCCCCCATACCACATTGACCATTGAGCAGGTGAGCGCCGGGTTTGAGGCGTGCCACAAAGGCAGCCCGAGCGCGGGCATGCTGGTCGTTCAAGGGCCGGGAAGCGGGGATGGCGTCAGAGTGTGGCACAGGGGTTACCTCAAGCAGGGGGCGCACAGGGTAACAAATCGGGGCCTGACTGCCAAAACGCGCGGTCAGTCCCCGATTTGGATGTGAGGACGTTGCCGGAGCCGGTTAGCGGCCGCAGGCAGGCCCGTGGGGCTGGGCCAGCATGGTGAACATGCTCTCTATCATAAAGGCGGATTCGCCCTGCAGGTCGATCCGCCCCGGAAAGTGGAGCCAGTTGATGATGTAGCCATCCAGGGTGCAGTGGAGCAGGGTGGCGGCGCGCTGCAGGTTGAGGTTGGCGGGCAGTTGGCCCCGCCGTACCGCGTTGGCCAGGGTGGTCTCCAGGTCCCGAAAGAAGTTGGCGGACTGGCTGCGGATATGTTCGCGCAGTGAGATGGCTTCCCCCTCCAGCGATTCGAGATTGAACAGGATGGTGAACATCTGTCGCTGGGCCGGATTGTGAATGAAGCTGTGGAGCACCCCTTCGAAGAAGAGGCGCAGTTGCCCCAGCGGATCCGGCTCATCTGGGTTGAGGCAGGCATCGAGCTGGTGGGCGAGGGGGCTACAGAGCTCCTGCCAGAGCGAAATGAAGAGTTCATCCTTGTTCTTGAAGTGCCAATAGATGGCCCCGCGGGTCAGGTCTGCCGCCTTGGCGATGTCGGTCAGGCTGGTCTTGGCCAGGCCCTGAGAGCAGAACAGATCCAGCGCCGTGCTCATGATGTGGCAGCGGGTTTGCTGCGCCTCTTCTTTGGTTCGTCTGGCCATCGAAATTTGTGCCTCATGCAAGCAAAAAGTCACTTACATACATTTATGAATGTATGTATATTGCCTCATCTTTCGACTATTTACCAACAGGGCCCATGCGGCCCTGATTGTTCATTGACTGGCAAAGGCTCAGGTGTTTCATGCATAAACATATTCTTGCTCGTTCAGTTGGTCTTGCCTTGCTGGCTACAGGCTTGCTGGCAGGTTGTGGTGACAAGGGGGGCGCACCCCAGGGACAGGGCGGCATGCCCCCCGCGGCGGTCAACGTGGTGACCCTGCAGAGCGGTCCGCTGATGTTGACCACCGAATTGACCGGTCGCAGTGCCCCGTTGCGGGTGGCCGAAGTGCGTCCGCAGGTGAGCGGCATCATCCTCAAGCGCCTCTTTACCGAGGGAAGCGATGTGAAGGCGGGCGATCTGCTCTATCAGATCGATCCGGCTGTCTATCAGGCGGCGGTTGCCAGCGCCAAAGCCAATCTGGCCAAGGCCGAGGCCAACGAGCAGAGTGCCCGCCTCAAGGCGCAGCGCTATCAGGAGTTGCTCAAGGTCAAATCCATCAGCCGTCAGGACTATGACGATGCCGATGCGAGCTGGAAGCAGGCCAAGGCGGAGATCATGGCAAGCAAGGCTGCCCTGCGCACTGCCGAGATCAATCTCGGTTACACCCGCATCACCGCCCCCATCAGTGGCCGCATCGGTAAATCCGCGGTGACCGAGGGGGCGCTGGTGACCGCCCAGCAGGCTGACAGCCTGACCGCCATTCAGCAGCTCGATCCCATGTATGTGGATGTGCGTCAGTCCACCGCCGATCTGTTGCGCCTGAAGCGACTGGTCGCCGAGGGCAAGTTGACCCAGGACGAGCAGAAAGGGGCCAAGGTGACCTTCCAGCTGGAAGATGGCTCCACTTATGGCGAAGAGGGCTCGCTGCAGTTCTCCGATGTGACCGTGGATGAGACCTCCGGCATGGTGACCCTGCGGGTGATTGTGCCCAACCCTCACCAGCTGCTGCTGCCCGGCATGTTTATGCGCGCCACCCTGCAAGAGGGTGAGCGGGCGCAAGGGCTGCTGGTGCCGCAAACTGCCGTGACTCGCACCCCCAACGGCGGCGCCACCGTGATGGTGGTAACCGCTGATAACAAGGTGGAGCTGCGCAACGTGCAGCTGAGCCGGGTCGTTGGCAGCAACTGGGTGGTGGAGTCAGGGCTCACCTCCGGCGAGCGGGTGATCGTGGCTGGCTTGCAGAAAGTACGACCGGGCGCCGTGGTCAATCCCGCCGAGCAGGGTGCTGATGCAGCGTCTGCTCAAGCTGCGTCCAACACCCCGGCCAACAAGTAGGATGGAGTAGTCTCTTCATGGCTCGATTTTTTATAGACAGACCCATTTTTGCCTGGGTGATCGCGCTGGTGATCATGCTGGCGGGCAGCCTGGCCATCATCAAGTTGCCGGTCGCCCAGTATCCGAGCATTGCGCCGCCCGCTGTCGGGATTTCTGCCAGCTATCCGGGCGCATCCGCCAAAACGGTGGAAGACTCGGTGACCCAGATCATCGAACAGAACATGACCGGGCTGGATCACCTGCTCTACATGTCCTCTCAGTCTGACTCCGCGGGGCGGGTGTCGGTGACCCTCACCTTCCAGCCGGGTACCGATCCCGATATTGCCCAGGTGCAGGTGCAGAACAAGCTGCAGCAAGCCATGTCGCTGCTGCCGCAAGAGGTGCAGCAGCAGGGGATCCGGGTACAGAAGACTTCCAGCAGCTTCCTGATGGTCGCGGCCTTCATCTCCAGCGATGGCTCGATGAACAACGACGATCTGGCGGACTATGTGGTCTCCAATATCAAGGAGCCCCTGAGTCGTCTGGACGGGGTAGGGGACATCACCTTGTTCGGCAGCCAGTATTCCATGCGGGTCTGGCTCGATCCCAACAAGCTTAACCGGGTGCAGATGACCCCGGGGGATGTGCAGGCGGCCATCAAGGCGCAGAACGCCCAGGTCGCGTTTGGCAAGCTGGGTGGCACACCATCGGTGGAAGATCAGCAGTTCACCGCCACCATCATGGGGCAGACCCGGCTCTCTACCGTGGAGCAGTTCAACGACATCCTGCTGCGGGTGAATCAGGATGGCTCCAAGGTACGGCTGAAAGATGTGGCCCGGGTCGAGCTGGCGGGCGAAAGCTATGACGCCGATGCGCTCTACAACGGCCAGTCCACCGCCGCGGTCGCCATCAAGCTGGCGACCGGCGCCAACGCGCTGGATACCGCCGAGAAGGTGCGTGCCAAGCTCAATGAGCTGTCGGATTACTTCCCGGCCAACATGGAGATCGTCTACCCCTACGACACCACGCCGTTTGTGAAGATCTCCATCGAGGAGGTGGTGCAGACCCTGATCGAGGCGATCTTCCTGGTGTTCTGCGTCATGTATCTGTTCCTGCAGAACTTCCGCGCCACCCTGATCCCGACCATTGCGGTGCCTGTGGTGCTGCTCGGTACCTTCGGGGTGATGGCGGCGTTCGGCTTCTCCATCAACACCCTCACTATGTTCGGTATGGTGCTGGCCATCGGCCTGCTGGTGGATGACGCCATCGTGGTGGTGGAGAACGTGGAGCGGCTGATGAGCGAGGAGGATCTCTCCCCGCTGGAAGCGACCCGCAAGTCGATGACCCAGATCACCGGCGCGCTGGTGGGGATCGCCCTGGTGCTCTCCGCCGTGTTCGTGCCGATGGCTTTCTTCGGCGGCTCGACCGGTGCCATCTATCGCCAGTTCTCATTGACCATCGTCTCGGCCATGGTGCTGTCGGTGCTGGTGGCGTTGATCCTGACCCCGGCCCTTTGTGCCACCCTGCTCAAGCCGATGAAACATGGCGAGTTTGGTGCCAAGCGCGGCTTCTTTGGCTGGTTCAACCGCGCCTTTGATGCGGGTACCAACCGCTATCAGAGCGGTGTGCGCAAGGTGATCAAGCAGGGCGTGCGCTACAGCCTGATCTACGGTGCCATGCTGGCGGTACTGGCAGTGCTCTTTATGCGGATGCCCACCTCCTTCCTGCCGGAAGAGGATCAGGGGGTCATCATGTCCATGGTGCAACTGCCGGTGGGGGCGACCAAGCAGCGCACCGAGGTGGTGCTGGCGGACATGCGCGACTACTTCCTGAAAAACGAGAAGGATAATGTCGATTCTGTGCTGACCGTATCCGGCTTCAGCTTCGCCGGTAGTGGCCAGAACGCGGGGATGGCCTTTATCAAGCTCAAGGACTGGAGCGAGCGCAAGAGCCCGGATCGCAGTGCCAATGCCATCATCGGCCGCGCCATGGGCTATCTGTTCAGCATCAAGGAGGCGCAAGTGTTCGCCTTTAACCTGCCTCCGATCCCGGAGTTGGGTACGGCGACCGGTTTTGACTTCTTCCTGCAGGATCGCGGCGGTATTGGTCACGACAAGCTGATGGAGGCGCGTAACCAGCTGCTCGGCATGGCGGCGCAGGATCCCACTCTGGTGCGGGTACGCCCGAACGGGATGGAAGATACGCCGCAGCTCGATATCAAGATCGACTACGAGAAGGCGCTGGCGCAGGGGCTTTCCATCGCAGATATCAACAACACCCTGGCTACCGCTTGGGGCTCGTCCTACGTCAATGACTTCGTCGATCGTGGCCGGATCAAGAAGGTCTACATGCAGGCGGATGCCCCCTTCCGGATGAACCCGGAAGATCTGAAACTCTGGTATGTGCGCAACAGTGCCGGTCAGATGGTGCCCTTCTCCGCCTTTGCCAGCACCGAGTGGAGCTTCGGCTCGCCTCGTCTGGAGCGTTACAACGGCGTGCCGGCGATGGAGATCGTCGGTGAAGCGGCGCCCGGCAAGAGTACCGGTGATGCGATGGCTGCGATCGAGCAGATGGTGAAACAGCTGCCGGAAGGGGTGGGCATCGAGTGGACCGGGCTCTCCTTCCAGGAGCGTCAGGCCGGTTCACAGGCACCCGCGCTCTACGCCATCTCCTTGCTGGTGGTGTTCCTCTGTCTGGCGGCCCTCTACGAGAGCTGGAGCATTCCGTTCTCGGTGATGCTGGTGGTGCCGCTCGGGGTACTGGGGGCCATTGTGGCTGCTACCCTGCGGGGGTTGGAGAACGACGTCTACTTCCAGGTCGGCCTGCTCACCACCATAGGCTTGTCGGCGAAGAACGCGATTTTGATCGTGGAATTTGCCAAAGAGCTCTATGACAAGGGGATGGGGCTGGGTGAGGCGGTGGTGGAGGCGGCGCGCCTGCGTCTGCGCCCGATCCTGATGACCTCGCTCGCCTTTATCCTCGGGGTGCTGCCGCTGGTGATCAGCTCCGGCGCCGGTGCCAGCAGCCGTAACGCCATCGGTACCGGCGTGATGGGGGGGATGATCAGTGCCACCGTGCTGGCCATCTTCTTCGTGCCACTCTTCTTTGTGTTGGTGATGCGTTACTTCACTAGCCACAAGAGTAAAGAGGCGCGCATGGCTGCAGCGGTTGAGTCAAAAGGTGACTGATGGCATGCAGGTTGAGCTAATTTGAACAGAGTCCAATAAATCGCCAGTCAGCTTTGGTTTGGCTGACAATCAAGCAGGGCAACCTCATGGGTTGCCCTGTTTTTTGTGAAAAATGTAAGCAAAAATTGCGTGGTTGTAATTGAAAAAGCGAGGTATGAGTAGGCGCTTCGCGCTCTTGAGGTTGTGATGAGCCTCAAGTTGCACCCATCACGAATTACTTTCAACTGTTCATCCTTGGGAAAAACGGGATAGAATTCCCTATAAAATCGGGCTGGTGCAGTGTGCCACTCGCGGCGTGTCCGTTAGAAAGGTTGCGATCAACGCTGCCAAGACATAACGATGCTGGAGGCATGATGACCAATGGCGTGAGCAATTTGGTAAAAAGCAGCAAGCTGGGGGCTGTAACCCAGGGGCGGTAGCCATGATGTTTGCCTGTCATCAATGTAACTTTTGCTTTGTCTAAAATGTCAGCTCTCGGATATTGAGTGAATTTTAGAGATTGCTTCAGTTCTTCAGCGTTTACTCCATTTCAGTCCGCACGTATCACATATCAACTCTTCGCAAGAGATAACATATCTATGAAAATTCTCGTTACCGGTGGCGCTGGTTTTATCGGCTCTGCCGTGGTGCGCCATATCATCCATGATACTCAGGATGCAGTCATCAATCTCGATAAACTCACCTATGCCGGCAATCTGGAATCCTTGGCCGATGTATCGTCAAGCGAGCGTTATGTATTTGAGCAGGTGGATATCTGCAATCGTGCCGAGCTGGATCGGGTGTTTGCCCTGCACCAGCCGGATGCCGTGATGCATCTGGCCGCCGAGAGCCATGTTGACCGCTCCATCACAGGGCCGGCTGACTTTATCGAGACCAATATCGTCGGCACCTATCTGTTGCTGGAAGCGGCTCGCGTTTACTGGAACGGCCTGGACGAGGTACGCAAGGCGGCCTTCCGCTTCCACCATATCTCCACCGACGAGGTGTATGGTGATCTGCCCCATCCGGATGAAGTCGCCGTCGGTGAACCATTGCCGCTCTTCACTGAAACCACCCCCTATGCCCCCAGCAGCCCTTATTCTGCCTCCAAGGCCTCCAGCGACCATCTGGTGCGCGCCTGGCGCCGCACCTACGGTCTGCCGACCATCGTCACCAACTGCTCCAACAACTACGGCCCGTATCACTTCCCCGAGAAGCTGATCCCGTTGGTCATTCTTAACGCGCTGGATGGCAAGCCGTTACCTGTCTATGGCAAGGGTGACCAGATCCGTGACTGGCTCTATGTGGAAGACCACGCGCGCGCGCTCTACAAGGTGGTGACCACTGGCTTGGTCGGAGAGACCTACAACATTGGCGGTCACAACGAGAAGCAGAATCTGGAGGTGGTACACACCATCTGCGATCTGCTGGACGAGATGGTGCCGAAGGCGGGCTCTTATCGTGAGCAAATCACCTATGTGGCGGATCGCCCCGGCCACGATCGCCGCTATGCCATCGATGCGACCAAGATGAGCAGTGAGCTTGCTTGGCAACCGCAAGAGACCTTTGAATCCGGTATTCGCAAAACTGTGCAGTGGTATCTGGATAACCAGCAGTGGGTCAACAACGTCAAGAGCGGTGCCTACCAATCCTGGATTGAGCAGAATTACGGGGAGCGTACTTGATGCATATTTTGCTGTTTGGCAAAAACGGCCAGGTCGGTTGGGAGCTGCAACGTGCACTGGCCCCGCTGGGCCGCATCACTGCCGTTGATTTTGACTCCACCGATTATTGTGGCGATTTCAGCAACCCGGCAGGGGTGGCCGATACGGTACGTCTGGTCAAGCCGGACGTGATTGTCAACGCCGCGGCCCATACCGCAGTCGACAAGGCGGAGAGCGAGCGGGAGTTTGCCGAGCTGCTCAACGCGATCAGTGTAGCGGCGATCGCCAAAGAAGCGGAAGCATTGGGTGCCTGGTTGGTGCATTACTCCACCGACTATGTGTTCGATGGCAGCGGTGAGCGCCCCTGGGTAGAAACCGATGCAACCGCCCCGCTCAACGTCTACGGTGAAACCAAGCTGGCGGGTGAGCAAGGTGCGTCCCTCTGCTCCCGTCATCTGATCTTCCGTACCAGCTGGGTCTATGCCGCCCGCGGCGCCAACTTTGCCAAGACCATGCTGCGCTTTGGCAAAGAGCGTAGCGAGATGTCAGTCATCAATGACCAGTTCGGCGCTCCGACCGGTGCCGAGTTGCTGGCCGATTGCACTGCCCATGCTCTCCGCGTGGCGCAGCGCAAACCCGAGGTCGCCGGGCTGTACCATCTGATTGCCTCTGGTACAACAACATGGTTTGACTACGCCCAGCTGGTGTTTGCCAAAGCCAGAGAAGCCGGCGTTGAACTGGCTGTGACACAGCTCAATGCGGTGCCGACCAGTGCCTTCCCGACCCCGGCCAAACGCCCCCATAACTCCCGCCTTGATACTGGTAAATTCCAGCGCACCTTCGATCTGGTGCTGCCGGACTGGACAGTCGGTGTGGAGCGGATGTTGACCGAGATCCTCGGCAAGTAAATCACTGGCCAGAGATGTAGTGACTGCCTCCCTGGCTGGCAGGGATAAAACAGGAAGGTGTGGCCGCAAGCCACCTTTTTCTTTTGCAATTTAAAAATAAGAAACAAGCATCATGACCAAACGTAAAGGCATTATTCTGGCCGGTGGTTCTGGCACCCGTCTCTATCCGGTCACCATGGCGGTGAGCAAGCAGCTGCTGCCCATCTATGATAAGCCGATGATCTACTACCCGCTCAGCACCCTGATGCTGGCGGGGATTCGCGATATTTTGATCATCAGCACGCCGCAAGATACTCCCCGCTTTGAGCAACTACTGGGTGACGGTAGCCAGTGGGGCCTGAATTTGCAGTACAAGGTGCAGCCAAGTCCGGACGGGTTGGCACAAGCCTTTATTCTGGGTGAAGAGTTTATCGGGTCAGACCCCTGTGCGCTGGTGCTGGGGGACAACATCTTCTACGGCCACGACCTGCAGAAGCAGTTGGCGGCGGCAGCGGCCAAAGAGAGTGGCGCGACCGTCTTTGCCTACCATGTGCATGACCCCGAGCGTTATGGGGTGGTGGAATTTGATAAAGAGGGTACCGCTATCTCTCTGGAAGAGAAGCCACTGGAGCCCAAGAGCAACTATGCGGTGACCGGCCTCTATTTCTACGACAACGGCGTGGTGGAGATCGCCAAGAGCCTGAAGCCATCGCCCCGTGGTGAGCTGGAAATTACCGATGTGAACCGTATCTACCTGGAGCAAGGCAATCTGTCGGTGGCCATGATGGGCCGTGGTTATGCCTGGCTGGATACCGGAACCCACGAGAGCATGATTGAAGCGAGCAACTTTATTCAGACCATCGAGACCCGTCAGGGGTTGAAAGTAGCCTGTCCAGAAGAGATCGCCTATCGCCAGAAATTCATTACTGCAGAGCAGGTTCGTGAACTTGCCGCGCCGCTTGCAAAGAATGCCTATGGCCAATATCTGCTGAAAATGATTGGTTAATGGTTAATGGTTAATGGTTAATGGTTAATGGTTAATGGTTAATGGTTAATCGACTAACGATTAATGGCTAACTCCTCCCGAATCCCGAGACAAATATGAACGTAATCGACACCCAAATCCCCGACGTAAAAATCATCGAGCCCAAAGTTTTTGGCGATGAACGTGGTTTTTTCTTTGAAAGTTTCAATCATAAATTGTTTGAAGAAGCCATTAGTCGACACGTGAACTTTGTGCAGGATAATCATTCACGCTCGATGAAAGGAGTCCTACGTGGCCTACATTATCAGTTGCAACAGACCCAAGGCAAGTTGGTTCGTTGCACTCTTGGTGAGGTCTTTGATGTGGCAGTCGATATTCGTCGTTCTTCTCCAACCTTCGGTCAGTGGGTTGGCGTAATGCTGTCTGCTGAAAACAAGCGTCAGCTGTGGGTTCCGGAAGGATTTGCCCATGGCTTTGTCGTCACATCAGGTGTCGCAGAGTTTCTGTATAAGACCACTGACTATTATGCTCCTGAACATGAACGTAGCCTGCGTTGGGATGATTCAACATTAGGGATTGATTGGCCAATCACCGCAGACGTGCAGTTGTCAGCCAAAGATCAACAGGCCAACACGTTGACGGAGGCCGAGCTGTTCGAGTAAGGTCGCGCCTGTTTTTTCGCCCTTGTTTAACGAGGGCATTATTTTGGAGTGGTTGTCATTATGTCGATTTTTATTCGCCCTTTTTCCAGTATTTTAGAACACCGTCGTTTGGTTTTTGATCTAGTTCGACGAGATGTATCAGCACGATACAAAGGTACATTACTAGGGCTTACTTGGGCTATATTGAATCCGCTATGTATGTTGGCGCTCTATACATTTTTTTTTACCGCTATTCTGAAAGCGAAGTGGAATGTTGGTGAGACACATGCGAATTATGGATTGATGCTATTTTGTGGATTGATTATCCATGGTTGGATGGCTGATGTATTATCTCGTTCCCCGGAATTGCTTGCGTCGAATCGTAATTATGTCAAAAAAGTGGTATTTCCACTGGATGCGTTGACCTGGATTTCAGTGTTGTCAGCACTGGTACAGATATTATTGAGTTTGTTGTTGCTGATAGTTCTATCCCTTTTTATGGGCAACATCTTATCTTGGTCTATGTTGTTTTTGCCCGTTGTTCTGACACCGCTTTTTTTTATGCTGCTTGGTTTGGGATGGTTTATCTCATCGTTGTCTGTATTCTTTCGGGATATAGGGCAGTTCATGGGCAGTCTGATAACCCTGCTGATATTTACCAGCACGGCGTTTTTTTCATTGGAAACAGCCCCAGAGCTTATTCGACCTTACTTGTTGTTTAATCCCCTGACCATCATCATGGATTCACTACGTCAAGTGACTATCCTGCATCAATACCCTGATTGGGGGTTGCTAGCATGGCACTCTGTAGCGTCAATCGTCATATTTTATGCTGGGTATTTCTGGTTTGAACGCACCCGTCCAGGGTTTGCGGATGTTATTTAATAATGCAATATTTCAAGTTTATGGTGGAAGCTGATGTCATTGTCTTATCCTCCGAGTTGTTTACAAGTAATTAATGTATCAAAGACATATCGTGTATTTGACACCCCGTCTCAACGATTGAAAGATCTCATTGGCCTAAATGGCCGTCATCAGGATGTGGTTGCATTACAAAATACTTCATTCAGTCTGGTTCACGGGGAAACAGTAGCTATTGTTGGTGCAAATGGTTCGGGTAAGTCAACTCTGCTACAACTTATTTGTGGGACTCTTACTCCGAGTACTGGAACTATCAAGCGTCATGGTCGCATTGCAGCGCTACTTGAACTCGGAGCCGGTTTTAACCCCGAATTTACTGGGTTGGAAAATGTATTTTTAAATGCCAGCATCAATGGTTTAACACAAGAACAGACCGAGGCCATATTACCGGATATTCTCGCCTTTGCCGATATTGGTGAGCATGTATATCAGCCAGTGAAGACTTATTCCAGCGGCATGTATGTGCGCCTCGCCTTTGCTGTGGCGATTCACGTTGAGCCTGACATTCTCATTATCGATGAAGCTTTGGCGGTTGGTGATGAGGCCTTCCAGCGCAAGTGTTTTGCTCGCTTACGCGATTTGCAAAGCCGTGGTGTCAGTATACTGTTTGTTTCCCACTCGGCGGAGTCGGTCGTATCTCTTTGTGACCGTGCGCTGTTGCTTGATCATGGGCAGCTCTTGCTGGATGGCCCTCCCAGGCAGGTGGTGGCACAATATCAGAAATTATTGTATGCCCGTCCGGAACAACGGGAGCAGGTTCGTGCCGAGATCCGTAATGAGGGGATCGCTCCCCAGCCAGTCGTGGTTTCTGCTTCTGAACCGGCATTCTCCTCTACACCTTATCATCCTGACTTTTTTGTCGCCGGACTCGAGGGGGATGAAACCGATTATGTGGAAAACGGGGCGGTGATATCGTCGCCCATGTTGCTGGATAGCGACGGATACCGGGTTAATCTGGTTCATAAGGGAGCTGAGTATCGTTATTGCTATCAGGTGAAATTTTTGCATGCGGCTCGTGATGTTTTCTGTTCCACCTTGCTCAAACGTGTTGATGGCGTTGCTATCGGGGGCATGTGCAGCAGCCCGCCGGGTCAGCTCAGTGGATGGCATGTGTCCGCACAGAGTCATATTCGGGTCGAGTTCCGTTTTCGAGTATCACTGAACGCGGGCACCTATTTTTTTAATGCCGGGGTTCAGGGAGCCGCTTTGTACGAGCATGGTTTTTTGGCTCGCAAGCTGGATGCTTTGATGTTCAAAGTGTTGCCAACAGCGGACGAGTGTTCGACCGGTAACGTCGATTTTGGTTTGGTCTGTAAAATATTTTCTTGTTCGGGCGGTGCATTAGAAAAATAACCCTAAGGCGCTGTTAGTTCTTCTCTTCATATTATGGAATATGTGATATGTCCTATTCTCGTCGATGGGTGTTTGTGCTCGGAATGCATCGCAGCGGCACCAGTGCGGTTGCCGGTGCCATAGCAACCAGTGGTATTTGTTTTGGACAAACCTTTATTGACCTGCAAGGGGATGTGAACGAAAAAGGATTTTGGGAGCATGCCGAGTTGGTTGCTATTAACGAAGCTCTCCTTGCGGAACTCTCTGCGCACTGGTTTGATCCCTTTTCGATTTATGCACGTTATGCGGCTGGCTGGCAGCCATCTAGTGCGCTATTTCAGCGCATGTGTGATTTTTTGTCTCATCCCGAATTTGGTGATGCGGCATTGTGCGGTCTTAAAGATCCCCGTTTGTCGGTTCTGTTACCCTGGTGGCAACAAGCGTTGCGGCGGGTGGGTCATGATGTCTGCTACTTATTGATGAATCGACAGGTGGGGCAGGTTGCCCATTCATTGCAACGGCGCGACAAGATGGGCATTTTACTCGGATCGTTGTTATGGAACGAATACACCTTTTGCGCCGAATACTATACCCGTAAATCATCGCGTTGTTGGCTTGATTATGAGGCGTTGATCGCTGAGCCTGCAGTTGCAATGGCTCAGGTGGTAGATAGACTCGGGTTGTCGGTTTCAGTAACAACGGATTTTATCGATCCTGCCATGCAACGGCAGCAGGGCAAACCAATACTCTCACTCTGCCTGCCAGAGTTACTGGTGGAGTTGAGTCAGTTTATTGAGACACATGGAATGGCCGTACTCGAGCAAGATTGGCAATCTTTGTGGCAACGTAGTCGACAGATGAATAAAACATCTCAGCTTTGGTTAAGCGCCCTAGTAGAGGATTTTTTGAGCTTAAATCGTGAAATCAAGTTGTCACTTTCTCTTGGCGATCAACATGCCGTTGCGCTGGAGATCATCCGACAACGGGATCACGAGATTGTTGTGCTTGATAGCAGGCTGGTACAGGAGGGGGCGTTACACGGCCGGGCACTCGAGCTGATTAAACAACGTGATGATGAATTACAAGCGCTGAATGCAAAGTTGGTAGATGAAGGCGAGCAACATGGCCGAGCGATCGAGCTGATTAAACAACGTGATGATGAATTACAAGCGCTGAATGCAAAGTTGGTAGATGAAGGCGAGCAACATGGCCGGGCGATTGAGCTGATTAAACAACGTGATGATGAAATCGAAAAAATAAACGCTACATTACATGATGTTCAAATGAAAATTAAGACAATTCAACGTCATCGTGTGCTGAATTGGTTTATCAATAAATTTATCACCAGTATGTGAGTTACTTAATGAAAAATATGAAAGAGCTTGACATTATCATCCCCGTTTACCGTGGTCTTGATGAAACTCGGGAGTGTATTCTCTCATTAGTTCCAGCGATGCCTGTTTGGGCTCATCTAATAGTAATCAATGATAGTTCACCGGAACAGGCATTGACTGAATGGCTGCAGGAAGAGTCGCCCAAGCTGGGTTTTAGCCTTTATGAGAATAGTAAAAATAAAGGGTTTGTTGGTACCGTTAATTTTGGCATGCAGCTTAATCCTGATCGAGATGTTCTGTTATTGAACAGTGATGTCGAGGTTGCTAATTCAGACTGGTTGGAAAGAATGCGTCAGGCGGCTTATTCCCATGATCGGGTGGCCAGCCTGACACCTTTTTCCAATAATGCAACGATATGCAGTTTTCCTCATTTTTGTGAGGATAATGATCTCTATGCTGGAATGAATGTTGATCAGTTAGATGCGCTTTTTGCCGGATTGCCGCAGTCTGATGTGTTGATAGAAGTTCCTACCGGTGTAGGATTTTGCATGTATATTAGACGTGATTGTCTTGATAATGTTGGATATTTTGATGAAAAAACCTTTGGTAAAGGGTACGGCGAAGAAAATGACTGGTGCCAACGAGCAATCAAGCTGGGCTGGAAAAACTATCACCAGTTAAATGTCTTTGCTTTTCATAAAGGCGGGGTCAGCTTTCAGGAAGAAGGGGATCCAAGAAAAGCCAGAGCACTGGAATTATTGAATTCACTTCATCCCAATTATGCTGGTGATGTGCATCAGTTTGTCAATAATGACCCGGCTCGTAAAACAAGGTTGATGGCTAAAATGTTTCATATTAGCCAATTGAATGTTCCGGTAATTCTTGCTGTATCTCACCATCTTGGTGGTGGTGTTGCTCAGCATGTATGTGAGTTAGCTTCTTATTATCATGATCAAGCCTGGTTTATCCGTCTTTATCCAAATGGTAGAGAAGGGGTGGTCAATCTCAGTCTAAGTTGTCTGAATGCTGACAAAAAAGATTATTTTGAATTTGATATTAAATTCGAATATGAACTTTTGTTATCTATTCTGAAATATTTGAATGTGAGCCGGGTTCATTTTCATCATACAATGGCACTACCTCCACGTGTGTGGATGTTGCCATCATCTTTACATGTTCAATATGATGTTACGATTCATGATTATTATATGGTCAATGGTAATCCTACTTTGACCGATAAATATGGTCGTTTTGTTGGTGATGATACCATTGATTTTGATTTGAAATGCTCTGAGGCATATCCAATACCTGTCAGTCCTGCCGATTGGCGTATTGGTGCCATGCCGTTACTCTCGCGGGCTGAAAGAATTATTTATCCTTGCCGAGATGTATATCAACGTTTTATTAAGTTATTTGATTACTCACCAGAGTTATTAGATAAAACGGTTATTGCTTATCATCCTGATGCACAAAATTATCCGGTAACTAACATAACACATCAGCCAAATGAACCGCTTCGAGTCTTGATTTTGGGGGCGCTCAGTCGTGAGAAAGGCGCTGATTTACTTGAACAGGTTGCGTTACTCTGTGATCCGACTGAAATTGAATTTCATTTGTTGGGTTATGCATATCGACCTTTGCGTGGTGTGATTACCCATGGTGCCTATCAGCAGGACAATTTGAATGAAAAGCTGAAACTAATTAATGCTCATGTTGTGTGGTATCCGGCACTTTGGCCGGAAACCTATAGCTATACATTATCCATCGCACTGGAACGTGCTTATCCAACGGTATGTCCTAATCTAGGTGCTTTTATCGAACGTACTTGGCAACGTAATGGTTCTTACCTTTTACCATGGAATATGAGTGCCTTAGATTTTGCTGCATTTTGGCGTGCTTATTCACAAGAGGCAGATGTCATTAGCTTTGAATGTAACCAACCAGAGATTTGTGAACATCCTCCGTTGACTGAATGTTTTTATCAGGAAAATTACTTGTGTTCATCACTTCACCGTATTGTTGAAAGTGAAAACTTGATTGATTTTTGTAAATTAGTAGACCAATCTGAAGATGCTAACAATCTTTGCAATTTGATAGAGCAACCGACAATATCGTCAGGCTCGTATGGTTGTTCAAAAAAAGAACTTATATTACGTCAGCTCTGGAACGTTCGCAATCATCCGGTTATTGGACGAGCATCAAAGTTTATTCCATTCGCTGTGCAACGTGCAATCAAGCGATATTTAAGCAGGAAACCGATGCATGAGATTATTAATAAATGAGAATACGATTATATAGTCTTGATGTTTTGCGTGGTATCGCTGCGCTTCTTGTATTGGTTTATCATATGGAAGAACTCGGTGTGGCCGCTTGGCCACATCTTTTTTCCTGGGGATGGATTGGGGTAGATCTTTTTTTTGTGCTTAGTGGTTTTTTTATTTCACTCAGTGTAATAGTTCCTTCTTCATGGAGCTTTTTAAATTTTATAAAGCGTCGATTTTTGAGGATTGCACCACCATATTATGTGTCTATGATTATTATAATGGCCATTTCTGGAATGTATTTTCTTACAACCAGCAATGGACTTTATCATTCGCTGTCACATTTTCTATTTTTACACTCTTATTCACCGCAAACACATGGTTCAATTAATGGGGCTTATTGGTCGTTAGGGGTGGAATTTTCTTTTTATATCCTGATTGGATTAAGTGCCGCTATATTGAGGCAAAAAAAACGAGCAGGCTATATATTAATAGGTGCAGTTATATTTTCATGGTTATGGCGAACTGGTTGTTTTTTATATATAGAAAATGATGCCATGCAGCGATTTATCTGGTCTACCCAAGTTTTTGGTATGCTCGATGAGTTCGCAATAGGAGTTTCTATTGCTCTGATTTACACGCATGTTGAAATGTCAAAGCTGTTCAGACATGTATGGCTTCCATTTGTGCTTTTATTTGCTGGGCTTGGAATGGTTATCGCTTATGTGCTTCACGCTGTTAGCGTGAATTATTGGTTTGACTACAGCACTATGGTGTTCTCAAGAACTTTTCTTGCACTTGGTTTTGGCATGATAATCCTTTCATTTATCGGTCTGGAAAAATATGATCTTTTTATAAAAGCATGTCGATGGTCTGGGCTATGCTTTGTTGGAACGATAAGTTTCAGTATTTATTTATATCACCTACCCATTATCCAGGCAACAGTTAACGTAAAGGATAGTGTGGGTAGCATTAATGCTATATCCTTAAGCGTCATCTTTATGACAATGTTAGTCGCATGGGGCTCATATATTTTTGTTGAGAGCCGTTTTATGAGAACACATTAAATTTTATGGGAAGGTTGTATACCATGAATTTATCTCATCTTTATAGCCTCGAAATGGAGGCAATAAGCATTTTTCGTGAAGTCGTTGCTCAATTTGAAAACCCGGTGATGCTTTATTCCATCGGTAAGGACTCATCCGTGTTGTTGCATCTGGCACGGAAAGCATTCTATCCGGGAAAAATTCCGTTTCCTTTGTTACATGTGGATACAGGCTGGAAATTTCGTGAAATGATCGAGTTTCGAGACCGTATGGCAGCCGAGCATGGTTTTCAGTTGTTGGTACATACCAACGAAGAGGGACGGGCACAGGGGATTAACCCTTTTGACCACGGTTCTTCTTATACCGATATCATGAAAACGGAAGGGTTAAAGCAGGCTCTCAATCAATACAAGTTCGATGCCGCATTCGGAGGAGCCCGACGGGACGAGGAGAAGAGTCGAGCCAAAGAGCGGGTCTTTTCATTTCGTGATGCGCAGCACCGTTGGGATCCTAAAAATCAGCGGCCTGAGCTGTGGAATCTTTACAATACCCGTGTCAATTCAGGCGAGAGTATCCGGGTCTTTCCGCTCTCTAACTGGACCGAACAGGATATCTGGCAATATATCTACCGTGAGAAAATTGAAATTGTGCCGCTCTATTATGCGGCCCCCCGTCCTGTGGTTGAACGTGGCGGCACCCTCATCATGGTCGATGATGACCGGATGCGTCTGATGCCGGGCGAAACACCCACGTTGAAAACAGTGCGTTTTCGCACCTTGGGCTGTTATCCCCTGACCGGGGCAATCGAGTCTGAAGCGGATACCTTACCGACCATTATTGCCGAAATGATGCAGGCCAGAACCTCCGAGCGGCAGGGGCGACTCATCGATTCGGATCAGTCAGCCTCGATGGAAAAGAAAAAAATGGAAGGATATTTTTAACATGGCTGAGAATGATGTCGTGAATGAGTTTGAGGCCTATCTGGCCGCTAACGAACATAAATCGCTATTGCGCTTTTTGACGTGTGGGAGTGTGGACGATGGCAAGAGTAGCCTGATTGGTCGTCTCTTGCATGACTCGAAGTTGATTTATGATGATCAGTTGGCGGCAATAAAACGCGATTCGCGTAAGTTTAATACCACCGACCAAGAAGTGGATCTGGCGTTGCTAGTTGACGGGCTGCAGGCCGAGCGCGAGCAGGGCATCACCATCGATGTGGCCTATCGTTATTTCTCGACCGATCGTCGCAAATTTATCATTGCCGATACACCGGGCCATGAGCAGTACACCCGAAACATGGCGACCGGGGCTTCTCACTGCGATCTGGCTGTCATTCTGGTGGATGCCAGCAGTGGTGTAAAAGCGCAGACCCGTCGTCACAGCTTTATTTGTTCGCTGTTGGGTATTCGGCATATTGTGGTCGCCATCAACAAGATGGATCTGGTGGCATATGACGAGACCCGTTTTAACCAGATTCGGGATGATTTTTTAGCTTTTTCCACGGAGCTGGGATTTGTGAATATCACTCTTATTCCACTTTCAGCCTTGCGTGGCGACAATGTCGTCGAACCCGGTAACAAGATGCCCTGGTATCAGGGGCCTTGTCTGCTCTCTTGGCTCGAAACGGTGCACATCGCCCCGCTCGACATGGGATCGTTTCGCTTTCCGGTACAGTATGTGAACCGACCTGATGCGGATTTCAGGGGCTACTGCGGCACGGTGGCTCGGGGACAAATCGGGGTCGGTGATCCTGTACGGGTATGGCCGTCCGGCAAAGCGAATCGGATCGCTCGTGTTGTCACTTTTGATGGTGATAAGAGGAGCGCCATCATGGGCGAGGCGGTGACGCTGACGCTAGATGATGAAATTGATATCAGCCGGGGGGATATTCTGGCGCCAGCCGATGAACATTGGTGTTCTGCGGAGAAGGTCAGTTGCATGTTGGTGTGGTTACATGAAACACCGCTGCAGCCCCATCGTCAATATGAGATAAGAATTGGTACTCGTACTCTTACCGGATTTGTGGAGAGCATTGATTATCGGGTTGATATCGAAGATTTTTCCCATCATCCAGCGGTGCATTTGCAGCTTAACGAAATAGCGCACTGCCAGATCCGGTTCACCATGCCGATACCGGTCGATTCCTATGCCACATGTCACGAAACGGGAGCGTTGATTTTGGTTGACCGTCTGACAAATGCCACCATGGGGGCCGCCATGATCGTGCAGGCGCACAGTGAAGAACCTCAGTCGAGACATCCCTTCAGTGAATTTGAAATTGAGCTTAATGCATTAATTTGCAAGCACTTCCCCCATTGGGAGGCAAAAAATCTGAAGGATTTGATCTGATGACAATGATGGCATGGTGGGTGTTGCTGGTTTTTGTTGGCGCACTGATGGCTCTTGCCCGTTGGCAGGACAAGGCTGATCGTATTTTCGGTCTGGTGTTGATGCTGCTCTATTTGCCAGGTGCCATCAGCAGTGAGGCATTACTGGCCAGTGCCGCGAACAATGGCCTGATCACCTTGGTGTTGTTGATTTGCACAGCATTTGTACTGGAAAAAACGCTGCTGTTACAACGTGCTGCCGCCTGGATGTTGACACTGAACTTTGAACGTTGTTGGTGGCGAGTGATGCTGAGCAGCATTGCCAGCTCAGCCTTGTTGAACAATACCGCGATTGTATCAATTCTGCTCGGCCCTCTGCGTTCTGTCACTCATCATCCCGCTCGTCGATTAATCCTACCGATGACCTATGCCGTGTCGATGGGGGGAATGCTGACACTGGTTGGTACTTCGACCAACCTGATTGTTAATTCAATGATGATTGAGGCGGGGTTACCCGGTTTTCATCTGACGGATTTTTTTCCGGTCGGCGTGGCCGTGGCCATTGTGGGTATTATCTGGTTGTGGTGGCGTCGTGAACAACTTCCGGCCGCACCATTGAATGCGGAGTCGGTGGAACACTATCTGGTGGAAGGCCGTATCGAACCGGATTCGTCACTGATTGGCAAGACGATTGCTCAAGCAGGGTTACGTCATCTGCAGCGTCTGTTTCTGGTCGAAATTGTCAGGTCCGGTGAAAAAATCTGCCCAGTGCCACCATATGCCCAACTCGAAGCCGATGATCGGTTGCTCTTTTCGGGAGACCCGGCTTCGATTGGCTTGTTGGCCCGTTTTAAAGGGTTAGCCAGTTATGCGCAACGGCAGGGATTGAATGCCGGCGAATTGACGGAAGTATTGATTTTGCCAGATTCTTCCCTCTGTGGTGTGCGTCTGAAAGATTCCGACTTTCGGGCCAAATTTGATGCTGCCGTGGTGGCGATCCGTCGTAACGGAGAGGCGCTGAGCGGTGTCATCGGCGAGCAGATATTGTGTGGTGGCGATTTCTTGGTGCTGGCAACCGGGAAAGATTTTTTGGGGCGTGCCAACCTGACCAAAAATTTTCTGATTATACGAGGTGCCAAGCCGGCTGCGACGATCAAACCATTGACCGAATGGTTGATGATTGGCGGGTTTTTACTGGCGATTACCCTGTCCGCGTTGGGGTGGGTATCTCTGTTTAAATCCATGGTTTGTTACCTGAGCATTTTACTTTTGTCAGGTACGTTGACCTTGAATGAACTGCGGCGACGTTTTCCTTTGGGGCTTTGGTTGATTGTGATGTCGGCTCTGGCGTTGGCAAAAGCGATGGAAACCAGTGGCTTGATGGGGGCCGTGACCGATTTGGTCAAGGTTCATCTGGAAGGTGCTTCACCTCATTGGGCATTGGTTGGTATGTTGGTTGCGACATGGTTGGTGACGGAGATGGTGACCAACAATGCGACTGCGGCCATGATGATACCTCTTGCCCTCGCGTTGGCGCAGGGTTTGGGCGTGTCGCCACTCCCGTTTGCGATGGCGGTAGCATTTGGTGCCAGTTGCAGTTTTGTCAATCCTTATGCCTATCAGACCAATCTGATGGCACTGAATGCGGGTGAATATCGTCTAGTTGATTTTTTGCGATTGGGACTACCTTTGGCTTTGCTCTATCTTGCTGTGGTTGCAGCATGTGTTCCTCTCTTTTTCCCATTTTTTCCCGGATGAGGCTAGTTTCTTATGAATGATCTGACATGGCATGATCATCAGGTATTGCCAGCACAACGAGCACAACAAAAGCATCAGTTACCCGCAGTGCTCTGGTTTACCGGATTAAGCGGTTCGGGAAAATCGACCATTGCCAATCTGGTTGATGAAAAACTCTATGCCATGGGGTATCACGGATTTGTGTTGGATGGGGATAATATTCGCCATGGTCTGAATGGAGATCTGGGATTCAGTGATGCTGAGCGGGTGGAAAATATCCGGCGTATTGCTGAAGTCGCTGTTCTCATGGCCGATGCCGGTCTGATTGTTTCAGCAGCGTTTATTTCTCCTTTTGCCAATGATCGGGCTTTAGTCAGAGAACGATTGGGTACCAGATTGATTGAAATTCATGTCAGCACCCCCCTTTCTGTATGTGAACAACGGGATCCCAAAGGGTTATATCGGAAAGCAAGAACAGGAAGCATCCTGCATTTTACCGGTATCGATTCACCTTATGAGGTTCCATTAAATCCGGATCTTGTATTAGATACTGGTGAACTTTCCGCAGAAGAGTGCGCCAGCAAGATCTTGGATTTTCTGAGCAATGGTGGATGGTTACTCAAGGATGGTAATAAGTGAGCTCGGTATTACTTTCGATAAGCCTTGTGACCTACAAGCCTGATAAGGTTTTATTAGCGTCAACGCTATCGGTGATGTCTAAGGCTGCTATTGATGCTGGTGTAAATGTGCGACTAACAATGGTAGATCATACGCCATCGGCACGGCTGAATATTGATCGACAATGGTTGGCTGGCATCTGGCATCATTCCTTTGAATTGATTCAGCATGGCGATAACCCAGGTTTTGGTTGTGGGCACAATCTGGCATTGCAAACAGAGACGTCTGACTATCATCTGATTCTTAATCCCGATTTGGGCATCGCAGCGGATGGTTTGGTGTGTGGATTGGAATTCATGGCACAAAATCCGGATTGTGGATTATTGACGCCTTTCGCTACATGGGAAGATGGTGAGGTACAGCGGCTTTGCAAACGCTATCCAACCGTATTTGATTTATTGCTGCGCGGTTTTGCGCCCGCGTTTGTGAAGAGGTTATTCCAGACGCGCTTGGCGAAATATGAGATGGCAGATCAGCTTAATAATCATGACGTGCTGTGGGACCCACCCATTGTCAGTGGTTGTTTTATGATGTTTCGCACAGATGTTCTACAGCAGCTCGGAGGGTTTGACCCTCGCTTCTTCCTCTATTTTGAAGATTTTGACATCAGTTTGCGGGCAGGAAAGATCAGCCGGATTGCTTATGTCCCTCAGGTGAAGGTCGTTCATCACGGTGGGCATGCATCCCGCAAAGGCTGGCGCCATATCTGGATGTTTGGGCGTTCCATGGTGACTTTCTTCAATATTCACGGTTGGCGTTGGTGGTAATGGCAGATATCAAAAGTACAGTCTTGGTGACAGGTGCCAACGGATTTGTAGGCAAGGCGGTCTGTGAACACTTGCTGGCGCTGGGGGCGAATGTGAAAGGTGCAGTACGCAGTAGCCCGCTCGCTTCGTACCAGGTTCAGGCTCCCTCTTTGACTGCGGATGCCAACTGGACAGCCCAATTGCAACAGGTGGATGTGGTTGTTCACTGTGCAGCCAGGGTGCATGTAATGTCGGATACCGCGACAGATCCCCTAGTCGCATTTCGAGCGGTGAATACAGAGGGCACCCTCGCTCTTGCCCGGCAGGCTGCTGAGGCAGGAGTAAAGCGCTTCATCTTTATCAGTTCGATCAAAGTGAATGGCGAGCAGACCGAGCCTGGCAAGCCATTTGATGAGAATGTGCAAAGTCCGCCAGAAGATCCCTATGGACGCTCGAAGTATGAGGCGGAACAGGGGCTGATGGCACTCGCGAAAGAGTGTGGTATGGCTGTAACCATCATTCGTCCTCCTCTTATTTACGGGGAAGGGGTGAAGGCTAACTTTGCCAGCATGATGACGTGGGTGCGCAAAGGGATCCCGCTCCCTTTTGCCCGCTTGACCAATGCGCGTAGCCTGTTGGCGTTACCTAATCTGTGTGACTTTATTGCCCATGCGATGGCGCACCCAGCTGCAGTGAATCAGGTCTTTTTAGTCGCAGATCCTGTCGCAGTGTCGACGTCTCAGTTGTTGGCGGCGATTGCAGAAGCAGAAGGGGTTCGCTGTCGGCTCTTTTATCTCCCACCAGGAGTAATAAGAGTGCTTGGACGCTGTTTGGGGATTGATGCCAAGCTACAACGGATTTATGGCTCTCTGGAAATGGATACCCGCAAGGCTCAGAGCCGATTACAATGGTCGGCACCCTATTCGCTCTCTCAGACCCTATCTCTGATGGCGTCGATCCATAGTGAGTCGTCTTGATGCTGGCATTTGTTTTGTTGTCGATATTTTGTCTTTTTCTTTCAATCACCATGACCGGCCTGCTCAGGCGCTACGCACAGACCCGCTTGCTTGACCAACCCAATCATCGCAGTTCGCATCAGGTGCCTACCCCGAGAGGCGGTGGCATGGCTATCGTGGCGACCTTTCTGCTGGCAGCCCCGTTGTTTGTCACCCTGATCCCACTTCCCTCCGGCATATCCCAGAGCAGCTTCGCATTGATATGGGCTGCGGCGCTGGGGATTGCCTTGGTTGGTTTTATCGATGACCACATCTCTCTCAAGCCCCGAACCCGCCTGATTGTGCAGAGCATGGCGGCAGCTTTGGTGGTCTCTGCGGTTAATGGTTTGCCAGCGCTGACCTTCTTTGGTTGGCAGCTCGATCTGGCCTGGTTTGGTTACCTGCTGGCCTGGCTGGGGGTGATCTGGTTTATCAACCTGTACAACTTTATGGATGGCATCGATGGCTTGGCGGCTGGCGAGGCCGTTGTCGTCTGTCTGTTCATGGCGTTATTTCACTATCTGGTTGGGGGGGAGTGGTCGTCTACCAGTTTGATCCTGCTACTGGGGATATCGGCGGCGGGCTTCTTGTGCTGGAATTTTCCGCCCGCCAGGATCTTTATGGGAGATGGTGGCAGCGGATTTCTTGGCTTGATGCTGGCTTCCCTGATGCTGCTGGATGCTGCATCTGCACCTCAATTCCTGTGGGCATGGCTCGTCATGCTCGGAGTCTTTGTGGTTGATGCGACTTGGACGTTGCTGAATCGCTTTCGTCTGAAATGTCGTCTGAGCGAGGCTCATCGTACTCATGGCTATCAATATCTGGCGAGGCGTTGGCAAAGTCATCGAAACGTGACCTTGGCTGTGCTTCTTATAAATAGCCTTTGGCTTGCTCCAATCGCTGTCATGATTGTATTGGGCCAGCTCGATGGTGTGAGCGGTCTGGTCATTGCCTACTTGCCGTTAGCTTTTCTTGCGTATCACCTGAATGCAGGAGTACCAGAATGAGAAATGAGCTTTTACCCGGTGGGAGCTGGCTACTGACTTGCCTGGGCTCCCTGTCACGAGCCAGCAAGCGTGCCATCTCTGTCACCGTTGATATGATCCTGATCACCATGACCTATTGGGGGGCGTACTGGATCCGGCTTGAACATAATTGGCCAATCGATAGCCCGCATCACTGGGCACTGCTTGGCGCTGTTATCATTGTCAGCATCGGTCTGTTTGTAAGGCTGGGGCTTTATCGCGCAGTGCTCCGATATGTCAGCTTTCGGGTGCTATGGACAATCTTGCTAGGGGCATTTCTTTCAACCTGTTTCTTTGTTCTCTCTGCGTTTTACTTCGATATCTTTCTGCCGAGAACGGTCTCGGTTATCTATCTCTCCTTTTTGGTGTTACTGGTTGGTGGTGTGCGGCTGTTTTTCCGGGCGCTCCTTAATACCACCCGTTTGGCTCGTACCCAGGTATTGATCTATGGCGCGGGCTCTTCGGGCCGACAGCTGCAAATGGCCTTGTTGCAAGGCAATGAGTTTTATCCCGTTGCCTTTATTGATGACGATCCCGCCAAACAGGGATGCGTGATCCAGGGCTGTACCGTCTATCACAGTGCTCAGTTGCCAGCCTTGATTGGCCACCATGGGGTGCAGAAGATCTTGCTGGCCATGCCGAGCAGCACCCGGGCTCGCCGTCAGGAGGTGATTAATGCACTTGAGCCCCTCTCTTGCGAAGTGCTCTCTATCCCGGGGATGGCCGATCTAGTCAATGGCTCTGCCCGCATAGACCAGCTCAATGAGGTCTCCATCGACGATCTATTGGGCAGAGATCCGGTAGAGCCTGTGGCCACCTTGATGGAAGCCAATATCACAGGCAAAGCGGTCATGGTGACAGGTGCCGGTGGCTCTATTGGTTCTGAGCTCTGTCGCCAAATCTTGCGGTGCCGTCCATCCACTCTGGTACTGTTCGAACTATCCGAGTACGCCCTCTATGTCCTGCACAAGAACCTGCGGGAGCAGTGTCAGCGTGAAGAAATCGAAACGGATCTGGTGCCGTTACTGGGGTCAGTGCAGCGCCAGCATCGTCTCAAGACGGTGATGCAGAGCTTCAGGATCCAGACCGTCTACCATACGGCTGCTTACAAACATGTCCCGCTGGTTGAGTTCAACATCATTGAAGGGGTACGTAACAACGTATTCGGCACTCTTTATGCGGCACAGGCGGCCATTGAGGCAGGGGTGGAAACATTCGTGCTGATCTCTACCGATAAAGCCGTGCGGCCAACCAACACCATGGGGGCCAGCAAGCGTCTAGCCGAGTTGATCTTGCAAGCTTTGACCCGCGAGAAGCACAGCACCCGTTTTTGTATGGTGCGTTTTGGCAATGTTCTTGGATCTTCCGGCTCAGTGGTGCCGTTATTCAGGCAGCAGATCGATAAGGGGGGGCCTATCACCCTGACTCACCCCGATATCATCCGTTACTTCATGACGATACCTGAGGCTGCCCAGCTGGTGATCCAGGCAGGTGCCATGGGGGAGGGGGGCGATGTCTTTGTGCTCGATATGGGTCAACCGGTACGGATCATGGAGCTGGCCAAGCGCATGATACGCCTCAGCGGCCTGACACTGCGTGATGAGCAGCGACCGGATGGTGATATTGCCATCGAAGTGACGGGTTTGCGGCCGGGTGAAAAGCTCTACGAAGAGTTACTGATTGGTGATGATGCCAGAGGAACCGAGCATCCCCGGATCATGGTGGCACAAGAGAGCTGGCTGCCCTGGTCGCGACTGCGCCCCTTGCTGGCCTCGCTGGATGATGCTTGTCACCGTTTTGATCAACAGCAAGTTCGCGAGATCCTGATGCATGCTCCTGCTGCATTCGAACCTACAGATGGTATTTGTGATCTGGTGTGGCTGGCCAAACAGCAGCTACCACCAAGTGATAATGTTGTTAAATTGCCCTCACATAACATAGATTTTTTGCTTGCCAATCACTGAGTTTTTATATAGGCGCCCATTATTGGGCGCTTTTTTTTTGCGTCCCCATCAATTTGTTTGTTTTTTAATCGATCGAGCCAGTCGTGGACTAGATTGGCTACTCATTTCGATGAACCATAGGTACAATCCCCCCCGCTATTTCGGAATTATCCTACATTTTGGCGTGAAATATTGGTGCACAGTGTAGGGATTATGGCGAATAGCTGGCGTGGCGACTGGTTTTGTCGCCCCTCTCGCCAGAGGCTGATGATTGTAAATCACAACGCCATTTACTAACTCTTTTAACAATATAAAAAAGACTGCATGCACACTGGGAGCTGTAACTCAGGGGCGGTAGCCATTATTTTTTTTATAGATTGGATTGTTTTTTAGTCCGTTACTGACTTCTTTGTAGTCAATTCGGCGCTTTAGCGATAGCGATGATATCGATACAAGAGGGACCGTCAGTAGTCCCCAGATACATGGCACGGGATAGAGAGTGTGACAACGCCGGAGTGTGATCATTCGGGTGTTTGTCACTGGTTGGCAATCGATTGTAATTGAAATGTTTTTACTGCCGGACTCGTCAACTCGATGAGTTTGCCGAGCTCCTCCTGTCCAGCCCTTCGCTTTCAAATAAAAATCAATCTCTTTTCTTTGTTCGTTTCTCGCCGTGGCTCGTTTCGACAAGCTGCCGGAGGGAAACACAAAATCTACGTGACGTGGCAGTCGAATGCCGATGAGACAAACCTCGATGGTTGTTTCTCTGGGTATAGACATGAAGAGAGCTTATGGGAATGCATAATAAAATAGACAGTAGTGCAGCCTTCGGGATTGCTGCGAATGAACAGTTGACGGCCGAGAGCCATTCACTGGATATTGGTAATCTGGTGTATGAGCTTAAGCGGGTTCACATGAAAAGTGATGAGCTTTATGTTTACTGCAGTGACAATGACAAAAAGCTTATCGAGCGAGTGCTTGCTGATTACCCCTTCACATTGAACTTCAATGTGACAGACCTCTCGGCCCTGAAAGGTAAAACCCTTGTGCATTACAAGAGTGGTGACCTTCCCGATGAACTGGCAGCAATGCTGGTGTTGGCCACCAAATATGGCGCCTACGTTGAACCGCTGGTCAGTTATCTGGATCGTCGTTTCGGCCGCACTGAAGTGGAGTTGCTGCACAGCGGCTACTTCCTGCACATGAAATCTTTCTCCATCCTCTCCCGTCCATCCAATCGCATTGTCAAGCGTGCGCTGGATCTGGTCTCTGCCATTGCGCTCAGTCTGGTTGCCATTCCCATTGGCTTGCTTGCTGCACTTGCTATCAAACTGGAATCACCTGGTCCCATCTTTTATCGTCAAGCCCGGGTTGGTCTGTTCAACCAGGAATTCGACGTAATCAAATTCCGCTCTATGCGAAACGATGCCGAAAAAAATGGTGCTCAATGGGCAAGCAAGAACGACGCCCGAGTCACTCGTGTTGGCCGTTTCATTCGCAAGACCCGTATTGATGAACTACCGCAACTGATCAACGTCTTTAAAGGGGAAATGTCTCTGGTTGGCCCAAGACCCGAGCGGGAAGTGTTTATCAAAGAGCTGGAAGCCGTTATCCCGTACTATCGCTTCCGTCATGCGGTCAAGCCCGGCATTACCGGCCTGGCCCAGGTCAAATACCCTTACGGCGCATCTATTGAAGATGCCGTTTGGAAGCATAAATACGATATCTTCTATATCAAGCATCAAAGCCTGATGTTGGATATCAAGATCCTGCTGCTGACAGTCAAGACGGTGCTGTTTGGGATGGGACAGTAAATTTCATTTAATGTTTGAGGTTTTTCTAGTGAATGAGTTAGTTTCAATAATAATGCCTGCATATAATGCATCTGCAACTATAAAAGAAAGTATAAACTCTGTTATTAGGCAGACTCATGATAATTTTGAGCTTTTGATTGTAGATGACTGCTCTTCAGATGACACTATTGCAATCATATCCGGTTTCGCTGCGACCGATTCAAGAATAAAGCTTATTGTTAATAATGTGAATCTTGGTGTGGCTAAAAGTAGAAATAAAGCTATTGATTGTGCTACTGGAGAGTATATTGCTTTTTTAGATAGTGATGATTTGTGGTGTGAAAATAAACTGAAATTTCAATTGAACGAAATGAAACGTCATCATGCAGAAATCTCATGTTCGTCTTACTATGTTTTTTCTGATAAAAAAGAAAATGTGATCGGTGTTCGAAAAGTTAAGAAAAAAATAGGGTATAAGGACTTACTCAAGTCCAATTCAGTTGGATGCCTAACCGTGATATATAATGTAAAAAAATTGGGGAAATTGAAATTTAAGTCTGTTGGACATGAAGACTATCTAGCATGGCTTGATATAACAAAATTAGGCAGTTTTTTCCTCGGTGTTAAAGAGCCTCTATCTTATTATAGGGTTTCACAAAAAAGTTTATCATCAAACAAAGTAAAAATGATGGGTTATCAATGGAGGATATATAGAGAGCATCAAAAAATACCAGCTATGAACTCAATTTATTATTTTTCTAATTATGTTATTAGAGGAATTCTGAAAAGAGTTTAAATATGAAAATAGAACTTGCATTAAAATTGATAATTATTTTAATGACATTGAAAATAGCAAGTCCACTTGGTGTTTTTTTTGTTACATTCTCTCTGCCCATTGCCATATCTTTGTTTGTTTTATTCTTTTCGCAAGGTAAGTTCTTAGCCCATAGAATTGTCATTTCTGGTGTGTTTCCTGTAGTGTTGTTGCTTTTATCTTGGCTGTTGCTGTTCACTAATGGAAAATACTCTATAGAGCTGTATGCACACTATTTCTATGTTACATCTGTAATATCTATATTTATATTATCATGTCTAATTAACTCTCTGAATGATTATTTTTATAGTTCAAAGTTTTGGTTAGGCTTGACAAAAAATCTAATTGTTTTTCATTGTGGTATTCTAATTGCTCAGCTTGTTCTTTATCATTCTATAGGGGTGAAGATTGATTTTGGAGAGTTGACTGGGGGCAATGAAATTCGTGCGATGTATTCCTTTAATGGTGTAGATGTTTTCCGAGCTAGTGGGATATTTGAAGAACCATCAATATTTTCAGCCTACATGTTTTCATTCATTGTTATTCGATATTTATTCAATGGGAACGGTATAGATAGATATATCTTGCTGGGGACGACATGCATGTTGATGACTTGGTCAGCCATGGCAATTATTTTGGTCTCCTTGTTTTATGTTGTTTCATCAATTAGATTCAATATTGTCAGTGTATTAATTACATCTGTCATGTTAATTGTTATCGGGTATTTTTCATCAGATTTTATTTTGTTGAGATATGAAAATACCATGTCAGGACTAGATCCTAGTAATTTAACAAAGATGACAGTTATAACTGAGTTTATAAATAATAGAGATCTCTTTTTATATGGTTATGGTTTGATTAGAAAGAATATGTTTTATGGTTTAGATGGCCTTGGAGATACAACCGTTTATTCAAGCCTTATAACCATATTTGGTTTTTTTATTGGTGGGCTCCTAACTCTTATTTTGTTAATGGGGCTTTTGTTATCCAAACTTTCAGTCAAAGAAAAAATTCTACTGGCAGCAGTATTTATAAAATTTGCTTGGCCTGGTTATGTATTTTTCTGGTTCTTGTTTTCTTACTCAGTTAATATGGCTTGGTATTCAAAAAATGAAAAAAATTCTGATCTGTAATATAAGCTATCTACCTGAAGTTGGTGGTGTTGAGAACTCAATCAGGCATTTAAAGGATGAGTATGAGAATCTCGGCTATTCTGTCAGTCTATTAGTTGGAACTAAAGAGACGCCTTCCTTTGAGGGCGAGCATAAAGGTGTAATAAAATTCAAGAGAAATAGGTTTAGTGGAGGACTCTTAGGTAAACTAAATTTTATCTTTATGCTGCTAGATTTATTCCGTAAATTACTTATATTACGGGGCGAAAGTTTTGAATTATGCATATCAAGGAATCAATTTTTAACTATTGTTGTAAAGAGTGTTCTTTCATGTCCTGTGGTATATGTGGTGCCCGGATTTGCTTATTTTCAACAATCAAAAAGTAATTTGCATGGTGATATTCTAGGCCAGGCTAAAAGGATGATACATCACCTGTGTGATAAATTGGCCTTACAGTTGGCGGACAATGTATGCGTTTTTAGTCAAAATATGACCATGCAGGCTCTTCATGTAAATAAAGCTGTTGGAAATAAGATGACACTAACACGCCCAGGTGTCGATATTTTACGTTTTCTGCCTAGAGATAATAATGGGCAATTAAGGAGCGAGTTTATTGATAATTGCGGCCTGCCCCAAAATAGCATATTGATACTCTGTCTTGGTAGATTGGTAAAGGCAAAAGGATTTGACATTGTAATTGAGGCCTTGCAGCATCTCCCAGATGAATATAAATGTATCATTGTTGGTGATGGTCCAGAGAGAGTTAGCTTGGAGGAGCAAGCTAAGTCTATTGGTATTGATAATAGAGTTGTATTTTTGGGGAAAGTATCCACGCCTGAAAAAATATACCCACTGTGTGATGTTTTTGCTATGTCATCAAGATATGAGCCATTTGGGCAGACAATATTGGAAGCCATGTCTTGTGATTTACCTATCGTTGCCTTCGAGGGGGTGGGAATTACTACAGCTACACATGAAATATGCTCTAAATACGCAGCCTATTGTAATCCCGAAGCTAAAAGCTTGGCTGATATAATTATCTCTACGCTACATAACTATAAGCGTGGATGTAATAGAGAATTCGTTTCTGAAAAATATTCTTGGCATCAATTAGCAACGCACGTGGTTTCTCTAAAATGAAAAAAGTACTTTTTTTTGTCGGTGAATTCCCCTCATTATCTGAAACATTTGTTTTAAACCAAATAGTATCAATGATAAAGTGGGGTTATGACGTAAGAGTCTTGTCGATCAGAAGAAATCATGAGGTCATGCTACATGATGAGAACGATGCTCAAGATATTCTTGGTAAGTCAGATTATCTTTTTAGTAAAGATGAGTGGGCATGTAAATATAAAATATTCCTGCAATCAGCTATAAATTCATTCACAAAACCGCAGCGTTTCAAAATTTTAGCTGATGATGGACTTTTGGCATTTTGCGCGGTAAATGCATTTTATGCAGCTGACTCCGAAATTAGAGGTTTTCAGCCTGATGTTATCATCTCACACTTCGGGCCAACCGGAGTCATTGCGCAGGCAATAATCGAATCTGATAGTATATTTGATAATGTTAAGCATATGGTTTTTTTTCATGGGTATGAAATGTCAGAACATAAGACATTTCGTCGTTATCTTCCTTCTTATAGAAAAATGGCCAAATCAAAAACTCTTTTTTTACCAATAAGTAATTATTGGGATAAAAAGTTGAAATCTAGTATATCTAGTATTAATTCTCATATTGTGCGTATGGGGGTAGATGTCAACTTGTTTGCATTTAACAATGTTCCTCATACATTTAAAAAGAAAATAAAATTATTTAGTGCATGTCGTTTTGTTGAAAAAAAAGGTATTGAGTATGCAATTAGAGCATGTGCATCGCTTAATCTTGATTACTCCTATGATATTGCGGGTAACGGTCCTTTGAGTGATGATTTATCCAATTTAATCATTTCACTTGGTGTTCAGGATAAAGTTAGACTTATTGGGCCATTAAAGAGCCATGAGGTCGCAGAAAAAATATCGATGTCAGATATATATATATTGCCGAGCGTAACAGCTAGTAATGGGGATATGGAGGGGATTCCTGTTGCATTAATGGAGGCTATGTCGTCAGGAGTTTTGTGTTTATCTACATATCATAGTGGAATTCCTGAGTTAATCAAAGATGGTGTGTCTGGTTTTCTTGTACCAGAGAAAGATGCGCATGCTCTGAGTGAAAAAATCATATACATATCAAAATTGAGTGAAGGTGAATTATCAGCAATAAGAAATGCTGCGCGACGTCATGTAGAGGAGTCATTCAATGTTGAGAGAGAGCTGAAAAAATTATGTTCTCTTTTTTAAAAAGCTCGAGAATGGCATCTGCTGGTTTCATTCAAATCGTTACTTTTATTATAGCAGGTTTGTGTCAGTTAATCGTTACACTGTTATTAGCAAAATACTACGATAAGGATTCTCTTGGTATAATAAGTATAATAAGTATCATTAATTTATTTGGGTTTAGTTTAGCGGAGGCCGGTGTATGTAATTACGTGATATATAAAGGGGATATAGAAAAAAGATGTTTTTTTACAATCCAGTGGACGATTTTATTTTTATCATCACTGATGTCTTTATGTTCTCTTTTGATATATGCTTTTGAGTATTCAGAAGTCATATGTAATTCTGTTGCTGCGGCTTCACTGTGTTTTCCATTGCTCTCATTAGGGGTGGTACAGTATTCAAAGCTGATATGTGATTATCGATTCAAAGACATTCTATATATAGAGGTTTTTTTTAGAGTGTCATTGGTCGCTTTTGTTTATTTCTTCTTGTTTTATGATGTTTTTCATAATGCAATATATGGTTATGTATGTTCTCTAATTTTATCTTACATCGTTAGATTATTAGCAATTCATGTGAGAACTAAAAATTATACTTTTGTTTCTTATAAAAGTGACTTTGATCGTAGTGTTTTTTCTTCTTTCATGAGCTTCTACATGAGTCAAATAGGAAGCAATGCTATTAATGCAGTAGGAAATAAGTTGGATGAGGTTATAATATTGTCTAGTCTTGGTCTATCAAATTTAGGCCAATATTTTATTGTCAAGCAATTTGTGATGCAGATATTTTCTGCACTTTATCAGGTTAAACGAAGATTGTTAATGCCTTTGTGGTCTAATAAAGGTACTTTTAATGTAGATAAGGTCTTATATCTATCATTCCTCATCGTTTGTTTAACCACATTAACGTTATATGTTACCAGCAATCTAGTCAGTGTTGATTTTATAGCTGCATCTTTAAATTCAAATTTAATAATGGTTTTTGGCGTTATATCTATGATTGCATTGAGATATATGTCTGGAAATTTGCAGTGTGCGTATTTTCAGGTCAAGGGAAAACCATATGTTGAACTATATTGGAATGTTATTCAAACATCTTTTATATCATTCTTTATTGCATTGGCTGTGATGTTTTTT
This sequence comes from Aeromonas sp. S12(2024), assembly GCF_041402305.1. Taxonomy (NCBI): domain Bacteria; kingdom Pseudomonadati; phylum Pseudomonadota; class Gammaproteobacteria; order Aeromonadales; family Aeromonadaceae; genus Aeromonas; species Aeromonas sp. S12(2024). The sequence continues at coordinate 216,099 of NZ_JBGLRB010000001.1, forward strand.
CATATATCCACTGTAGAACAATTTGTTAAAGTTATTTGTTTCTTGTACTTTTTGGTCTCTATCGTTGGTTATATATATTTCTCATGGCATGGTATAAAGATGAAATTTGTTTTTTGTTTTTTGTTTTTTGCTTTTGAGTTTGCATTTGTAATGTTTTAAAGTATGTGGTCTATAAATTATTTATTTTCTAAATGACACTGTTAATATAAATTTTTAGTGTGAAAGTAAAAAGTATTTGCTTGTTGTTTACTGCCAATTTATGTCTGCTATAAACAATAGTTTTCAAACTTAAATTGTATGCTATATGTAGGATGAAAATTTTTAGGGTTGACTTTTATTTAATGCATAGATAAAAACGAGGTTAGATGTGAAAGTTGCTATTGCCGGCACGGGATATGTCGGTTTATCAAATGCTGTTTTACTTGCGCAACACCATGAAGTGGTGGCAGTCGATGTGATTGCCAGCAAGGTTGAGCTGATCAATCAGCGCCGCTCCCCCATCGTCGATACAGAGATTGAAAGCTATCTGGCCAGCCGTGATCTGCATCTGCGAGCCACCCTTAATAAAGAAGAGGCTTATCAAGGGGCAGACTTCGTTATCATCGCAACGCCAACTGATTATGATCCCGAAACCAACTACTTCAATACCAGCACGGTGGAGTCTGTGGTGAAGGATGTGATGGCTATTAATCCCGATGCGGTGATGGTGATCAAATCCACCATTCCGGTCGGCTTTACTGCTCGGCTGCGTGAAGAGTTGGAATGTGACAATCTTATTTTCTCGCCGGAGTTTTTGCGTGAAGGGCGTGCCCTTTACGACAACCTGCATCCGTCTCGCATTGTTGTGGGTGAGCGTTCCGAGCGGGCTCACGTGTTCGCCAATTTGCTATTGGAAGGGGCGATCAAGAAAGATGTGCCTGTGTTGTTTACCGACAGCACAGAAGCCGAGGCGATCAAGCTGTTTGCCAATACCTATCTGGCCATGCGGGTTGCCTTTTTTAATGAGCTCGATACCTATGCCCAGCTGCATGGTCTCGATAGTCGCCAGGTTATAGATGGTATCGGTCTCGATCCCCGTATTGGTAGCCACTACAATAACCCGTCATTTGGCTATGGTGGTTACTGCTTGCCGAAAGATACCAAGCAGCTGCTGGCCAACTACAACAAGGTACCGAATAACCTGATCCGGGCGATTGTTGATTCCAATACCACGCGTAAGGATTTTGTTGCCGACTCGGTGATCCGCAAGAATCCAAAACGAGTGGGTGTCTATCGACTGGTGATGAAGGCGGGGTCTGATAACTTCCGTGCTTCTGCCATTCAAGGGGTCATGAAGCGGATCAAGGCGAAAGGGATTGAAGTGGTTATTTATGAGCCCACCTTGAACGAGCCCGAGTTTTTCCGCTCCAAAGTCATGACCGATCTGGCGCAATTCAAAGAGAGTTGTGATGTGATATTGGCCAACCGTATGGTTGAAGAGCTGAGCGATGTAACAGACAAGGTATATACCCGCGATCTGTTTGGTAGTGACTAATATGCCGACAGCGGTTCCCTCAAGCTGGGGGAATCGCATTTTATTGTAAAAAAGTCGTTAAATATTACGTTGGTGCGATTCAATCACATATCTGATTCAATCTGTTGGGAAATCAGGGCTGATTTTAATATCAGCACCAAAGATGGTGTGCTTGAAGATGGGTATATATCCATTGAATTGTCAGTGTTCTGCTCATATTGAGCGGTTCCATTGTTGCTGTGATTTTATCCGTAAATTTATCTCAGAATTCTCCGTGTTTTCCGCTATCATACGGCGATTTTTCCGTTCAGTTCTTGATGGCAAGCTTAATAAGGTGTGGTAGTGAAAAGGATTCAGCTCATTCCTCTGTTGTCGGCCGTGGCCCTGCTCAGTGCGTGCACTGTGGTGCCCGGTACCAATCTTTCCACCAGTGGCAAAACCGAGGTGGCTACAGGTTCCGTTGATGTTGATCAGCTGGCAGATGTCTATCCGGTTACCCCCGCGTTGATCAGCCAGCTGCGCAAGGCGCCGGTGGTGGGCAAGGCCAACCCCGAGCTCAATAGCGAGATCAGCCGTTACGAGTACCGGATTGGTGTGGGTGACATCCTCAATGTCACTGTATGGGATCACCCCGAGTTGACCATTCCGGCCGGTTCTTACCGCAGTGCCAGCGAAGCGGGCAACTGGGTCCATGCCGATGGCACCATCTTCTACCCCTATATCGGCAAGGTGGCCGTAGTGGGGAAAACTGTGGCGGAGATCCGTACCGATATCGCCAAGCGCTTGGCCCAGTTTATCGAGAGCCCGCAGGTGGATGTGAGCATTGCGGCTTTCCGCTCCCAGAAGGTTTATATCTCCGGCGAGGTGACCAAGCCGGGCGCCCAGCCCATCACCAATGTGCCGATGACCCTGCTCGATGCCTTCAATCTGGCTGGCGGGTTGACCCCGACTGCAGATTGGCACCATGTGGTGTTGACCCGCCAGGGCAAGGAGTTCCCGCTCTCCATGCAGGATCTGCTGCAGTATGGGGATCTCTCTCACAATCAGCTGATGCGTGACGGCGACATGCTCTATGTGCCGCGCAACGATGCCCAGAAAGTTTTTGTGATGGGTGAAGTCAACAAGGCATCGACCCTGACCATTGGTCGTGAGGGGATGAGCCTGACAGAAGCACTGAGCAGTGCCGAAGGCCTTAACCAGAATGCCGCCAATGCGACCGGCATCTTTGTATTGCGCCCCGCCGCCAAAGCCCAAGAGAAAGCCGCCATTTATCAGCTCGACCTGAGTGATGCCACCGCGCTGGTGATGGGGACCGAGTTTGCGTTGCAACCTTATGACGTGGTTTATGTCACCACGGCGCCGGTGACACGCTGGAATCGCGTGTTGAGTCAGCTGGTGCCCTCCATCAACGGCTTTAACGAGCTGACCGAAGGCATGCTGCGGGTTCGCAACTGGTAAGGCAGTGATGTTGCTTAACCTCTCCCGCTGGATTGACGTGTAGCCGTACTCCCTCAGGGGGACGGCATTGAGGGGGGCTGATGCCTCCCTTATCTCCGGTTGTTTGTTGCTTTGATACGGTGACAAACGGGGAGGATAGGGCAGAGGGCTATGCCCTCTACCCGCCTACCTTCAGGAAGATGCACGTAGTGAGGGGCGGTGGCTGCAGATTTTATTTTTTAAGAGCGACAGCGATATGTTTGAAAAAATTCTTGTGGTGTGTGTGGGCAATATTTGCCGCTCCCCAACCGGTGAACGACTGCTTCGCGAGCGTTTGCCCGGCCGTCAGGTCAGTTCTGCCGGGGTCAGTGCCCTGGTTGACAAACCGGCCGACAAGGTCGCGAGCGAGGTGGCACAGCAGCATGGGCTTTCCCTTGAGGGACACTCGGCGCGCCAACTGACCCGCGAGCTCTGTCAGGATGCCGATCTGATCCTGGTGATGGAGAAAGGGCATATCTCTGCCGTCACGGCTATCGACCCGGGGGCTCGTGGCAAAACCATGCTGTTTGGCCACTGGCAGGGGGAGAGTGAAGTGCCCGATCCTTATCGTCTGAGTCGGGAAGCTTACGAACATGTTTACCAGCTGTTGGTGCGTAGCGCCGATGGGTGGGCGAAAAAACTGTAACGACATCCGCAGCGTCTGGTGGTGTTTGGGTTGTATCTGACTATAAAAATGGATTGTGTTTAATGACGACTTCTTCTGTTTCGTCCCGGCAGAGCAGTGCCGCGGTGGAGAATGACGAGATCGATCTGGGGCGCCTGCTGGGTTACCTGATCGATGGCCGTTGGTGGATTGTGACGATCACCGCTCTGTTTATGGTTCTTGGCGTTGCATACGCTCTGTTGGCCACCCCAGTCTTCAAGGCAAACGCCTTGCTGCAGGTGGAGAAAAAAGCCAGTGGTGCTGCGCTGCTCGGGGATATGGCTGATGTATTGGGCGGTGAACAGCCTGATGCGGCCGCCGAGATTGAGCTGCTGACTTCTCGTATGGTGCTTGGCCGTACGGTACAAGAGCTTCACCTCGATACCGTAGTGACTCCTAATTTCTTCCCGCTGATTGGCCGTGGTCTGTCACGGCTGATGGGGCATCCCTATCCCAAGATGGCGGTAAGCCGTTTTGAAGTTGCTCCTGAACTGTTGGATGTACCGATCACATTGACCCTGGGTGAAGACAAGCACTTTACCCTTGAGGTTGAGGGGCGGGTGCTGGAAGGTCAGGTAGGCAAGCTGCTTGAAAAAGAGGATGTCACCCTGCTGTTGTCTGATGTGGCAGCCGATGAGGGGCAGGTATTCACGCTGGTCAAACAACCGGTACTGGATGTGATTGCCGAGTTGCAGCGTGATCTTCAGGTCAGTGAAAAGGGCAAAAATACCGGGATCATCTCGCTGGCGCTGGAAGGGGATGACAAGGGCCGCATTCGTGCAGTGCTCGACAATATCAGCCAGAACTATCTGCAGCAGAATGTGGTACGCAAGACCGAAGAGGCCCAGAAGAGCCTAGATTTCTTGCAGACGCATCTGCCTCAGGTCAAAGAGGAGCTGAATCGTTCTGAAGAGCAGTTGAATGTTTATCGCCAGCAGAATGAGTCGGTCGATCTGTCGCTGGAAGCGAAAGCCGCACTGGATACCATGGTGGGCCTCGAGAAGCAGCTCAACGAGTTGACCTTCCGGGAAGCGGAGTTGCAGCAACTCTATACCCGCCAGCACCCGGCTTACATCGCCCTGATGGAAAAGCGCCAGACCTTGATGAATACCAAAAATGCGATCAACAAGTCGATCAAGCGTCTGCCAAAAACCCAGCAGGAGATTTTGCGTCTGACCCGTGACGTACAGGTTGGTCAGGAGATCTTCGTCCAGCTGCTCAACAAGCAGCAGGAGCTCAATATCATGAAGGCGGGCACCATCGGCAATGTGCGGATCATCGATGATGCCGCTGTTGAAACCCGTGCCGTCAAGCCTAAGAAACCGCTGATCGTGGTACTGGCGACACTGCTGGGTGGCATGCTGTCGGTGGGGTTGATCCTGGTGCGCGCTGCCTTCCACCGTGGTGTGGAAAGCCCGGAACAGTTGGAAGAGATGGGGCTGTCTGTCTATGCCACCATCCCCTATTCCGCTGAGCAGGCCACCATCGAGCAGCAGCAGAAAAAGCGGCGGCAGGCAATGCCTCTCAACGAAGCCTTGCTGGCTGCGCGAAATCCGGCCGATTTAGCGATGGAGTCACTGCGTAGTCTGCGAACCAGTCTTCACTTCGCCATGATGGAAGCCAAAAACAACATTGTGATGATCTCGGGCCCCGGCCCGGGGCTTGGCAAAACCTTCGTGTCGACCAACTTCGCTGCCACGTTGGCTCTGGGCGGCAAGAAGGTGCTGGTTATCGATGCCGACTTGCGCAAAGGCTATATGCAGAAGGTCATGGGGCAGGAGATGGGCGCCGGTCTGAGTGCCTATCTGGCGGGTCAGACAGAGCTGACACACGTTGTGAGTCAGACCGGGTTTGATGGCCTTGATTTTGTCTGTCGTGGGGCTGTGCCACCCAACCCTTCCGAGCTGTTGATGCACCCTCGTTTCAAAGCGCTGCTGGATTGGGCGAGCGAGCACTACGATTTTGTCATCGTTGACTCCCCTCCCATCTTGGCGGTCACTGATGCGGCCATCGTTGGTCAGCATGTGGGCGCATCCTTGCTGGTTGCCCGCTTCGCCAAGACTGCGGTCAAAGAGGTGGAGGTGGCCATTCGCCGCTTCGAGCAAAACGGGGTCGCTATCAAGGGGGTCTTGCTCAACGCGGTCGAGAAGAAGGCAAGCAGTTATTACGGTAACTACGGATATTATCAATATAGTTATGGCAGCAAGGAAAAAGCCTGACATTCTGTTTGGATAACCGCAATAGGTGAATGCAGGGTGCGTCTTCATGGCGCACCTTTTTTATGACCCCCATAAAATAGTTTTCGAATGCAACCTGTATTTCAGTGCAATAATAGCGTCCCGATGGTATGCTATATTTGCAATTATCTATGTTTACAATGAGTTACTTAACTTTTTGTGAACATGGCAATGCGCTGGTAAAGAGATATATGGTAATAGCATTGTTGTCATGCCATATTTTCTCCGAGCCACAAGTAGACAATAAACAAGGAAAGATGAAATGAAAAAAACCGCCCTGATTCTGGCTGCTGCCATGGCATTCTCTCATGGTGTGATGGCTGCTGAAGAAACTGCTGCTACTGCATCCACCGGTTCTGCCGGCGCCGCAGGTGCTGGTGCTGCCAGTGCTGCTGCCATCGGGACTGGCACCATTGTTGCCGTTGGTGTAGGTGCTGCGGTTATTGCTGGTGTTGCCATTGCAAATGCCAACTCCAACGATGATGCCGGCCGTGGTACCGGAACCACAACCAGTACTCGTTAATATGATATAGGGCTGCTTTGGCAGCCTTATTTTTTTATTTGTCACTGTGGTCACTCTATGTCTTTATCGCGCAATCTTGTTTTTCTTGGTTTGTTATCTCTCACCGGTTGTTCAAATACTGCTTTTGTGACGAGCGAAACTATCAAATATGCCGTGTTGGGGGCTGATGATGTGACCGTCAGTGCCGAGCATGTCAATAAACTGCCTTATGCAAGTGCTTATCTGAAAATCGGTGATAACCCGCGGATCTTCGTGGTATTGGCTTATGTCAATGGAGATGAACTCTCCTGGCTGACAGCCGATCGGGTCATGATTATAACCCGCCACGGTAGGGTCATTAAAACTGTCGGTATGGAAAATGACCTGGTCATGAGCGAGAGTGCTTCTGCCGACCCACTGTCGATGGCTGCTACCTCATCTGCCAACTGGAGTACCTTGTCAGAGTGGGAACAGCGCTATCTCAGCGGCTACCGTCTTGAAGGGACGATGGTCCGTGCCGGACAGGATGAGCTGGATCTGGTGACGCGCCGAGTTTCAGCTACGCGTTTTGAAGAGACGGTTTCAATGTTCCCGGGGGGGAAATCCTGGACCAATGTATTCTGGCGAGATCCGGTTAATGGACAGGTAGTAAAAACCCAGCAACATCTCGGCCCTGATCTGCCGGTCATTGAACTCACCATTTTGAAGCCATTCTCGTCATGAAAAAACTGACCCTATCTCTTTTATTGCTGTCCGGTGCTTGCTTCGCGGATACCAGTGTCAGCATTTACTATCAGGGGCGTCTTCAAGATCCCATCACCTTGAGTGAAGGGGCACGCCTTGACGCCTTGCTGAGAAACAAGCTGCTGCCATCACCCATCTATTGGCGCTCTGCCCAGATTACGACGCCGGCCCGTCAACATGAGTTTGAGCTCAAGCAGGCGGCGGTGATCCGTGAGTTGGAGAGTCTGGCGAGCATATGGCGTAGCGAAGGTGAGGCTCAACGTGCCTCTTCTGCTACTCGTCTTGCACATCAACTCGAAGGCATCACCGTTACCGGCCGTTTGCCTGTGATAGTTGATCCTGACAATGCCCAGCGCTCCCCGCAGGATAACCCTCGCCTGGAAGGCAACTACCGACTGTTTGTTGCTGCCCGCCAGCCTCAGGTTGCCATGTTTGGCCTGATGGAAGCGCTCCCCACGTTGCCTCTGGTTCCCGGTGCAGGTGTCGATGAATATTGGAAGCGTGATGCGCTGCTGGAGGGGGCCGACTCGGCTCATCTGCTGTTGATCCAGCCAACCGGTGATATCGAGATGGTCCCCGTTGCCGTCTGGAACAAGCTTCATCGTGAACCCATGGCGGGGGCTGCACTGCTGGTCGGGTTTGATCCTGACCTGTTGCCCTCTTCATTTGCCGGAATAAATCAGCGGATCGCCGAGATAATTGCAAACAGGGTGCCTCATTAATGATTCCAAAACTTTCATATATTGCCCTGGCCGTCTCGACCGTTTGTGTTGCTGCACCCGGGGCGAATGATCCCTATGGCCCATCGCAAAGTGATTTCGGTGGGGCAGGTCTGCTGCAGATGCCCAGTGCCAGAATGGCCGCAGAAGGCGAGTTCAGTTTCAACTACATGGATAACGAAGAGTATCGACGCTGGTCGATCTCCATGCAGCCCTTTGACTGGTTTGAGGCCACGCTGCGTTATACCGATGTCAGAACTCGTCTGTATAGCCCTTACGAGCAGTTCAGCGGGGATCAGACTTATAAAGACAAGTCGATGGATTTTAAATTCCGACTTTGGCAAGAGTCTGATTACTTACCCCAAGTATCATTGGGCTTCAGAGACTTGATGGGGACTGGCCTGTTCGATAGCGAGTACGTTGTTGCCAGTAAACGTTATGGCCCGTTTGATTTCACCCTTGGAATGGGCTGGGGGAATATGGCCGAGAGCGGCAATATCAAGAACCCCTTCTGTGAATACAAAGAGAGTTGGTGCCAGCGTAATGATGGTTATGCGGGCAATGGCGGCAAATTTGAGGTCGATAGTCTGTTCCACGGCCCGGCGGCCTTGTTTGGCGGTATCGAGTATCAGACGCCATGGCGCCCTTTGCGTCTGAAACTGGAATATGACGGTAATGATTACAGCCGCGAGTATGCGGCCCGTAACAGCAAAGGCGGCTATGGAGCCTTGCCGCATAGCTCACCTGTCAACATCGGTGCCGTGTATCGTATTTTCGATAATATGGATACTCATCTCAGCTATCAGCGTGGCAATACCCTGATGTGGGGTATTACTATGCGGACCAACTTTAATGAGTTGCAGCAGGCCCATCTGGATGAGCCCCGGCCTGAGTATCAACCGGAAAAGAGTCCGGCCCAACTGGATGATGTCGATTGGGCTGCACTCAGTGCGCAGACGAAAAGCAATGCCGGATATCGTGATCTGGTCTGGTATGGCACGGACGATCGTGTTTTTGTCAGCGGTGAGCAGCTGAAGTATCGCAAGCCAGATGAAGCCGAAGCTCGAATGTCATTATTGGCCGCGAATGCGTTGCCCGCTTCCGTTCACTCTCTGCATATCGTTGAGCAGAAGAAAGGGCTCGATATCCGTGAGACTGTAGTGGACATGGACTCTGTACGGTTGGCAAACAGTGACCTCCCATTGGGACAAGAGACTACTTATAAGTCGGATGTCATCGCAGCCAATGCACCGTCGGCACCTGTTCGCCATGAAAGTCGCAGCTCGGCGCTGAGTTACAGTGTGGATCCTGTGTTGAACCAGTCTGTTGGGGGGCCGGAGTCTTTCTACATGTATCAGCTTGGTCTCAACTTCAATGGTGATTGGCGGGTGACCGAGAAGAACTGGCTGGGGGGCACAGTATTTGTGAACCTGGCCGATAACTACGACAAGTTCAATTACAAGAATCCACCGCTGGACGGGGATGCTTTGCCCAGGGTGAGAACCTGGATCCGGGAGTATGTCAGTTCCTCCGATGTATTGCTTAACAACCTGCAAGCGACCCATTTCGAGCAGTTCTCACCTGAGTGGTATGGTCAGGCTTATGCCGGTTATCTGGAGATGATGTACGCCGGTGGTGGTGCCGAACTGCTGTATCGTCCTTTTGGTCGTTCATGGGCGATTGCGGCTGATGTGAACTGGGTCAAGCAACGGGATTGGAACAATACCTTGCGGATGGCCGATTACGATGTGGCAACAGGCCATGTGACCGGTTATTGGCAACTGCCCTATGTTGATGATGTGACTGCCCAGCTCTCTATTGGCCGTTATCTGGCAGGGGATGTCGGGGCGACATTGGATCTGTCCAAACGCTTCTCATCCGGCGTTGTGGCAGGGGTGTTTGCAACGCTGACCGATGTGTCTGCTGATGAGTATGGAGAGGGGAGTTTCACTAAAGGTATCTATGTGACGATTCCCTTCGACTTGATGCTGCTCCGCCCGACAACCAGCAAAGGCTCGATTGGCTGGATGCCATTGACCAGAGATGGGGGCCAGATGTTGGCCAGAAAATACAGTCTTTACAGTTTGAGTAGCAACGCGTCATTTCCTGACTAATTAATGCTATAGCTTGAGTAAAGCGCTCTGAATATGGTTGTATGAAACACCATTTTTTCAGAGCGCTTTTTTTATGCCTACATTTCCGTCCACCGGGTCATCAGTGCTATCAGCCCATCGGGAAAAGCGAGTATTTTTTCTCTTTTGGGGGATAAGCATACTTTGGCTGGGACTTGGAATGCATTTTTTCATGCATAACCCGGGTGGGGCAGGTCTCTATCTTCCTTTCAACGCATGGGGATGGATATTTGCTTCTTTGATGATCTGTCTGGGGTTGTGGCATATCACGTCGAAAGGCGAATTGGTGTCCAGCAGGCTCTTGCAAGTTTGGGGGGGCGCGATTGTATTGATGCTGCTACCCATGGCGTGGTCTGACGCCACCTTGCGTGATTACGCACTTCCTCGCCTCGGTGGTCTTGTCGGCGGCGGATTATTTCTCTTCTCGCTCTATCAGTTCCGTCTTGCACAGAAGGCGCGTCAACAGCTATTGACGCTTATGCTGGTTGCGATAGCTATCGAAATGACTTTGGGTCTGGTGCAGTATTACCTGCTAACACCGGGCAATTGGCTTGGCTATGACACCAAAGCAAATCGTCCATATGGCATTTTTCAGCAACCCAACGTGATGGCCAGTTTTATGGCCACCGGTTTGTCTCTGGCTGCTTGGCTAAATACCCTCAACCAACATCGATGGCTGAAGGCACTTCAGGGTTATGTGATCGTTGGTTCAGTGGTGTTGCTGATTGTTCTTCAATCCAGAGTTGGGCAATTGGGTGGAATATTGGCTTTGCTGATGATGCTTCCCTGGTTGAAGAGAAACCACGCTTTGAAGGTGACTCTTTCATGTGTCTTATTGGGCGTGCTGTTCGGACTCGCATCTCTGTATGGTGTGGAAGGGGTCAAGCGGGGTCTTTCTGTCTATCAGTCGGGGGGGTATCGTACGATTTATTGGTCGTATGCATTGCACCTGGTGTCACAGCATCCTTTTACCGGATGGGGGTATGGTTCTTTCGAATCTGTATTCCTGCATAACTATATGGCAGATAAGTTATTGAATCCGGCAATGCCACAGATTGAGTACAACCTTGATCATCCTCATAATGAGTTGCTCTATTGGGCTGTTGAAGGGGGTATCTTGCCTGTCATCGGGCTCTTGGTGATGGGGGCCGCTGTGATATGGCGTGTAGCGGGTCAATCCAGGTCGCATGGATTGGCCTTATTGGCATTAGTCGTACCCATTACACTTCATACCCAGGTCGAATATCCCCTCTATCACTCCATTGCTCACTGGATTTTTTTATTGATGTTGGTCTGGTATATCGATGAAACCTGTGGGGCAGACGCAGCCAGAGGGATAGCCGTATACCGTTACCCCCATAAGTTGTTGTTACTCTTTCTGGCGGTTTCCATCCCCTTGTTTATCGTACCATTCATGTTGACTGCGCTTCATACGGCCTGGGTCGTCACCAAATACGAACGGGGTGGGTATAAGGAGCCAGCATTGTTGCTGGATATTATTAATCCAATGGCTTGGTTGACGCGGGTTGAGTTTGATGTAAATGCGGTACGATTGATGGTGGGTTTACAGACTCAGAATAAGACCGAACTGGAGGCTTACCTGGCATGGGGGCAAGATTTTGTTCGCCATACACCCAGAGCAAATATCTACGCGAACATGGTTGTTGCATTGAATGCGTTGGGGCGCCCTGACGAGGCTCGTAATTTAAGAGCCGAAGCGCTCCGTTGGTATCCAAAAGAACCATTGCTGATTGAGGCAACCTCTAAACCAATGGTCAGTGGTGTGGATACGTTACCTACTGGAGCAGCCAACTAAGGCTTGGAAAATGGGATATGAGGCAATCATAGCGGCTTGTCTCTATCCCGTTATAGCTGTAGGAATGAACCTGTGGTTTCCGTGCAAAAGGTAAGGTAGAGGGGAAACACACCTTTAGTCGCGCGCCTTTTTTATGTTCATCGGGCTGGTTTTAACTTGTTGTTTCTAAACGATTTTAATCCATGGCGCGATCGATTGGGTAATATGACGCATGGTCTTAATCTGCTCATGATGCGAGCAGGCATCGTTCTATTTTTTTATGCAGGTACTGCTCAGGAATCGTTTGACGCACTAGTTGTATTTTCTGAAAAATGTTGATGGCAATTACCCTGAACCTCATATTAATAGTTTCAGATGTGTATGTTCGATTTGGTGGTGATATCAAAAGAGATGTCTAGGCGAGATAGGTTTAATGGGTGAAAGCGTGAGTTTGTTGGCAAGTTTATTTTCATATTCTTTCCAAGTATGCCCTGATAGTAAAAATTGCATGTAGTTATGAATTGTCCATGCTATTCTGAAACAGTTATCCCTGTAACCGACTTTTTGTGAGGAAATAATGAACGAGTTTCTGAAAGTTCTGCTGAACATTCGCAGTCTGCGTGCGGCTATTCGTGAGCTGCCGTTTGAGCAACTGCTGGAAGCTAAAGAGAAGTTTGACCTGGTTTACCAAGAGCGCGCCGATTCTGTGGAACAGGAGCGTGCTGAACAGGAAGAGCGTCAGCGCAAGCTGAATGAATTCACCGAAATGCTGCAGCAGGCTGGTATTGATCCTCGCGAGCTGTTGGCGACTGCCGCAGCTCCGGCTGCTGCGACTGGCGCTGCCAAGAGCAAACGTGCTCCGCGTCCGGCTAAATACAAGTACGAAGAAGATGGCCAGGAAAAAACTTGGACCGGTCAAGGCCGTATGCCAAAAGCCATTGCTGCTCAAGTAGCACTGGGTAAAGACCTGAACGATTTCCTGATCTAATTCGTCAGGTTCAGAGATTGAATAATGCCGCCCTTGAGCGGCATTATTTTTGCCGTTTTACTCGTGGTTATCCAATCCGACCCTTCTCCCCACTGTTATCTACATCCTCGCTTGTATCCTTATTACCGTCGTTTCACTTCACTGTTGCTTTTGTCAATATCACTCATTGTTTGCGATTAATTTTGTCGTGCAGGATTAACTGCGTGATATCGCTATTTGTATGCGTCGTGCAGATATGCGCTTCGGATATGTCTCTCATGATTCACGGGGCGCGGCTTGGCAAGAGCCGAGCTCTCTGCTGATGGAATATCCGGTAACCGTTATCTCCGGTCAGGGTGCGTGAGGGATAGAGATAGCCGCGAGGTATAGCCGGGATATTCTGGGTCGCCGATGCATGTAATTGGCTGCGCTGCCATGACTGCCCCTGATAATGGGCAATGGAGTTCGGCTGCCGTGTGGGCGAGGGAATTCTGTGCGGTCTATGGCGATGATATTCCCCACTCTGCCGGCAGAGTGGGGAATGGCCAGGTGAAGCGCTATCGGGGCGTCACGCTATCGCTGCCGCCCAGGGCGCGATAGATTTTGGCAGTGGTGGTGAGCTGCTCTTTTTGCTGGGCCAGCAGGCTCTGCTGGGCATCCCACAGTCGGTTCTGCTCATCAAGCCAGGCTTGCACGCCGGTCGCACCCGCCTGGAAGCGAGCCTTGGCCAGTAGTTCGGCCTCCTGGGCATAACTCAGTTGTTCCTGCAGATAATCGAGTCGCTGCTGGCCATAGTGGCGTGCGGCCAGATTGTCTTCCACCTCCACCAGTGCGGTGTAGAGCTGTTTGCGAAACTCGGTTTCAGCAATCTGGTAATCCAGCTCTGAGCTTTCGATGGCGAGCTGGGTGCGGTTGTATTCAAGGAAGGGGAGGGCGAGGCTGGCTCCCAGCGTACCTACCGGATTTTGCAGCACCTGCGCCAATCTATCGGATGCGGTGCTGGCGCTGCCAGTCAGGGTCAGGCTGGGGTAGAAGCTGGTGCGGATCTCGTCCCCCTTTGCCAGCGTCTTGCGCAGCCGCAATTCGGCCGCTTTGACATCGGGGCGGCGAGCCAGCACATCGGCTGGAATACCCACCGCAAGTTCAGGAATGGTCTGCTTTGCAAGGGAAGCGGGTGCATACTCCAGCGACCCGCTGCTGCGGCCCAGCAACAGACGCAGGGCATTGCGAGCTTGCTCCTGCTGCGCCTTGAGGGAGGCCAGCTCAGCCTGTTTTCCTGCCAACAGTTGGCGTGCCTGCGCCAGATCGAGTCGGGTAATGGCGCCAGCCTGGTATTTGGTCTGGGTCAGCTGCTCAGTTCGGGACAGGTTGGCCAACTGCTGTTCTCCGAGCGTGATGGCAGAGCCGAGATAGCCGAGCTGCCAATACTGCTCCAGGGTATTGCCGATCAGCAGTAGTCGGGTGCTGGCGAGATCCTGCTCGCTTGCCGCCGCTTCCCAGCTTGCCTGATCTCGCACCGAGGCAAGCTTGCCCCACAAATCCACTTCGTAACTGAGGCTCAGCGAGGGGCCCAGACTGTTGGTGTCTTTGCCGGTTTTCAGATCCTTGTTGCCACTGGCTGCGATAGTGCCATTGACCGAGGGGGTGAGGTTGGTATCGGCCTGCTCGGCGCCCAGTCGGGCGCTTTTGAGCTTGAGGGCCGCCACATGCATGTCCGGGTTGGCGGCCAGAACCGCCTCGACCAATTTGTCGAGCTGGGGATCATGAAATTCCCGCCACCAGGGGCTGGCTTGCGCAGCCAGTTGGGCGCCCTCTGCTTGTTGCCATGTGGGGGCGATCGCCAGCTGGGGTCTTTGATAGGTGCTGTGCTGACTGCAGCCGCTGAGGGCCATAGAGAGAGCCAGCCAGGAGAGTTTGTGCATTGTTATTCCCTCGCCAGTGCAACAACAGGGTCGAGCCGCGCCGCATTGCGTGCCGGCAGGTAACCAAACAGGATCCCGATGAGTGATGAGCAGCCAAAGGCCATCAGGATGGAGAAGAGCGAGAACTGCATCTTGATGGAGTCCACCAGCAGTGAAAAGAGTGCGCCAATGCCCAGCGAGAGGCCGACGCCGAAGATCCCCCCCAGCAGGCTCACCATCACAGCTTCAATCAGGAACTGCTGCAGAATATCCGACTGGCGGGCGCCCACGGCCATGCGAATGCCGATCTCGCGGGTGCGCTCCACCACCGACACCAGCATGATGTTCATCACGCCCACCCCGCCGACGATCAGCGAGATCACCGCGATGGCCGAGACCATCAGGGTCATGGTTGCCGTGGTTTTCTCCACCGATTTGATGATGCTGTCGCTACTGAAGGTGAAGAAATCCTTCACCCCGTGGCGCTTGGTGATCAGCTCGATCACTGCCTGCTCGGCCAGTGCCGGTTGTACCCCGTCTTTGACCCGGATGGTGATCTGGCTGAAGTGGTGCTGCGAGATGAGGCGACTCATCACCGCGCTGTAGGGCAGCCAGATATTGACCGACTGGCTGGTGGGGCCGAAGCCGGTCTCCTGCGAAACCACACCGACAATCCGCACCGGCAAGGTGCCGACCAGCACCACCTTGCCGACCGGCTCCTCCTTGTCAAGCAGGCTGGTGATACTCTTCTTGTCCACCACGGCGACGGCGGCACGCTGCTGGATATCTTGCCACTCCAGTAAGCGACCACTGACCAGCGTCATCCCCTTTACCTTGAAATAGTCGTTGCCGACCCCGGTCACGTTGCCGCTGTTGGTCTTGTTGCGATAGCGCAACTGGCCTGAGCTGCCGATCTCGGGGCTGGCGCCCGCAAGATAGGGCTGCCCCAGCAGGGCATCGAGATCCCCCTTGTTGAGGGTCTGGATGCTGGCCATCTTCTCATCGCCCCATCCCTTGCCCGGGAAGATTTCGATGGTGTTGGTGCCCATCGCATTGATCTGGTCGATCACCTTGGCGCGCGCCCCTTGCCCCAGCGCCACCACGCTCACCACGGCGGCGATGCCGATGATGATGCCGAGCATGGTGAGGAAGGCGCGCATCCGGTGGGCTAGCATGGCATGGATCGCCATCCGTCCCGCTTCCCGATAACGATCCCAGTCGTGACCCATGGCGCCTTTAGTGGGCACTATTTTTTGAGGGGCTACGGCGGTGGCTGGAGCCAACACGGCCGTTTGGCAGGGGCCGCTATCTTGTTCAATCCGACCATCCTTGAGAGTGATGATCCGGTCGGCATGGCTGGCCACGTTCATATCGTGGGTGACCAGAATGATGGTGTGGCCCTGAGCGTGCAGCTCCTTGAGGATTGCCATCACCTCCTTGCCGCTCTGGCTATCCAGTGCGCCGGTCGGTTCATCGGCGAGGATCACTTCGCCGCCATTGGCCAGCGCCCGGGCGATACTGACCCGCTGCTGCTGACCGCCGGAGAGTTGGCCAGGGGTATGGTGGCTGCGATCGGCCAGCCCCAGTCTGCCCAGCAGCTGACGCGCGCGCGCCTGGCGATCCAGGCGGCTGGTGCCGGCATAGACGGCGGGGATCTCCACGTTGGCGGCGGCATCAAGATGGGGCAGCAGGTGGTAACGCTGAAAGATAAAGCCGAAGTGGTGGCAGCGCAGGCGGGCCAGCGCCAACGCATCCATGGTCGCGGTGTCCTGACCGCGAAACAGGTACTGGCCGCCGCTCGGGCTATCGAGACAACCCAGCAGGTTCATCAAGGTCGACTTACCGGAGCCGGACGCGCCGACAATGGCGATCATCTCTCCTGCCGTGATAGTGAGATCAAGAGGGTGGAGCACGGTGACTTCGCTGTCGCCGCTCTGGTAGCGTCGCTCGACCCCTTTCAGCTGGATCAACGGCAGCTGGTTCAGGGGCTCACTCATAGCATCACCGCCATCTCATCATTGTCGGCGGGGGCTCCGTGATTGAGCTGCACCTCCTCCTTCTCACTCAGCCCGCTGATCACCTCAATGCGGATCTCGTCCTTCATACCAGTCTTGATATGGCGGGTTTCGGTTGTTTCATCGTCCTTGATCACGGTGACTTCATACTCGTTGTCACCCAGCGACTTGCCGAGGGCGGTTTGCGGCACAGTGAGCACCTGCTTGCGCTCGCCGAGCACTATGGTCACCTGGGTGGTCATTGCCACCCGCAGGGTATGGTCGGGATTGGGCACATCGAACAGGGCGTAGTAGTAGACCGCCGCATTGTTGGTGGTGGTGCCGGTGGTGGCCTGATCGTTGATGTTGGTAGGCGCTAACTCCACGGCGCGAAGCGTACCCTGATAGCGGGTATCCGGATCGCCAATGAGGGTGAAGTAGACTGGCATGCCGGCTTTGACCTTGGTGACATCAGCTTCAGAGATCTGCGCCTTGACCGTCATGGTCTCGAGGTTGGCCAGCTTGAGCACGGTCGGCACCGTCTGGCTGGCTGCCAGGGTCTGGCCCTGACGGGTCACAATGCTGATGACGGTGCCATCCATCGGCGCCAGGATCTTGGTGTAGCCCAACTCGGTCTTGGCCCGATCAACCTTGATCAGGGCGTTGTCGATATTGGCCTGGCTGTTTTGCAGCTCGGCGCGGGTGACAGCCAGCAGTGCCTCGGCACTCTCCAGATCGGCCCGTGAGCTCGCCTCCTGCTTGAACATCTGCTGCTGGCGCCGCCAGGCGAGTTCGTTCTGTTTGAGTTGCGCCTGCTTGATCTTGAGCTGGGCGCGGTTGCTGGCAAGCTCCGCCTCGGCCGTCTTGAGGTTGTTCTGGGCAATCAGGGGATCGATCTCGGCCAGCAGGTCTCCCTGCTTGACCTGATCTCCGGCCTCGACGGCCAGCTTGGTAACCTGACCGGAGACCTGGGCCCCCACATCCACCTGTTCTACGGCCTGCAGCACACCACTGGCCAGCACGGTCTGGGCAATATCCTCGCGGGTCACCTGAGCGGTCAGCATCGCCTTGGGTGGTTGACTGGGCCAGAGCAGCCAGCCGAGGAGCACCACGGCGATCAGCATGGTGATGGCCAGGGTTCTCTGCTTGGGGGTTATGTTCATCGATCACCTGAATGGAAACGGAAAAGGTTGTGCGCGGCGATTATCCTGCAGCAAAGCCCTGATAAATAACAGCCGCAAATATGTAAGCAAAGTTATGGCGTTAACTATCAATAAGTCGTGAAAGGAGTAAACGAGAGACCGCAGTGGTGAGCAAGATGGTCAGCAAGAGGATAGGGAGTGCCGCTTGCGGTGGCGATGAAAAAGCCCTGCGCAGAGGCAGGGCTTTGGAATAGGTGATGGCGAGGGAGGATCAGGCCTTGGCCAGCAGATCCATCACCCAGGGCAGACCCTGCTTCTTGCGGCTGACAAAGCCCGGGTGGTAGCTGGACTCGGCCGGTACTTTGGCGTGCTCGGTAAAGTAGATACGGCTGGCTGCGGCCGTCAGGTCAGTCACCATCAGCACGAAGAAGTCGAGCCCTTCGCCTTCAACACGGTGCGCCATCTCTTGCTGCAGAGTTTCGATCTGGTCGGCAAGCTGTTGTTCGCTGCCCACTTCAATCTGGCTCATGATGAAGTTCAGACCTTCGGCCTGGAATGCCTTCTCATCCTGCTGCAGCAGTTGAGCTGGGGTCAGGCCGCTCAGGTCGGTTTTCGCCATCAGCAGCTGTTGGCCGAATTCGGCCAGCGATACTTCGGCCAGTGGTGCCAGACGCTCACAGGCGATCTTGTCCTGCTCGGTGGTGGTCGGCGAGGTGAGACAGAGGGTATCGCTCATGATGGCACCCAGCATCAGGCGAGCCTGGCTGCGGGTCACAGTGTCTTGCTGGCTCAGCAGGTCGAAGGCGATGGTGCAGGTGCAGCCGACGGCCCGGATCCAGGCATCCAGCGGAGACTGGGTGACCAGAGTGCCGAGACGGTGGTGATCCACCAGGCCCAGTACATTGGCCTGGGAGAGGGTAGCGGGGCCCTGCTCCAGATCACTGAAATCCACCAGCCAGACATCTTCACCGGTCAGATCTTTGGTCAGCAACTCGGGTTCGCTGACGCCAGCCTGCTCCAGAATAAAACGGGTTTCAGTGCGCAGGTCACCCAGACGCCATGGGGTGGCCTGACGGCCCTGGCCATTGAGCCAGTCGGTGATAACCAGCGCACTGCAGATACTGTCGCTATCAGGATTCTTGTGACCAAAAACGTGGATCATAGACAAAGCCTCACAATTGGATACCCATAAAGGGGGGCAACACTATGCGAAATCCGCCACATGAAGGCAACCGGATCCACACCCATGTTGCTGCCAGCTTCGCCTAACTCGCCATTTTATTGATCTGGGTCGGTAATCCTGACGCGAGTTCAGTTATCACAGTTGGCTATTGGCTATTGGCTATTGGCTATTGGCTATTGGCTATTGGCTATTGGCTATTGGCTATTACTGGCTGCGCAGGCCATAGCTCTCGCCTGTGCCTGCGCAGTCAGCATGTTCGGTCAGCGCTATCAGTCGCCATCGCTGCAAATTGGCTTTATCACCTGATTCATCGACGCAGCAGCTCGCGGGCATTGGCCAAGGTGTTGTCAGTGATCTGGTCGCCTCCAAGCAGCCGTGCCAATTCATTGAGACGGGCAGCCTCATCAAGGGCACTCATTTGGGTTTCGGTGGTTTTGCCATCGGTATGCTTGCTCACCACCATATGCTGGTGGCCGTTGCCTGCCACCTGAGGCAAGTGAGTGACCACCATCACCTGAGTGGACTCGCCGAGCTGGCGCAGCAGGCGACCCACCACGGCGGCAGTCGGGCCGCTGATCCCCACATCCACTTCATCGAAAATCAGGGTCGGAGTGGAGACCTTGCGAGCGCTGATCACCACGATGGCAAGGCTGATACGCGACAGTTCACCGCCCGAAGCTACCTTGCCAAGCGGCTGGATCGGTTGGCCCGGGTTGGTGGTGACCATAAATTCGACCCGATCTATACCCAGCGGAGAGAGGCTGCTCTGGGCATCGGGGCGCACCTCGATGGCAAAGCGGCCATCGGGCATCGCCAGTTCGTGCATGCTGCTGGTTACCTTGGCGCCCAGCTCCTGGGCGTAACGCTGACGGCTCTGGCTCAGGGCCTCGGCGGCCTGGACAAAAGCCTGACGAGCCTCGGCCAGCTCATCTTCCATCCCCTCTAACCGCTCCTCATCGGAGTTGAGGCGGGCGAGATCAGAGGCCAGCTCCTGATGGTACTGAGCCAGATCTGCCGGTTTGACGTGGTGCTTGCGGGCCAGATTGATCGCCTTGGAGAGGCGAGCTTCCAGCTCGTTGAACCGCTCGGGATCCAGCTCCAGCCGATCGAGATAGCTGCGCAGCTCGCTGTGGCTCTCCTGCACCCCGATCAGGGCTTCGTTCAGCATCTCCAGTACCGGAGTGAGGCGGCTGTCCATGCTGACCAGCCCCTCGGCCCGATCGACGGCCGATTGCAGCAGGCCAGCGATAGTGGTCTCTTCGTTGTCATAGAGCAGATCGAGGCAAGCCCCGCACTCCTGCATCAGCTCGGTGCCGTTGGCGAGACGCTGGTGCTCCTCTTCTATCTCTTCGAACTCCCCCGGTTGCAGGGCGAATTCGTCCAGCTCCTGCACCTGATACTCGATCAGCTGGCGGCGGGCTTCCCGCTGCTGCTGTTCGGCCTTGAGCCGGTTCAGCTCGTTTTGCAGTTGACGCCACTGCTGATAGTGCTGTCGCACCTCGTCGAGCAGCAGATGGTGACCGGCATAGCCGTCGAGCAGGGCGAGCTGGTAGTCGGGTTTGAGCAGCATCTGGTGGGCATGCTGACCGTGTACGTTGACCAGCAGCTGACCCAGATTCTTGAGCTGGGTGAGGGGGACGGGCACGCCGTTGATATAGCTGCGGGAGCGACCCTCGGCGGAGATGACTCGCCGCACGATACACTCACCTTCGTTTTCCAGTTCGTTGGTGGCGAGCCAGGCGCGGGCGGCCGGGTTGTTGTCCAGCAGGAAGCGGGCGCTGACCTCGCTTTTATCGCTATCGGGTCGCACCATGCCCGCTTCGGCCCGCTCTCCGAGGCAGAGACCGAGAGCATCGATGGCGATGGATTTACCGGCACCGGTCTCACCTGTGATGCAGGTCATGCCCGGTTGCAGATCGAGTTCGAGAAACTTGACGATGGCGAAGTTGTTGACGGTCAGCTGGGTCAGCATGGTCTCATCCTGTATAGGTCAACATTACTGTGTATGCATCCAGTATATACTGGTCTTATATACAGTAAAGAGGGCGCCGTCATTTTTAACAAAGGAAAGCCGCGCCAGTGCGGTATGGCTATGAGAATGCGGTACTGACTATTGGCACGCGGTACGGATATGAGAGTGCAGGGGATGTTGCCACGACAGAAAAGAGAAGGGCGCCAATTCAGGCGCCCTCTCTGGCAATGCCGTTGTCGGTCAGCGCCGATTAAAACAGCTTGCTGCCCCAGCCGAGCTTGTTGCGCAGCACGTGGAAGTAGCTGTAGTCGAGCGGATGCACCAGATGAAGCTGGTGGTGGCTCTTCTTGATGAGGATCTCGTCCCCCGGGTGGACCGCCAGGGTCACCTGGCCATCACAGCTGACCTGCATGGCATCGTCCTGATTGTCGGGTGATACCAGCAGCCGCACTTCGCTGTCGGCATCGAGCACGATGGGGCGACTGCTCAGGGTGTGCGGGAACATGGGCACCAGCGTGATGGCATTGAGCTTGGGGGTGAGGATGGCGCCGCCCGCCGACAGGGAGTAGGCGGTGGAGCCCGTCGGGGTGGCCACTATGATGCCGTCCGAGCGCTGGCTATACATAAAGCTGCCATCGATATAGACCTCGAACTCGATCATATGGGCGATCTTGCCCGGGTGCAGTACTGCTTCATTCACCGCCAGATTGCTCGACTTGCGCTCGCCGTGGCGATAGACCGAGGCCTCCAGCAGGAAGCGGTGTTCGCTCTTGTAGTGGCCGGAGAGCACCTGCTCCAGTGGCAATAGATAATCTTGCGGCGAGAGGTCGGTCAGAAAGCCGAGGTTACCCCGGTTGACCCCGATCACCGCCACATCGAAGCGCGACAGCACCCGTGCCGCCCCCAGCATGTTGCCGTCACCGCCCACCACGATGGCGAGATCGGCCTGCTGGCCCAGTTGCACCAGATCCATCACGTTTTCATCGAGGATGCTCAGGGTCTGGGCGACCCGGCTCTCCACCAGTACCCGAAAGCCGCGGGCAGTCAGGTATTGATGCAGGCCGGTCAGCGTCTGGTTGGCCCCCTCATGGTGGGGTTTGCCAATCAGGGCGATGGTTTTGAACGGAGAATCCATAGTCAGTCAGATCTGGGATGGGTATTGCGGGCCAGTATACAGTGCTTTGCTCCGCTTGTGACGCTCTCCCGTGTGACGGGGCTGGCTATCCCCTTGAGGCTACAGGTTAAACGGTGAGCGGTAACCCGGATAAACCGACGGTTGCGGCTATTCAGCAACCCAGATTGCCCTTTACCCCTTGAAAGCCGGGGATGCATCCCCATAATAGCGCCAACATAGTCGGTCTGTTGTCGTCCGGTCGCTCAACCAGACGTCAGGGCCCTCATAAGTAACCCCGGAATTGGAGATGTCATGAACCACGAAGAGCAAAAGGTTGAAGCGATGGAGCAAGTGGAAGCCCAGCCAGTCGAGCCGACCGATGTAGACAGTGAAGTGACAGCCGAGCAGGCCCGTATTGCCGAACTGGAAGCGCAGCTGG
Source organism: Aeromonas sp. S12(2024) (assembly GCF_041402305.1). NCBI lineage: Bacteria > Pseudomonadati > Pseudomonadota > Gammaproteobacteria > Aeromonadales > Aeromonadaceae > Aeromonas > Aeromonas sp. S12(2024). The sequence continues at coordinate 238,593 of NZ_JBGLRB010000001.1, forward strand.
AAACCGCCATCCAAAAAGCGGCGGAAGAGCGTGAACGCGCCCTGCGTACCGCCGCCGAGATGGAGAACCTGCGCCGTCGTACCGAGCTGGATGTGGAGAAGGCGCACAAATTCGCTCTGGAGAAGTTCGCCAATGAACTGCTGCCGGTGCTGGACAACCTTGAGCGTGCCATCGAACTGGCCGACAAGGAGAACGAAGCCCTCAAGCCGATGATCGAAGGTGTCGAGCTGACCCTGAAATCCATGCAGAGCGGCGTGGCCAAGTTTGGTCTGGTGGCGCTCGACCCGATCAACCAGCCGTTTGACCCCAACGCCCATCAGGCGATGAGCATGGTGCCGAGTGCCGATGTGGCCCCGAACACCGTCATTGCCGTGATGCAGAAGGGCTATGACCTCAACGGTCGGGTGATCCGTCCGGCCATGGTGATGATCGCCAAAGCGGTCGACTGATTGGCTGTGGGTGCCCGAGCCCGCCCTGTGGCGGGCTTTTTGTTTCGCAGTGCAGCACCTGTTCATCTTGCCCGGTTTACGGCTCAACGTGACCGCGCAACCATGACAAAGGGTGTGGTTTTTTAGGGTTGGGGCTTGAAGCTGCGTCTGGCGACCCCATATAGGTAGCAAGGCCGCGGCGGCACAAAAAATTTGATGCCGGGAGCTTGAAAGCCAGATTGGCAGCCCCCACCTAGCCGTTAACGCATTAAGGCGAGTTCCTCGCCAGTTTATTCAAAGTATTTGGAGATTCGTCAAATGGGTAAAATCATCGGTATTGACCTGGGTACTACCAACTCCTGCGTCGCTATTCTGGATGGCGACACTGCTCGCGTGATCGAGAACGCAGAAGGCGATCGTACTACTCCGTCCATCATTGCCTATGCCGATGATGGCGAGATCCTGGTTGGTCAGCCGGCCAAGCGTCAGGCCATCACCAACCCGAAAAACACCCTGTTCGCCATCAAGCGTCTGATCGGTCGTCGTTTTGAAGATGAAGAAGTGCAGCGTGACCTGAAAATCATGCCGTACGCCATCGCCAAAGCTGACAACGGCGACGCCTGGGTTGAAGTGAAGGGCAAGAAAATGGCACCGCCGCAGATCTCTGCCGAAGTGCTGAAAAAGATGAAGAAGACCGCCGAAGACTATCTGGGCGAGCCGGTAACCGAAGCCGTTATCACTGTTCCGGCCTACTTCAACGACGCCCAGCGTCAGGCTACCAAGGATGCCGGTCGCATCGCAGGTCTGGATGTAAAACGCATCATCAACGAGCCGACTGCTGCTGCTTTCGCTTACGGCGTTAACAAGGTCAAGGGCGAGCGCAAGGTTGCCGTATATGACCTGGGTGGCGGTACTTTCGATATCTCCATCATCGAGATCGATGAAGTTGAAGGCGAAACCACCTTCGAAGTACTGGCGACCAACGGTAACACCCACCTGGGTGGTGAAGACTTCGACAACCGCGTCATCAACTATCTGGTAGACGAGTTCAAGCGTGAGCAGGGCATCGACCTGCGCAACGACCAGCTGGCTCTGCAGCGTCTGAAAGATGCCGCCGAGAAAGCCAAGATCGAGCTCTCTTCTGCCCAGCAGACCGACGTCAACCTGCCGTACATCACTGCAGATGCCACTGGTCCGAAGCACATGAACATCAAGGTGACCCGCGCCAAGCTGGAATCCCTGGTAGAAGACATGGTGAAAGACTCTCTGGAGCCGGTTCGTGTCGCCCTGAAAGACTCCGGTCTGGCAGTTGGCGAGATCGACGACGTGATCCTGGTTGGTGGTCAGACCCGTATGCCGCTGGTTCAGAAGACCGTTGCCGAGTTCTTTGGCAAAGAGCCGCGTAAAGACGTCAACCCGGACGAAGCCGTGGCCATGGGGGCTGCCATCCAGGGCGCCGTACTGTCCGGTGACAAGACCGACGTACTGCTGCTGGACGTTACCCCGCTCTCCCTGGGTATCGAAACCATGGGTAGCGTGATGACTGCGCTGATCGAGAAGAACACCACCATTCCGACCAAGAAGTCCCAGGTGTTCTCCACTGCCGAAGACAACCAGTCTGCCGTGACCATTCACGTGCTGCAGGGTGAGCGCAAGCGCGCCAGCGACAACAAGTCTCTGGGCCAGTTCAACCTGGAAGGCATCCGTCCGGCACCGCGTGGTCTGCCGCAGATCGAAGTGACCTTCGACATCGATGCCAACGGTATCCTGCACGTCTCTGCGAAAGACAAAGAGACCAACAAAGAGCAGAAGATCACCATCCAGGCCTCCTCTGGTCTGTCTGATGACGAGATCGAGCGCATGGTACGCGAAGCCGAAGCCAATGCGGCCGAGGACAAGAAGTTTGAAGAGCTGGTACAGGCTCGCAACCAGGCTGATGGTCTGGTCCACTCCGTTCGCAAGCAGATCACCGAAGCCGGTGAAGCTCTGCCTGCCGACGACAAGACCAAGATCGAAGCCGCTCTGAGCGAGCTGGAAGTGGCCATCAAGGGTGACGACAAGGCTGCAATCGAAGCCAAGCAGCAGGCTCTGCTGGAAGCGTCCCAGAAGCTGATGGAAATTGCCCAGCAGCAGGCTCAGGCCCAGGGTGCAGCAGGTGCTGATGCCGGTCAGTCCTCCTCTTCTGCCAAGGCTGACGACGACGTAGTCGACGCCGAGTTCGAAGAAGTGAAAGACGACAAGAAGTAAGCCCTACCCAGATGGGCGAAGTCCGCTTCGCCCATCGGCTTGGTCAATGAGTTCACGGGCGTTGGGTAACCAACGCCCGTCTGCGTAACCACAGGATGAGTATGTCGAAGCGCGATTTCTACGAAGTACTGGGTGTGGCGAAAGATGCCGACGATCGCGAGATCAAGAAGGCGTACAAGCGCCTGGCCATGAAGTATCACCCGGATCGTAATCAGGGTGATGCCGCATCCGAAGAGAAGTTCAAAGAGGTCAAGGAAGCCTACGAGGTCCTGACCGATGCCAACCTGCGTGCCCGTTACGACCAGTACGGCCATGCCGGTGTCGACCCGAGCCAGGGGGGCGGTGGCCACGGTGGCTTTGGCGGCGGTGCCGACTTCGCCGACATGTTTGGTGACGTATTCGGTGACATCTTCGGCGGTGGCCGTGGTGGTGCCCGTCGTGGCCCGGCCCGTGGCTCCGACCTGCGTTACACCATGGAGCTGACGCTGGAAGAGGCGGTGCGCGGGGTCTCCAAGGAGATCAAGGTGCCGACCCTGGTTCACTGCGAAGTCTGTAACGGCTCCGGTGCCCACACCGGCAGCAGTGCCCAGACCTGCCCGACCTGCCACGGCTCCGGCCAGGTGCAGATGCGTCAGGGCTTCTTCGCGGTGCAGCAGGCGTGTCCGCACTGTCACGGCCGCGGCAAGATCATCAAGGATCCGTGCCGCAAGTGCCACGGTGAAGGTCGCTACCAGCGCACCAAGACCCTGTCGGTGAAAATTCCGGCGGGCGTCGATACCGGCGATCGCATCCGTCTCTCCGGCGAAGGGGAAGCGGGGGAAGCAGGAGCACCGGCAGGTGATCTCTACGTACAGGTGCACGTCAAAGAGCACGAGATCTTCGTGCGTGACGGCAACAACCTCTACTGCGAAGTGCCCATCAGCTTCACCGCAGCCGCCCTCGGTGGCGAGATTGAAGTGCCGACCCTGGATGGCCGCGTCAAGCTCAAGGTCACTCCGGAGACCCAGACCGGCAAGATGTTCCGCATGCGCGGCAAGGGCGTGAAATCCGTGCGCTCCGGTCAGGTAGGGGATCTGATGTGCAAGGTGGTGATCGAGACGCCGGTCAACCTCACCGAGCAGCAGAAAGAGCTGTTGCGCCAGCTGGACGAGTCGTTTAGCGGTGCCGCTGCCAAGACCCACAAGCCGAAATCGGAAGGCTTCTTCGAAGGGGTGAAACGCTTCTTCGACGATCTGACCAGCTGATTTCAGCGACCCGAATAAACAGAGCCGGCCTTGTGCCGGCTCTTTTTTTGCCTGTCATTTCGCCAGGATCCGCCTTATTGAGTGGATCCTGATGAGGGATCCTCCTCACAACTCCCGCCAATTCCTGCTGTACAAATGTTATCCCGCTCACACTGCTGCTGAAACGGTTTAGTTGCTGTATTGAGTTGGCTAAATTGGTTTAGCTATGCTCTGGCTGTCGATAACAACAGCGCCCGTCCGGGCCACAGATGACAGGTGAGGAAGATGATGATGTTCAAGAGCAAGTTGGCGCTGGCGGTAGCGCTGGGATTGGGGATGAGCAGCCCGCTGTGGGCGGCGGATGGCGGTATCGAGGCCCGTCTGGCGGCGCTGGAGGCGCGGGTACAGGCGGCTGAAGCGAGAGCCGAGGCAGCAGAGAGCCGTGCCAGTCAGGCGGAAGTGAAGGCGAGCGCGGCCAGCGAGCAGGCGCAGGTGGCCAACAACCGCAGCCAGCAGGTGGATGAAAAGACCGCTGGTGCCCAGGGCTTCGAGTTTCACGGCTATGCCCGCTCGGGCCTGTTGGTAAACAGCAATGGCAACGGCGGGCGCGGCGGCCCCTACATCACGCCAGCCGGTTCGGTGGGCGGGGCCGTCGGTCGCCTTGGCAACGAAGATGACACCTACATGGAGGCCAACCTGCTGAAAACCCAGACCTTCGAGGATGGCAGCTGGGCTCGCTACAAGCTGATGCTGGCAGACGGGGTGGAGACCAGCAACGACTGGACCGCCAGCGATTCGAGCCTCAATACCCGTCAGGTGTTTGCCGAGATCGGCAATCTGGCGAGCTTCGACGGCCCCTTCAAGAATGCGGTGCTGTGGGCGGGCAAGCGCTTTGACCGCGACAACTTCGACATCCACTGGCTCGATTCCGACGTGGTGTTCCTGGCCGGTACCGGCGGCGGCGTTTACGACGTGCAGCTCGCCGACAGCTGGAAGGCCAACTTCTCCCTCTATGGCCGCGATTACGGCGACATCAGCGCCAGCGGTCTCTCCGATATCGAGAGCTACATCCTCACCATGAACAACCGCGTCGGTAACTGGCAGTGGATGGTGAACGGTCTCTCGGCCAAGGACAATGACGCCCGCATCAATGACAAGGGGGAGGGCAGCGAGGCGGCGGACAAGGGGGCACACACCCTGCTGGCCTACCACGGCGAGAGCTTCTTTGGCCTCAACCCCGGTTTTGCCAAGGCGGCTGTGCTGTACGGTCATGGGCTGGGGGCCGAGGTCAAGGGGCTGGGCTCTGACAGCGAGCTGTTGCCGGACGCCGATGCGGTGCGGGTCGCCGTGTTTGGCGCCACCGATCTCAACTCGCGCTGGCGTTTTGCCCCGGCCCTGCTGGCCGAGCAGAGTCAGGATCGCTACGTGAAAGGGGACGAGTATCGCTGGCTCACCGTCAATACCCGGGTGGCGCAGGTGCTGAGCCAGAACGTGGAGCTGGTCTACGAGGCGGCCTGGCAGTACATGGATCTCGATCCCAAGGGCTACAAGGGACGCCAGGCGGTGAACGGCAACTTCACCAAGCTCACCTTCGCCCCCACCTTCAAGGCGCAGACCGCCGGTTTCTTCGAGCGGCCTGAGCTTCGGGTGTTCGCCAGCTGGATGGACTGGTCCTCCGAGCTCGACAACTACGCCAGCGACGATGCCATGGGCCAGAGCAACTTCACCGCCGGTGGCGAGTGGAACTTTGGCGTACAGATGGAAACCTGGTTCTAGTTCGTTATCCCGATCACAAAAATGGCAACCGGTGCCGAGATCTATTGGTTGGCTAAAACGGTTTAGCCGATAATGCCAGCCAATAGAACAGAGTTCGGGTTGGACCGTGGATCCGATGCAGCAGTGGAGTAGCAAGGTGACGAATCGTGTGTGGGTAATGGGGGATGCGGTGGTGGACTTGATCCCGGAAGGGGCGTTGCACTACCTCAAGTGTCCGGGTGGCGCGCCCGCCAATGTGGCGGTTGGCGTGGCACGGCTGGGTGGCGATGCGGCCTTTATCGGCCGGGTCGGCGCCGATCCGTTCGGCCGCTTTATGGCCGATACCCTGAGCGGGGAGGGGGTGGATGTGGCCGCGCTGTGGCTCGATCCTGACCATCGCACCTCGACCGTGCTGGTAGAACTGGATGACGAGGGGGAGCGCAGCTTCACCTTTATGGTGCGCCCCAGTGCCGACCAGTTCCTCACCCCGGATGAGTTGCCCCGTTTCAAGGTCGGTCAGTGGTTGCTCACCTGCTCCATCGCGCTCGCCAACGAGCCGGTGCGCACCAGCTGCCTGCAGGCCATGGCAGCCATCAAGGCGGAAGGCGGGCGAGTCTGCTTCGACCCCAATCTGCGCCCCGAGGTGTGGGGCAACCCGGCCGAGATGCTGCCGCTGGTGCGTCAGGCCATCGCGCAGGCGGATGTGGTCAAGCTCTCCATTGAGGAGCTGCAACTGCTGAGTGGCGAGGATGATCTGGCTGCCGGGCTCGCCACTCTCTCTGGCCCGGCGCTGGTGCTGGTGACCAGAGGGGCGGCCGGTGTGGTGGCTCGCCTTGATGGCGAGTTGCTGGAGTGGGTGGGGCAGAAAGTGACGCCCATCGACACCACGGGGGCGGGGGATGCCTTCGTCGCCGGTCTGCTGGCGGCGCTGGCCGGGCGCTCGTCGCTGCCGACGCTGGCCGAGCTGCCCGCCATCCTGGCTCAGGCCCACGGCTGCGGGGCGCTCGCCACCACCGCCAAGGGGGCGATGACGGCGTTGCCGACCCGCACCGAACTGGATGCCTTTTTGCGATCAGGCGCAAGCGGCTGTTGATCTGCGGCTAGAAGCCCGGCTCGACAGCCCCTACTCTCATGTGACAAGGGCCCGCCAGCGTGGCGGGTCATAAGAGGAAGAATATGAATATCAGTGCGATAGCCAAGGATCTGGTGCCCCTGCTCGGGGGCAAGGAGAACATCGTCAGCGCTGCCCACTGCGCCACCCGGCTGCGGCTGGTGCTGGCCGATGACAGCAAGGTAAACAAGGCCGCCATCGACAAGCTGGAGGGGGTCAAGGGGTGCTTTAGCAACGCGGGCCAAATTCAGGTGATCTTCGGCACCGGTCTGGTCAACAAGGTCTATGCGGAGTTTGTGGCGCTGACCGGTACCGGCACCGCCAGCAAGGCGGAACTGACCGACATGGCGGCGGCCAAGCTCAACGTGGCCCAACGGTTGGCGCGAACCCTCTCCAACATCTTCGTGCCGATCATTCCGGCCATCGTCGCCTCGGGCCTGCTGATGGGGCTGCTCGGCATGGTGCGCACCTACGGCTGGGCCAATGCCGACAGCGCTCTGTTTGTGATGCTCGACATGTTCAGCTCGGCGGCCTTTATCATATTGCCGATCCTCATCGGCTTTACGGCAGCACGTGAGTTTGGCGGCAATCCGTACCTCGGGGCGACCCTCGGCGGTATTCTCACCCATCCTGCGCTGACCAACGCCTGGGGCGTGGCCGGTGGCTTCAAGACCATGGATTTCTTCGGTCTCGATGTCGCCATGATCGGCTATCAGGGTACCGTCTTCCCGGTGCTCTTGGCGGTCTGGTTTATGTCCCATCTGGAGAAACAGCTGCGCAAGCGCATTCCGGATGCGCTGGATCTGATCCTCACCCCGTTTTTGACCGTCATCATCACCGGCTTCGTGGCGCTACTCTTTATCGGCCCGGCGGGTCGGGTGCTGGGGGATGGCATCTCGTTTGGTCTGAGCGCCCTCTATGAGCAGGCAGGCTGGCTGGCGGGGCTGGTATTTGGCGGCACCTATTCGCTGATCGTCATCACCGGCATTCATCACAGCTTCCATGCCATCGAGGCGGGGCTGCTGGCCAATCCGCAAATTGGCGTCAACTTCCTGCTGCCCATCTGGGCTATGGCCAACGTGGCACAGGGCGGGGCTTGCCTCGCGGTCTACTTCAAGACTCGCGACGTGAAGATCAAGGCCATTACCGTGCCGGCTGCCATGTCCTGCCTGCTGGGTATCACGGAAGCGGCGATCTTCGGGGTGAACCTGCGTTACATCAAACCCTTCCTCGCCGGTCTGTTTGGCGGGGCCTGCGGCGGCGCCTACGTGGTGGCGGCCAAGGTGGGGATGACGGCGGTGGGGCTGACCGGTATTCCCGGTATGGCCATCGTCCAGCCCATGAGCCTTATTCACTACATCATCGGGCTGGTGATCGCCTTTGGCGCCGCTTTCGCCGCTTCCTACCTGCTCAAGTACAAGGTGGAGTGATGAAGGAAAGCGATCTTCTCAACCAGATTGTCCGGTCGTTGCTGGCCGGACAGCTCAAGGCGGCGGCCGATCCCCATCGGCCCCGCTGGCATCTGGCAGCCCCGGTGGGGCTGCTTAACGATCCCAACGGCTTTATCGAGCACAACGGGCGCTACCACCTCTTCTACCAGTGGAACCCGCTTGGCTGCGAGCACCGCAACAAGGGCTGGGGGCATGTCACCTCCACCGATCTGCTGCATTGGCAGCACGAGCCGGTGGCGCTGTTGCCCACCGAAGCCTATGAGAGCCACGGCTGCTATTCGGGCTCTGCGGTGAGCGACGAGCAGGGGCGTTTGACCCTCATCTACACCGGCAATGTCAAATACCCGGATGGCAGCCGCACCGCCTATCAGTGTCTGGCCCGCGCCGACGGTGAGGGCGGTTTTGCCAAGCTGGGGCCTGTGCTGGATCTGCCCGAAGGCTACAGCGGCCATGTGCGCGACCCCAAGGTGTGGCACGACGGCCAGCAGTGGCTGATGGTGCTGGGAGCCCGCACTCTGGATGACAAGGGTGAAGTGCTGCTCTATCGCGGCGACACCCTGCAGAGCTGGCAGCGGGTGGGTCCCATCGCCGGTAGCGGGCGAGGGGGGCTGGGTGAGTTTGGTTATATGTGGGAGTGCCCGGATCTCTTCCCGCTAGGGGATCGCCATGTGCTGATCAGCTGCCCGCAAGGGATTGCCCCGGCAGGCGAGGATTATCGCAACCTCTACCAGTGCGGCTGGTTGGCGGGCAACTTCGACGGCGAGCGCTTCGAGCACGGGGCTTTCCACGAGCTGGACCGGGGCTTCGAGTTCTATGCCCCCCAGACCACTCTGGATAGCCAGGGTCGGCGCTTGCTGTTTGGCTGGCTGGGTCTACCGGAGGAGAACGAGATGAGCCAGCCCACAGTCGCTCATGGCTGGATCCACCAGATGAGCTGCCCGCGGGAGCTGTTCTGGCAGGATGAGTGGCTCTGCCAGCGGCCGGTGGCGGAGCTTGCGGCATTGAAGGGAGAGTTGACCCGTTTCGAGGGGACGCTTGGCGAATTTCCGGGGCTGGCCATCGACTCGGCCTGGCTCGATCTGGATCTCTGCGGTGAGGGGAGTATTTGGTTTGGCGCAGTGGCCGAGCTGTGTTGGCAGCCGGGGCGCATCACCTTGCGGCGCCAGAACTGGCAGAGCGGAGCGTGGGAGACCCGCAGCAGCCCATGGGCTGGCGGGCGGATCACCGTGCTATGCGATCGCTCCAGTCTGGAGTGCTTCATCGATGAGGGTCGTCACAGCTTGTCGGCGCGCTACTTTCCAGGGGAAAAGCCGCAACTTTCATCAGGTAACGGCGATGATGGCTGCAAAATTTGCCTCAATCACTGGCCGCTGTCGGTGTGCCTAGTACAATAGCCCGGTTCTAGTCAGCCGGGAGGCCAGGTGGAGAAGAAGAAACGGATCACGATTGCCCAGATCGCCGAACTGGCGGGGGTGTCCAAGGCGACCGCCAGTCTGGTGCTCAACGGGAAGAGTGCGGAGTACCGGATCGCCGATGATACCCGCAAGCGCATTCAGGCGGTGGCGGAGGAGTATCACTACCTGCCTAGCTTTCACGCCCGCTCCCTGCGTGAGACCCGCAGTTACACCTGGGGACTGGTGATACCCGATCTCACCAACTTCGGTTTTGCCCGCATTGCCCGTGCCCTCGAGGCGCACTGCCGGGAGGCGGGCATCCAGCTGCTGATCGCCTGCTCCGAGGATGATCCCGCTCTCGAGCAGCGGGTGGTGGACAACCTCATCAGCCGTCAGGTGGATGGGCTGATTGTCGCCTCCAGCGGCCACAGCGATGACATCTATACCCGCATTCACGACCGCCTGCCGGTGGTGCAGCTCGACCGCCATATTGGCGAGTCGCGCCTGCCCATGGTGATCTCCGATGCCTGCAAGGCGACCGCCGAGCTGGTGCGGGACATGGCCAGCGAGTGCGGCGAGCAGATCTACTACTTCGGCGGCCTGCTGGATCTCTCCCCCAGCCGTCACCGGCTGGCGGGCTATGAGCTGGGGCTTCATCGCGCCGGTTTTGAAGCCGATGCCGCCCGGGTGCGCCATCGCGACTACCAGCCGAGCTCCGGTTATCAGCTGATGGCCGAGCTGGTGGCCGAGCTGGGGGCGCCCCCCAGGGGGCTCTTTACTGCCTCCTTTACCCTGCTGGAAGGGGTGCTGCGCTACCTCAACGAGGCGGGGTTGATGGAGACAGGCATGCGCCTGTGCACCTTCGATGATCACGACCTGCTCGACTGCATTCCCATGCGCATCGACTCGGTGGCGCAGGATTGTCCGGCGCTGGCCCTCGCCGCTTTCGAGCTGATGCAGCAATTGATTGCAGGTAATCCCCCGGCGCAGACTGCCCAGGTGATCACCCCCAGGGTGCGCTGGCGCAGTCGCCGCTAGCCACTCTTCGCCCATCCATATGAAAAAGCCCCGCCATTGCTGGCGGGGCTTTTTGCTGCGGGCGGATGGTTCGTTCCTCTGACCAACGGCTCAATCGGTGGTACTGGTGCGCCAGAACACCTGCTTGATATGGGGGTGGATGGCCAGCTTTTGCATCAGGGCATCCAGCTCGTCGCCATCGATGGAGGTAGCCAGCAGCACCGCCGAGATCTCCAGATCCCCCTCGCCAAACGGCTCGATATCGAGTTCGCTCAGGGGGTAGTTGGCCTGCTCCAGCATCTCCTCGAGCCAGTGCAGCACCTCTTTTTGATGTTCACGCTGGGTCAGGGCCGTCACCTTGTAGGTGACTTCGGTGTCGGTATTGTCCACCGGGCGGCGGTTGATCTGATTGACCAGCGGCCGCAACAGGGTGTTGGCGGCGAGCACGAACAGGGCGCCCAGAATTGCCTCCATGGCCAGCCCTGCGCCACAGGCGGCACCGACCGCAGCGACACCCCAGAGAGTGGCGGCGGTGTTGATGCCGCGGATATTGCCCGACTCGCGCATGATGACGCCGGCGCCGAGAAAGCCGATGCCGGAGACGATATAGGCCACCACATGGACCACGTTGTAGTTGCCGCCGTGCAGGTCATAGATACGCTGGGCCAGACTGACGAACAGGGCGGCCCCTACGGCGACCAGCACGTTGGTGCGCAGGCCCGCGGTACGTTGGCGGTACTGGCGCTCCAGCCCGACCAGACTGCCAAGCACAAAGGCGAGCAGCAGGCTGGCCAGGGTGTCGAGCAGGGAGATCATGTCAATTTGTTGCCACATCTTCATGGCGTACTCCTTCTGATGAGCGCTGGCTTGGCGCAATCCACGATGAAACGCCGGGAGGCGGATGGATCAGGGGATGATTGCGCGGATGGCCAGCAGACAAACAAAAACGCGGCGTCCCGAGGCGGGAGCATCATCGGATGCCCTGACGCTCGGAGAGGACGCAACAAGCGGGGCCAGCGTGGCTGGCCCCTTTCACTGTGGTTAACGCAGGTGTGCGGTCAGTTGAGTTCGGGATCGCAGTCGATGCGCGGGCGCAGTTGCCAGCGCACCGGATGTGCTACTCCGACCTGATGAACGAACTGCACCAGATAGCGTCGCTGGGGCGGGGTGCACTGCAGGTTGAGCACCAGCTCTCGCCCACCGCCGCGACCCGGCTTCATCGATTGCATCGGTTGCAGCCCGGCCGGTTGCAGGGTGTGGTTCACCATATCCAGCACCTGCTCCATATCGGCGCGATCCTCACAGCGGATCTGCAGCCGGTAGTGGTGCTGACGCGGTTTGCCGCCCAGCCAGCGTGGCAGCATGCCACGGCCGAGCCGGCTCAACAGGGGGTGAGCCCGGGTTGCAACAGAACCTGTTGCGACCGCGCGATCCGCAGCCGGTTTGATTGAGATAAAACGCATAGCAGCCTCCTTGTGGGAAGCAGAAACTATGCAGGCATGGCGACCGTGGCGGTTGGCCACTGGTTGCCAGACGTCAAGTGTAAAAAGGGAGAAGAGGGGAGTGGATTTCCGCTTCTCGCAGGGTTGCGAGTGGCGGCAGAGAAAGACCTGCGGCTAGCTCGCGACCTTGGTACCGACGATGAGGGTCGGTCTACAACTGTCACTTGATGAGTTGCCCACTGATGGTCTCCGCTATTGATAAGAGGCTCGAATGATAGCCGAGGCGGCGGGCAGGGTAAACCCCGCGCCGCCCGCAGCAACATCTTGAAACATAATCGAAAGCCCCGTTTTGCCACGCAGGGCCGTAAAAAGAGACCCGGCGAGGGCCGGGTCTGCGGGGTCATTCGGTCTTGTCGATGCCGAGGTATTTGAGCATCAGTTTCTCGTAGATGGGCTCGGTATCCCCCACCTGCATCTTGTGCAGAAAGTACTTCTCAAAGGCGATCTTGGCCAGATGGACCCACTTCCCTTTCTTGAACCAGGCGACGTTGCGCGGCGGGATCTGCGGCATGGCGACGAAGGCGGCACCGGTGTCCCCCATGTCTGCCAGACAGATGGCATTCCACACTGCCTTGGTCACCGGCGGCTGGCCGCTGAGCTCCGCCTTGATGTTGTGGCTCAGGGTGCGCACCATCGCCTCAATCATGTAACCGGTCTTGGGCACCCCAGTTGGTACCGGCGTCTTGTGCGGCGGTGCAATGGCGATGCAGACACCGGCGGCGTAAATCTGCGGGAAGGCGGGATTGCGCTGGTGTTCGTCGACGATGACAAAGCCGCGGGGATTGACCAGCCCCTCGATGCCCCGCAGCGGCGCAATGCCGACAAAGGCGGGCAGCATCATGGCGTGTTTGTAGGGCAGGGTGTGGGTGCGCTTGATGTTGCCCTCATCGTCCAGCTCCTCCACCGTCATCTGGCCATCTTGCGCCGCCACGGTGCGGGCATTGCAGATCCACTGCACGTCGCGCATCCGCAGTTCGCTCTCCAGCATCCCCTTGGAGTCACCCACGCCGTTGAGACCCAGATGGCCGATGTAGGGCTCGCTGGTGACAAAAGTCATGGGCACATTTTTTCTCACCTTCTTGTCGCGCAGGTGGCGATCGAGGATGAACGCATACTCGTAGGCGGGGCCGAAGCAGGAGGCGCCCGGCATGGCGCCGACAATCACAGGGCCGGGCTCATCGACCAGTGCGCTGACACTGTGGCGGCACTCTTCGGCGTGGGAGAGGGTACAGACGCTGGTGGTGCCACCGGATTCGGGGCCAGCCCCCGTCACCTCGTCAAAGGCGAGGGCCGGGCCGGTGCAGATCGCCAGAAAGTCGTAACGCAGGGTCTGGCCATCGGAGAGGGTGAGCTGCTGCGCCGCCGGTTGCAGCTCGGTCAGGGCGGCATGGATAAAGCGGATCCCCTTTTTCTTCACATGGGGTTCGATGGGGATCGAGGTCTCCTTGCGCTCCCGCCACTGGACGGCAATCCAGGGGTTGGAGGGGGTAAATTCAAAGTCCGGCTTGTCATTGATGAGGATCACCTCATGCTGCTTGCCCAGTTCGGCCTTGAGTTCGTAGGCGGCAGACATGCCCCCGAGACCCGCGCCGATGACGATTACCGTTGCCATGTTCAGCCTCCTGCGTTTATTACACGCTCATATGAGCCTGGGTCATCCGACCCTGTTATTTAAATCCTATCCGTTTGAGGATCATCGCTGCCGGGCAGAAACCGGTGAATGCGCTCTGGATCAGGTTGACCCCGACAAAGGCACTCAACCAGACAAAGCCCGGATGAACCCAGGTGGTAAGGATCAGCGAGAGCAGCAACATGCAACCCGCGACGATTCTGACTCCGTTATCTACTGTCATGGTCTTTCTCCTCATCTACTTTAGATATTGCTAATTTAGTGTTGTTTTATACAATAGAACAAATATCAGCAATTGCTAATTTACTCTTATGAGCCAATTCGACGAGATGAACAGACATGCGACAGCCGCCGCCTCCCTGCTCAAGGCGTTGGCTCATCCCGAACGCCTGATGGTGCTCTGCCAGCTGGTGGAGGGGGAGAAGGGGGTCGGTGAGCTGCTGGCCCATAGCCAACTCGGGCAGTCGGCTTTCTCCCAGCAGTTGTCGGTGCTCAAGCGCTACGGCCTGATCCGTTCGCGCAAGGTCTCCCAGCAGATCTACTACTCGCTGGTGAGCGAGGCGGCGGCCGATGTACTGGGAGCGTTGCAAACCCATTTTTGTCACTCGGAAAATAAGGAATCTTGATGATGGAAAGCCAATGGCTGCTCTCTTTGGGCGGTGGCATGCTGGCGGGGCTGTCGGCCCTGATCCTGATGTTGTTCAACGGCCGGGTGGCCGGGATCAGCGGCATTCTGGCCGGTGCGCTGCAACACCGTGCACCGTGGCGGGTGCTGTTTCTGCTGGGGCTGGGGGCGGGCGCCTGGTTGGCGCTGACTCTGGGTTGGGCCACCATGCCCGCATTCACCACCTTGCCCGGCTGGCCGGTGGTGCTGCTGGCCGGTCTGCTGGTCGGCATCGGTACCCGTCTTGGCAATGGCTGCACCAGCGGCCACGGCATCTGTGGCATGGGGCGGCTCTCCCTGCGCTCCATCGTCGCCACCCTGACCTTTATGGCGGCTGGCTTTATCACCGTCTTCGTCACTCATCATCTGCTGTAAGGGGCTGATTGCCATGAAGTTGCTGACAAGTTTGTTTGCGGGTGTGTTGTTCGGACTGGGGATGGCCATCTCCGGCATGATGGATCCCGCCCGGGTCACCGGTTTTCTCGATCTGGCCGGGGCCTGGGATCCCAGCCTTGCCTTCGTGATGGGGGGCGCTCTGCTGGTCTTTATGCCGGGTTACTTCTTGCTGGTGAAACCCCGTCGCCAGAGTGTGCTGGGGGAGCCCATCGCAGCCGTACCAGCCCCTCGGCTGGAGCGCAGGCTGATCGGCGGGGCCGCGCTGTTTGGCATCGGCTGGGGATTGGTGGGCATCTGTCCGGGGCCTGCTCTGAGTCTCATTTCCAGCGGGCAGCCCATGATAATGTTGTTTATAGCGGCCATGGTGGCCGGGATCTTGCTGTTTGACAGAGGGCTGGCCAGGTTGCTGACCAAGGCGCCAGCTCGGGGAGTGGATAAGGTGCGCCAGTCCCATACCGCCTGATCCCGTGAAGTGACAGATTACGCCAGGGAAGGAGAGTAATGATGGAAAAGATCCGGTTGCTGGGGATCACCTTATTGGTGATGACATCGCAGGCCATGACATCCACCCAGGCCATGGCTACAGACGGGGAGCCAGAGCCCCTGTTGACAGTGGCGCCACAGCCGGTGACCGACTGGCTGACGCTGGATGGCACCGTCAGTGCCATCAATCAGGGGACGGTGGCGGCCCAGACCAGCGGCCGGGTCTCCCGCATGCTGGTGGATGTGAACGATCAGGTGCAGGCGGGGCAACCGCTGCTGGAGATCAGCGGCAAGGAGCAGTTTGCCGCCGTCACGGGTGCCGAGGCGCGGCTGGCGCGGGCGCAGGCCCAGCAAGTGGAAGCCGAGCGCCAGCTTGCCCGCTTTCAGGCGCTGATTGCCAAGGGGGTGATCACCCGCGCCCAGCTCGACAATGCCCAAGCGACGGATCGCGCCGCCCGTGCCGAGGTGAACGCTGCCGATGCGGCTCTTACTCAGGCCCGCGAGGCCTACGGTTATACCCGCATTCTGGCCCCTTACGCCGGAGTGGTGACCAAACGGCTGGTGGAGTTGGGGGAGACTGTCGCCCCCGGTACCCCGCTGCTCTCCGGCTTCTCTCTCGACACCTTGCGGGTGGAGGTGGAGTTGCCCCAATCCGCCCTGACGCTGGCTCGTGAGCCTGCGGATGTGCAGGTGCTGCTGCCGGATGGCAAGCTTGTTACCCCGGTCAAACTGACCCGCTTCAACTATGCCGACAGCCAGAGCCACGCCTTCAGGTTGCGCCTCGACTTGCCGCCGCAAACCGCCGGGGTATTGCCCGGCATGTGGCTCAAGGTGCAGCTCAAGCAGGGTGAGCGTCAGGTGTTGCAAGTGCCGGATCGCGCCCTGCTGCGGCAAGGTGAGTTCAACGGCGTCTATCTGCAGCAACCCGCTGGCTGGGCCCTGACACCGGTGCGGGTCGGCCATTGCGTCGAGGGACAGTGCGAGATCCTGGCCGGGCTGCAAGCCGGTGACAAGCTGGCTCCCGATGCCTGGGCGCAGCAGCAGGAGGTGGCCCATGAGTAGCGAGCTGAACGGCAACAAGGAGAGGCTGGGGCCTGCCGGTCGGCTGGCTGCGCTGTTTCAGGGCTCGGCCATCACGCCGCTGCTGGCGCTGGTGGGGCTGTTGCTCGGCCTGTTTGCGGTGCTGGTGACCCCCAAGGAGGAGGAGCCGCAGATCGATGTCACCTTCGCCGATGTCTATATTCCCTTCCCGGGAGCCACTCCGGCTGAAGTGGCCTCTCTCGTTACCACCCCAGCCGAGCAGGTGGTCTCCCAGATAAAGGGTATTGATACCCTTTACTCTTTTTCCCAACCCGATGGCGCCCTGCTGGTGGTGGTGTTCAAGGTGGGGGTGAGCCGTGAGCAGGCCATCGTCGATCTCAACAACCAGCTCGACTCCAACCGCGACTGGTTGCCACAGGGGATCGGAGTCGGTCAGCCACTGGTGAAACCGAGGGGGATCGATGATGTCCCCATCGTCAGTCTGACCTTATGGAGCAAAGAGGGGAGCAAGCAACTGGGGGCTCCCGAACTGACCCGGGTCGCCCATGAGCTGGAGACCGAACTCAAGCGCATTCCCGGTACCCGCGATATTTACACGCTGGGCAGCCAGAGCGCCGTGTTGCGGGTGATGCCGGATCCGGCGGCACTTAGCGCCCACGGCATCAGCTGGGGCGATCTGAGCCAGCGACTGGCGGCCGCCAATCAGGTAGGCACCACACAGGCTATCGAGCAGAACAACAGTGAGATTAAGGTGCAGGTGGGGCAGTTCCTGCAAAATGAGCAGGAGGCCCGCGAGCTGGTGGTGGGGCTGCACGACGGCAAGCCGGTCTATCTGGGGGAGGTGGCCAAGGTCTCTCTGGGTCAGGAGACTCCGACCAAACGCAGCTGGATGGGATTGGGACATGCCAGTTATCCGGCGGTGACCCTGGCCGTCGGCAAGCAGCCGGGCCAGAACGCGGTCGATGTGGCCAAGCGGGTGGAGGCGCGGGTCGAGAGTTTGCAGAACCGGCTCATCCCTGCCGGGGTCGAGGTGACGGTGACCCGGGACTACGGCGTCACCGCCGAGACCAAATCCAACACCCTGATCGGCAAGCTGATTTTTGCCACCACGGCGGTGGTGCTGCTGGTGCTGGTGAGCATGGGTTGGCGAGAGGCGCTGGTGGTGGGCGTTGCCATCGTCATCACCCTGGCACTGACCCTATTTGCCAGCTGGGCCTGGGGCTTTACCCTCAACCGGGTGTCACTGTTTGCGCTGATCTTCTCCATCGGCATTCTGGTGGATGACGCCATAGTCGTGGTGGAGAACATCCACCGCCATCGCGGTTTGGGCAAGGGGGCGCTCAAGGATCTGATACCGGGGGCGGTGGACGAGGTGGGGGGGCCGACCATACTGGCGACCCTGACCGTCATCGCGGCCCTGCTGCCGATGGCCTTTGTCAGTGGCCTGATGGGCCCCTACATGAGCCCCATCCCCATCAATGCCAGCATGGGGATGCTCATCTCCCTGCTGGTGGCCTTTATCTTCTCACCCTGGCTGGCGAGCCATTTGCTCAAGGATGAGGTGCATGGTGCCCACGGCGAGGCCAAGGCTGGCCTCTTTCATCGGCTGATGACCCCTTTCCTGATCGGTGATGGCGCCAAGCGCGCCAGACGCAAACTCTGGCTGGCGGTATTGCTGCTGGTCGGGGCGGCTACCGCCATGCCGGTGGTGCAGTGGGTGGTGCTCAAGATGCTTCCCTTTGACAACAAGTCGGAATTTCAGCTGGTGCTCGATATGCCGGAGGGGGCGACCCTGGAGCAGACCGAGCGCACCCTGCTGGCGGTCGGGCGGGAGCTTGCCAAGGTGCCCGAGGTGAAGGATTACCAGATCTACGCCGGTACCGCCGCCCCCATCAATTTCAACGGGCTGGTGCGTCACTACTTTATCCGCAGCGGCGCCAACGTGGGGGATATTCAGGTCAATCTGGTGGACAAGCATGAGCGGGATCGCAGCAGTCACCAGATTGCCCAGTCGGTTCGGGAGCCGCTGCAGGCCATCGCCAGTGCGGCAGGGGGCAACCTGAAAGTCGTTGAGGTGCCGCCCGGCCCGCCGGTCTGGTCCCCCATCGTTGCCGAGATCTATGGCCCGACTCAGGCCGCCCGTGAAGCGGCGGCGCGCGCTGTACAGGCCCGTTTTGTGGCCACGGCGGATCTGGTGGATGTGGATATCTATCTGACCGACCCGCAGCCCAAGTGGCGGCTGGTGGTGGATCGCAGCAAGGCGGCCCTGCTCGGGGTCGATCTCGGCGACCTGGTGAACACCCTCAATGGCGGGGTGGGTTATCAGGATGCCAGCTGGCTGCAGGGTCACGGCGCCAAGTATCCGGTGCCGATCCGCATCGAACTGGCCCCCGGTGACAAACGGGATCTGGCGGGTGTGCTGGCCCTCAAGGTGCGCAGCCAGAGCGGTCAGCTGGTGCGGGTCTCCGAGCTGGTGAGTCGCCGTGATGAGGTGGCCCCCAGCTATATCATGCACAAGAACATGCAGCCCATGGTGATGGTGGTGGCCGACATGGGCGGCCATACCGACAGCCCGCTCTACGGCATGTTTGCCGCCGGTGCCGATATCGACCTGCCCCAATATTACGTACAGCAGCCGGATAAACTGGGAGAGGTGGCGCTGTTGTGGGACGGGGAGTGGAAGATCACCTACGAGACCTTCCGCGACATGGGGCTAGCCTACGCAGTGGGGATGATCCTCATCTATCTGCTGGTGGTGGCCCAGTTCCGCTCCTATCTGGTGCCGCTCATCATCATGGCTCCCATTCCGCTCACCATCATAGGGGTGATGCCGGGCCACGCCCTGTTGGGGGCCCAGTTTACCGCCACCTCGATGATCGGGATGATCGCCCTGGCCGGGATCATCGTACGCAACAGCATCCTGCTGGTGGACTTTATCGAGCAGCAGCGCAGCGCCGGAGTGGCGTTCGAGCAGGCGGTGATCGAAGCGGCGCAGGTGCGGGCCAAACCCATCATGCTGACGGCGCTGGCGGCGATGATCGGAGCCCTGTTCATCCTCGATGATCCCATCTTCAACGGACTGGCCATCAGCCTGATTTTCGGGATCCTGGTCTCCACTTTGCTCACCCTAGTGGTGATACCCTTGCTCTATTATGCCCTGCTCTCCCGACGCACATGACGGGAGTCACTAGCGAAAGGATGCGCGATGAAGAGAGGTTGGTTGTGGTGGGGAAGTGGCGCCGTGGTAGCGGTGGCTGCTCTGGCATGGTGGTGGCGACCGCAGCCGACGCCGATCAGGCTGGCTGAGGTCGGGCGGGGGGATGTGCTGGTCACCGTGGTCAACACCCGGGCCGGTACCATCAAGTCGTGCCAGCGGGCCGGACTCAGTCTGCCCGGTGGCGGCGTGGTGGAGCAGATCGCCGTCGAGGCCGGGGAGCGGGTGGCTCGGGGAGATCTGCTGCTGACCCTCTGGAGTGACGATATTCACGCCGATCTCGCCCGGGCCCGCGCCCAGCAGGCCCTTGGCAAGACCCAGCGCGAGGAGCGTTGCAGCGAGGCGGCCTACTACGAGCGGGAGGCCAACCGGCTGGCCACCTTGCTGGCCAAAAATCTCACCTCCCGCACCCTCGCTGAGCAGGCCCAGAATCTGGCCGATACCCGCCGCTATGTCTGTCAGGCATCCCGTCAGCAGGAGCGGGTCGACGAGGCGCAGGTCGCCCAGGTGGAGGCTCGCTTGAGCGAGCGTCGCCTGCTGGCGCCGTTTGCCGGGGTGGTGGCGGAGGTCAACAGCAAGCTGGGCGAATACATGACCCCCTCACCGCCCGGAGTGGCCATGCCTCCGGTGATCGACCTTATCGACGATCGCTGTCTGTATGTCTCTGCCCCCATCGATGAGGTGGATGCCGCCCGCCTGAAGGTGGGCCAGTCTGCCCGGGTACTGCTCGATGCCATGCCCGGGCGCGATTTTGCCGCCACCGTCACCCGCATCGCCCCCTATGTGAAGGAGTTGGAGAAGCAGGCCCGCACCGTCGAGGTGGAGGCATCGCTCACTGCCCTGCCCACCGATGTCCCCCTGCTTATTGGCTACAGCGCCGACCTTGAAGTCGAGGTGACCCGCGCCACCGATGTGCTGCGGGTAGCGGCCAGCAGCCGGGCCGACGATGGCAGCGTGCTGCGGCTGGAAGGGGATAAGCTGGTGCGGGTGGTGCCCCGCTGGGGCGTGGAGAACTGGAACTGGATTGAGGTGGCCGAGGGGCTCGCCGCCGGTGATCGGCTGGCAGCTCAGCCCGGACAGATTGTCGGGGAGGGCCCTTTCAGCGCCGCCACGGAGCAGACGGATGAGTGATCTCATTCGCCTTGATGCCGTCAGCCGTCGTTTCACTCTGGGGGGGAGCGAGGTGGCCGCCCTCGACTGCGTTTCCCTGCGGGTTGCCGAGGGGGAGTATCTGGCGGTGATGGGCCCCTCGGGCTCCGGCAAATCGACCCTGCTCAATGTGTTGGGGCTGCTGGATCGGCCAGACGAGGGGCGCTACTGGCTGGGAGGGGAGGATACCGCCACCCTGTCAGAACCCGCGTTGGCCCAGCTGCGCGGCCATCGCATCGGTTTTGTGTTCCAGTCGTTTCACCTCATCTCCCGCCTCACCGCCCGTGAAAACGTCGAGCTGCCGCTGATGCTGTGCGGGATCGCCCCCGCCGAGCGTCATCGCCGCAGCCAGCAGTTGCTGGGGGAGCTGGGACTGGAGAATCGGGCCGAGCACCGCCCTGCCGAGCTCTCCGGCGGTCAGCGTCAGCGGGTGGCCATCGCCCGGGCCATGGCGATGGCGCCGCGGCTGATCCTGGCCGACGAGCCCACCGGCAATCTCGACTCCCGCTCCGGGGAGGAGGTGATTACCCTGCTGGAGGGGCTCAACCGGGAGCAGGGGATCACGCTGGTGGTGGTGACTCACGACCCGCGCCTCGGTGAGCGGGCGGGCAGGCGGATCCTGATGAACGATGGCCATATCAATATTGATAGCGGCGGGGGCTGAATGCGGCGGCCCGATGTGATCCGCTTTGCCGCCGTGGCGTTATTGCGTCAGCGTTCACGGGCGCTGGTCTTGATCCTGGCGGTGAGTCTGAGCGTCACCTCGGTGCTGCTGCTCACCGCGCTTGGGGAGGGGGCGAGGCGCTATGTGGCCGACCAGTTCAGTTCCCTTGGCAAGGATCTGCTGGTGATGTTCCCGGGCCGCAAGGAGACCACCGGTGGGCTGCCGCCGGTCACCGGAAACAGTCTGCGGCAGATCACTCTCGATGATATGCACTACCTTGGCCAGCACCAGCCAAACGTGCGGCTGGTGCCGCTGGTGATGGGCTTTGCCGAGGCCAAACAGGGGGCGCGGCTGCGCCAGACCATGCTGCTTGGCAGCAGCAACGGGCTGCGCGATACCCACGGGCTGGAGCTGCTCTCCGGCCGCTGGCTGCCGGGGGATGTCGCAGAGGATCGACCGGCCGTCCTGCTCGGGGCCAAGGTGGCCCGTGAGCTGTTTGGTCAGGCCGATCCGGTCGGCCAGTGGCTGCGTTTTGACAATCGTCGCTTTCGGGTGGTGGGGGTCTTCACCAGCCAGAGCAGCAATCTGGGGATGGATATGGCCGAGGCCGCGCTGATCCCGGTGGGTAGCGCCATGCGGCTGTTCAACACCGAGGGGCTGTTTCGGCTGCTGATCCAGCCGCTGGCGGGACAAGCAGTGCCCCCGCTGGTCAAGCGACTGGAGCAGCTGATGCAGGCGCGCCACGGGGTGCTCGATGTAACCGTGGTGCGCCGTGACGCCATGCTGGCCACCTTCTCCACCATTCTCTCGACCCTCACCCTGGCAGTTGCCGGCATCGGCGCCATCAGCCTGCTGGTCTCCGGCATCATGATGATGAATCTGGCGCTGATCAGCACCCGCCAGCGCACTGGCGAGATCGGTCTGCTCAAGGCGCTGGGGGCCGACAGTCGCCAGATCCGCCAGCTGTTTTTGTGGGAGGCGCTGTTGCTGAGCGGCAGTGGCGCGCTGTTTGGCACTGTGTTGGGCTATGCCCTGGTTGCCCTCGCCGGAGTGATTTGGCCCGGATTTCCGGCGGCAGTCCCTCTGCTCGCTACTTTCTGCACCATACCGGCGGCCCTGCTGACCGGGCTGGTTTTTAGCTGGCTGCCCGCCTCCCGGGCGGCACGGCAAGATCCGGTCAGCAGCCTGCGCAGCGGGCAATGGAGCGGTGGCTGATGCGCGCCGCCGATCTGCTGTTCTGGCTCTGGCGTGCCTTGCTGGCGGGGCGCAGCCGCAGTCTGCTGTCGGCGCTGGGGATCGCCATCGGGATCGCCTCGGTTACCCTGCTCACCGGTATCGGCGAGGGGCTCAGGCTCTATCTGCTCGACAGCTTCTCCCAATTTGGCACCCGGCTGATCGCCGTGACCCCGGGCAAGACCGAAACCGCCGGCGGCCCGCCCGGCATCCTCTCCAGCAGTCGCCCCCTGCTGCTGGAGGATGCCGATGCCCTCGCCAGATTGGCAGGGGTAGAGGCGGCGCTCCCTGTGGTGCAGGGGCAGGGGGAGGTGCGCAGCCGTGGGCTGACCCGCAGCACCGCCATTCTGGGCACTGGCCCGGCGGCGCTCTCCGGCTGGCGACTCACCCTGATGCAGGGACGTTTTCTGCCCGCGGATGACAGTGCCATGCCCCGCGCCTATGCGGTGCTGGGGGCCAAGGTGGCGGCTGAGCTGTTTCCCGGCGGCGATGCGCCGGGCAGTCTGCTGCGCGCCGGTGATCGCCGTTTTCGGGTGGCCGGGGTGCTGGCCCCCAAGGGGCAATTTCTCGGCTTTGATCTGGACGACATGATCTATCTGCCCGCCGCTCACGCCCAGGCGCTGTTCAACAAGGAGGGGCTGCAGGAGATCGACGTCATCTATCGCGCCGGGCATGCGGAGGCCGAGATCACCGCCCAGATCCGGCGGGTGCTGATCGCCCGCCACGGCGCCGAGGATTTTACCCTCACCTCCCAGCAGGACATGCTGACCAGCCTCGACAAGATACTCTCCATCATCAAGCTGGCGGTTGGCGGGCTCGGCATTATCTCTCTGCTGATCGGGGCGGTCGGCATCTTCAGCATCATGAGCATCGCCCAGCAGGAGCGGATCCCCGAAGTGGGCTTGCTGATGGCGCTGGGCTGCCCACGGCGGCGCATTCTATTGCTGTTCCTGCTCGAAGCCGTGGTGCTGGCGCTGCTGGGCGGGGCCATGGGGCTGGCCCTGCTCGGCGGGCTCAAGCTGCTGCTCACCCTGCTGGCGGCCGGCTTGCCGCTCACCCTTCATCCTCTCTATCTGCTGCTGGCGCTCGGTTGCAGCGCCCTGGTCGGTCTGCTGGCCGGGGTCGCCCCTGCCTTGCGGGCAGTGCGTCTCGACCCAGTAGTTGCCCTGCGCGGTGATTAGGTCGCCCCTTTCGCAAGAAGCGCGTTACGCTCGGGTCTGAACAAGGGGGACTAGGTGACCCCCTCTGCAACCGGCACGCTGCGCTCAGATCTGAACAGGGGGAAGTAGCGGCGATCCGCCTGACTCATGTGGCCGACCACCAGCTCCTGAATGATGAAGTTGAGCAACTCGTCGTTGCCCAGCGTCCCCGCTTTGGCGGCGTGCAGTAGCTGACCTGCCTTGTTGAGCAGGCGCTGGTGATCCTGACGGTGGCTGACTAGCTCCCGATAGTCTATCTCCGCCAGCATCTGCTCTTCAAAGGCGAAGTGATGGCGGGCCATGTCGAACAGGCTCTTCAGACTCTCCAGAAACGGGGCAGGAGCCTCGTGCTGATCTTTCATCCGCTCCAGCAACCGGTTGGTCAATACGAAGAGCTGACGATGCTCGGCATCGATGCGCGGGTGACCACACTCGTGGCCGGGTTGCCACAGCAGGGCGCCCTGCTCGGGATCAAGGCCTTCGGTAAAGAGGCAGACCCGGCCGCGGCCGCGATTCTTCGCCTGATACATGGCCTGATCGGCGTGGTGCATCAGGGTTTTGGCATCCTCCCCGTGCTCGGGATAGAGCGCCAGCCCGATACTGCTGGAGATGAGCAGCTCCTGCCCCTCCAGCTGGAACGGATGGCGCAGCTGCTGGTGCAGCTTGTCGGCCACCGCCAGCACTTCGTCGCCACTATCCGGCAGCAAGATAACGAACTCGTCGCCCCCCAGCCGCGCCACCAGATCCTGTTTGCGCACGCAGTGGCTCATCCGCTCGGCCACCATATTGAGCAGAATATCCCCGGTCTCATGGCCGAAGGTGTCGTTGATCGGCTTGAAGTGATCGAGATCGATAAACATCAGCGCCAGCGGACGGGGCGTCTCCTGTTCCATCAGCTCCTTGAGCCGTTGCTGCAGCAAGCGGCGATTGGGCAGCCCGGTGAGGGGGTCGTAGAAGGCGAGGCGGCGCATCATCTCCTCCCGCGCTGCCCGCTCGGTGATATCCCGGGTGACCCCGAGGATCGCCTCCGGCTGGGCATTGTGGTTGCCATGGAGGGTGGTGATGGTCTCGGTCGCCACCAGATGGCCATCCTTGTGGCGCAGCTGGGTGCGAATGACCCGGCGGGTCTGGTCATGTTCCCCCCGCTGCCAGGCCTCCAGGGTGGCGGAGATCTCCTCGCGCAGCAGTTGCCTTGAGGCATCCGGTAGCAGCTGTTTGAGGGGCAGGGCAAACAACTCGGGGGCTTCGTAGCCGCTCAGAGGGGCGATGGCCGGGCTGACATAGCGAAAGCGCAAGCTGGCGGCATCCATGGTCCAGATCACATCGGCGCTGTTCTCCGCCACGAATCGATAGTGCTGCTCGCTCTGGGCCAGTTCACGGGTCAGCCGCTGGCGATCCCGCGCCTCCTCACGCAGGCGCAGATAGAGGTGCAAGAAGATGCCGAGCAGGGTCATCAGGGTAAAGGTGATGAGCATGGCCACCGCCACGCTCTTGTCGAGCAGTTGCCGTTGCTGGCGCAGCCGCTCCTGCGCCGGGTCGTAGATAAAGCGGTCGAGGTTGGGCAATACCGTGAGCATGCCCGCCTCCAGATAGGTTTTGGCGATCTGCAGCCAGCGCTCCTGCTGCATGTAGCCAGGTTCGATCAGATCCGGCTGCATCAGCTCTCTGGTTTCGCGAGCTTCGAACTCCAGCTGTTCACGGCCAGCCCCGGTCGGGTACTGCTCCATGATCAGGTTGATCATCTCGTCGGGGTGGTCCATCGCATAGCGCCACCCCTTGAGGCTGGCCTGCTGGAAGGCGTAGACCCGATCCTGTCGGGTGATCAGCTCCCGTTCGGAGGTAAACAGGTTGTCGCCGTAGAAGTCGAAGTCGATGGTGCGCGGACTGAAGACCCGATAGGGGATCCCTTTTTGTTGCAGATAGAAGGGCTCGGTAGTGCTGTAGGCGCTGATGGCATCCACCTTGCCCGCCAGCAGTGCCTGAATCCCCTGTTTGTAGGGAAGGGTGACCCAGTCGCGGCTGCGGGTCTGGTGGGAAAGGTAGGTCAGCAGCTCGTTGGAGCCAGGCTCCAGCATCAGTCGCTTGTTGGCCAGATCGGCCGGGTTGCGAATATCTGGCCTATCCAGCGTGAGCAGAACCAGCGGCGAGTGCTGCAGCAGGGCGGCGAGCACCACTACCGGACGACCGGCAGCCCGATCCAGCAGCAGATCACTGCCGCTGATGCCAAACTGGGCCTTTCCCGAGATCACCTCGCTGACCACATCGGTGCGGGAGTCCGCTTCGCGCAGGGTGACATGCAGACCGGCCTCCCGATAAAACCCTTTGGCGATGGCCGCGTAGTAACCGGCAAACTGGAACTGGTGTTGCCACGGCAACTGGATGATGACCTGCTCGCCGGCTCGCACGGGGGAAGAGGTCAGGGTCGCGATGATCATACCGACCAGCATTGGCATAAACCAGCTGAGGGGCTGGCGGGGGGCTGCGTTCTCCGTCATACAACGTTTCTCTCGGGAGCGGTGTCTAGGCTAGATTCAAGCAATTTTGTGTCACCTGCAAGGGGAGAAAAGGCGTTTGCAATAGGGTATAGGGGGGTTGGGAAGTCATTTTTGTGTCGTTCATCACACGGGATGGATACATGCCGTTTTTTTGCAAGTTATGTGACCAATAAGAGAGTCATATGGCCTATCGAAGTGGTCGCATTCTAGCCACTTTTTCCCGTTTTTATCGTTGTCATTGTGGCTTGACTGCATTTTTTCCGTGGTTGCACGTCAAGCTGTGTCGTTATATCAATAGATACTTTTATGGGGCGGTCAGGTGTGACGCAAATGTATCGCGGCTGCTGCGCACCGGTTAATGTGCAACGGCTCAGTGATGGTACCCCGTCAGTGTTATCATGCTGCCCCCAGTTCCGGATAAGGTCTTTTTATGTCCCGCTTGCGTCTGCTTGTCTCCGACTCTCACGATCCCCTGTTCAATCTGGCCGTTGAGGAGTGCATCTTCCGCCAGATGGACCCCGGCCAGCGGGTGCTGTTCCTCTGGCGCAATGCCAATACCGTGGTGATTGGCCGTGCCCAGAATCCGTGGAAGGAGTGCAATACCCGCCGGATGGAAGAGGACGGGGTGACCTTGGCGCGTCGCAGCAGTGGGGGCGGTGCCGTGTTCCACGACCTTGGCAACAGCTGCTTCACCTTCATGGCGGGCAAGCCGGAGTATGACAAGAGCGTCTCCACCGCCATCGTGCTGGACGGGCTCAAGCGATTGGGGATCGAGGCGTTTGCCTCCGGTCGCAACGATCTGCTGGTGGCGACCCTGGACGGGGAGCGCAAGGTATCGGGGTCGGCCTATCGGGAGACTCTGGATCGCGGGTTTCACCACGGCACCCTGCTGCTGGACGCCGATCTCGGCCGCCTTGCCAACTACCTCAACCCCGACCCCAAGAAGCTGGCGGCCAAGGGGATCACTTCGGTGCGCAGCCGGGTGGCCAATCTGTGCGAGCTGCTGCCGGGGATCGACCATCAACAGGTGAGCGAGGCGCTGCAGGAGGCCTTCTTCCACCATTACGGCGCGCGAGTTGAGCCCGAGCATATCTCCCCGGAGCAGATGCCGGATCTGCCGGGCTTTGCCGAGACCTTCGCCCGTCAGCGCAGTTGGGAGTGGAACTATGGTCATGCCCCGGCGTTCAGCCATCTGCTGGAGGAGCGGTTCAGCTGGGGTGGGGTTGAGTTGCACTTTGATGTGGAGAAGGGGGTCATCACCCGGGCACAGCTCTTTAGCGATACTCTGGAGCCGGCCCCGTTTGATCTGCTGGCGGCCGAACTGGCGGGTTGCGGCTATCGACCGGACGCTGTTGCCGCGCGCCTGCAGCCCTGGCTGGCGGCCTTCCCTCAGCAGCAGAGCGAGCTGGCGGAGTTTGCCGAGTGGCTGTTGACCTCTCTGCGTTAAGGGGGGGCACTGCACTGATGGCGGTCCGTTAGTGAGGGCGCTGTCAGCCAGGATGGGAGCAAGATCACGAAATATAAAGAGGCGCCTCAAAGGCGCCTTTTTGCCAGCCCTTGTGTTGGCTGATACATGACAAAAAGTAGGGTAGGCCATTAGATATTGTCGCTGTCGGCCCCTTTGGCACAGGGGTATAACGGCCGCACATTTGCTGTACTAATGGTATAAAAATGAGTGACTTAGTTTATCTGCAAGACGAAAGCGTCAATGCCGTCCATCCCGATTTTTCCGCCCGTTTCGCCACAATCAAAGCCAACTTTTTCTCGCGCAATCCCGCTCTCTGGCCGGTTTTTCGCGAACCCGGATTTGCCACCCTCAATGAATTTCGGGCCCGTGGCCTGGCCCCCGATGCCCGTTTGAACGCCTGGCCTGATGGCCGTGCCCGCCTGGCCGATCTCTGCGAGACCATGCCGGTGCCCGCCACCATGCGCACCCCGGGCGAGCCGATGGCCGAGCTGCTGTTTGCCGCCGCCCTGTCGAAGGATTGGGAGAACCCCTCCAGCGTCGAGAACGTCATCACCATGTCGGCGGATCCCGCCATCTACGGCGCCCAGCTGGGCATTCTGGCCAACCCCAATCTGGTCTACTCCGAATATGCCGGTGTGGCCGAGGAGCTGGAGAAGAAGGTGGTGCGCCAGATTGCCCTGCTGGCGGGTTATGACCCCGAGCGTGCCACCGGCATCTTCACCCAGGGGGGGACCTTCTGTAACCTCTATGGCTACTTGCTCGGCATTCGCAAAACCTTGCCGGAGGCCAAGCACAAGGGGCTCGGCCACTATCAGGATTACCGCATCATCAACTCCCAGGGCGGTCACTACTCCAACATCACCAACCTCTCCCTGCTCGGGGTCGATATCGAGAACAAGACTATCCGCATTCAGGTCGGCGAGAACAACGACATCGATCTCGACCACCTTGAGCGCACCCTGACCGCCTGTTTTGCCCTGAAACACGTGGTGCCCACCATCATGCTCACCATGGGCACTACTGACACTTTCGGGGTGGATCAGGTGAAACCCGTGTTCGAGCTGCGCAATCGCCTCTGCGAGCAGTTCGAGGTGGCGGTCAAGCCCCATATCCACGTCGATGCCGCCATCGGCTGGTCGATGATCTTCTTCCTGGGTTACGACTTTGCCGCCAACCCGCTCGCCATCAACAGCGCCACCTTGGCGGGGATCGAGCGCAACGTGGCGCGCTTTGCCGAGCTCAAATATGCCGACTCCTTCACCGTCGACTTCCAGAAGTGGGGCTATGTGCCCTACACCTCCAGTCTGGTGATGATCAAGGAGCAGGATGACCTCAAGGCGATGGAGAATGACCCGGAGAACTTCTCCTACTTCGAGCGGGACATTCAGGGCCAGACCCACCTGCAATCCACCATCGAGTGCTCCCGCGGCGCGAGTGGCCTGTTCGGTGCCTATGCGGCGCTCAACTACATGGGGGTCGAGGGGTATCGCACCGTGCTGGCCCACTGCCTGCAAAATGCCAACTACTTCCGCTTCCGGTTAAGCCAGCTCGGCAACGTCAAGTTGGTGGCGCAGGAGAATCAGGGGCCGAGCGTGGGCTTCAAGATCTACAACCCCGAGTGGGTGAGCGATCCGGAGGCCGAATTTGCCTTCGAGCTGGCCCGCTCCAGTGACCCTGCCTACAAGGCGCGACTGCAGCGCAATACCGATTACCACCGCAGCCTGTTCAAGGGGCGCGGCAAGGTGGGGCTCTACACCAACTGGGTGGAGGCGGTGGCCCACTCCGACTATGACGCCCGCGGCAAATACTCCTATATCGCCGGGGAGAAGGCAGTCTTTATGAATCCGGCCTGCACTCGCGAGCAGATCGACGCCTTTATCGACCATATTCGCGGTTGATGCTGGGCACCCTGGCTGCTGGGCGTGGCTAGGGGCGGCAGATCAAGAGTACGAACAAAGGGCAAGCCGGTTGGCTTGCCCTACTGTTTTAACGACGGTATGCGACAGCGATGGAAAAGGCCGGGTTCAGAGTGCCAGCAGTTGCTCGTTTTCGACAATCTCGCACCCGGCGGGCAGTTTCGAGAGGGCGATCATGGCGCGAGCCACCTGACTGGCCTCGATGGCACGCCAGCGGGCGAGCCTGCCCACCAGCAGCGGCCGAAACAGCGGGTAGATGGTCTGAAAGATCTGCTCGGAGAGGCGCGGTGGCTGGCGATCTCCGAGCAGCATGGCGGGCCGCACGATGGCGAGCCGTGGCCAGGATTGGGCCAGCAGGGCCTGCTCCATCTCCCCCTTGGTACGCGGATAGAGCGCCGGGGACGATGCACTGGCCCCCATGCTCGAGACCACGATGAGGCGTTGACAGCCGTGGCGGCGGGCCAGTTCGGCAAAGGCGACCACATAGTCGAGATCGACCCGGCGAAACGCCTCGGCAGAGCCCGCCTCCTTGCGGGTGGTACCGAGGGCACAGAAAGCGATATCGACCGGGCGAGAGAGGGTGACGCTGGCCAGATCATCAAAATTGACCGGCAGCCAGTGGTGCGCCTCCTTGCCCGGCTTGCGACAGAGCAGGGTCAGTTCATGTTCGGCAGGCAGTTGCTGCACCAGTTCGCGACCGATCAGGCCGCTGGCTCCGGCAATCAGGATCCGGCTCATGGGGATTCTCCCTGTGTCATTCGATGGTGTTGATGCCATGGTGGCTGCTCATCAGCATCAGGCAATTTGCGAGCAGCTGCAATGGGGGAGATGACACTGTATCCCCTGACAGGATCAAGGGCAGGATGAATTACGCGGGGCTGGATAAAACAAAACCGGCGCGAGGCCGGTTTTGCGGGATATCAGAGCGGGGTATTGAAAGCTGCTGGCAGCGGGAAGTCACCCGTCACTGTGGTCAGCCTGTCATTGGCGAAGGTGACAGTGAGCTCTTTGCGCTCCTTGTCGCCGTGGCCCGGCTGGAATTCATAGAGGTAGTACCAGGTGTTGGGGTCAAAGCCGTCACGCAGCATGGGGGTCCCCAGCACATAGCTGACCTGCTCGCGGGTCATCCCCTGGCGCAGTTTGTCGACCTGTTTTTGTTCCACATAGTTGCCCTGGGGAATATCGATACGATAGACCAGGCTGCAACCGGAGAGGGTGAGGGCGGTCAAAGCCGCGGCAATCAGGTGTTTCATCCGCATATCGAGTTCAGATCATCCATTCAAGTCTTTTTACGCTGGCCGAATCATACCTACTCCCTTGGCGGAAGTAAAAAGCCAAGGCAAAAATTGCCAAAGGGAGTTACCTCCCTTTGGCCAGCACGGCGTCATTCACTGTGGTTCGGGATTGGCCTGACGAGCCTAAGCATAGGTGCACTGTAACCGCCTTCATGAAACACTTCATGTGATGGTTCGAACTGAAGGTAGTTGTATTTCTCTCCTAAGGCGCTGTCTGAAATAAACTGGAGCATGGTTAAGGCATAGCTTTGCCGGGTTAGCTTGTTGCAAGCCTGTGTCTGCTCTTCGGTCGGCTTAATATACATATGGGTCACCGGATCAGATCTGGCTTCACACGCACGCTGTTTGAGGGTTTCAGTATCTGCGGCCAGCTGAGGGTCTGGAAAGCCCACTGCGCTGTAGGTACCAGGTTGGCACTGAGGGTTGTAGAGGGTAAACAGCTCCTTGATGTCTGGGGCCCGCCAAGGGTGTGCAGGGGTGTTCAGTCGGTCGTTGGCCTGCATGATGATGGTCATCAAGGGGTTGTCACTCGGGTTTGCTCTGCTGTTGATCACCTCGGGCATGCCCTCGCAGCCAGAGCCATTATTACTGACTTTTTGGCCGTATGGGCAGTAGAGCCACTGCAGACCGGTGGCTTTGTCGTTGACCACCTGCAGCTTGCCTTCGTCCGTGTCGATCAGTTCGCTAACGAAACGGGTATCATCGTCCTGATAGCCAGGCAGGCATTCACGGGCCAGGCTTGCTGCCGGCAACAGGGCGGCAGTTAGTAATAAGGGGAAGAGAGAGTGGTGCATTTTATTCTCCTGTGACCTTGAAGCCATCGCTTACCAGCATGACGTAGTGGGGTTGATACTGACGGGCAACGCTGCCACGCAGCTGGGTATTTGGGCGAACCTGGTAAGCATCTGGTCCGCCGTCATCTTTCTTCCAGGTGCCGATGGGACGACTGACCGGCATCACATCCGAGGTCCAGAAGCCGTGGAAAATCCCCTCCAGCTCCTGCGATTTTCCACTGGTGAATTGCAGACCCGAATTGAGCGGGAAGTAGCGGGTATCGAGGGCAATGGGGTTATCCCGGGTCAGGGTCATGATGCCGTAGAACTCCTGCTGGCTGGGGGCGCGCCAGTTGGAGAGGCCGCATAGCTTGCTCTGGTTGACCTGGCTTATTTGGCGTTTCAGGTTGCAGCGGCTGCGGTCACTGGCCAGAGCACCACTTTGCGGGTCATAGCAGCTGCCGTTGAAGGCGTTGTTGCTCTGGATATCGTCATAGGCAAACAGGCTTTTGTCATCGTGCAGGGAAGATTCGCCATCTTTGTGTTGTACCTTGGTCTCCCACACCAGCCCACTCAGGGCATCGACCACGCAGGCAAACGGCATCTGTTTGTAGGAGAGATCCTGGCGTGGCAGGGGTTCTCCCCGGTTGTCCAGCTTGATGTAGCGAGCGCCGAGCACTCCATCCAGATTGCTGTTGACCGCTTGTCCACTCAAGGGATCGCAGCGGCTATCCAGGTCCCGGCCACGCTTGCCATCATCTAGCCCCATGCTGTGGGTGATACGGGTATCGGCCACATGCAACTGCCCGGCTCGGTAGGTCAGTGGGGCACTGATGGTGCCACCCTCGCTCATCACTCTTATCTGGTAGTCCTGATAGTGAGGGAGACCCTTGAGGGTGATGCGAGTCAGCTGGCTGATGTCTTGCTGTTCGGCGTTTTCAATATGTTCAAACGGGGTTTTCCCCCAGCCAATTCGATACTGACTCACTCCCTCCTGGGGTTGCCAGCCGATGGTGACCCAGTGGCTGCCATCCTGATCACGGCCCTGGCCCAGAATAGCCAGGCCGATCACTTGATCTGACAACACCTCGCGCTGACAGACTGGGGATATGGGGCTGTTGGGGTAGGGGGTGAGCCAGCTACCCGCTGTGCTGGTTCCGGGATAGAGAAGAGCATCGCTTTCCGAGTTGCGGATCAGACCGGCCGCCGCCTTGATGATGTGGGAGATGTTCTTGTCTGGATTGGCATTCAACAGGGGGCCCAGCCCGCTATTTTCGGCGATGGTGGTTTCCAGTTTGAACAGGTCCGGTATGTGATTGTTGCGGGACACGGTTGAATATTCATTGGCCATGTTGATCTCCAGCCAGCTCAGTAGTTGCTGGCGAAAATCAGTGCCCTCGATCAGGTTGACAGGTTGCTGCCAGAGCTCCCCTTCGGCCTGCAGGGCAACCATGGCTGCCAGTAGCTCAACCTGATGCCTCGGTAGTGCTTTGAGTTTTTGATCCAGCTCCGCCAGGGTCCAGGCTTGCCAGTCCAGGAAAGAGCCCATGCCGGCACTGAGTGTGGTTTTGAGCAGCAAAGCCCACTGCGCCGTGGTGGTATAGCCCACATTGAGGCGCGGATATTCGCTGGCGCCGAGCATGCCATCGCGATTTTCATCGCGCTTGACCAGCTCGCAGAAAGAGCCGAGCACCGAGCGCAGTTCCACCTCACTCTTGGCATCCTGTACCACCAGGGTCAGGGCGTCTTCCATCAGGTCATCACTGGTCTCGCTGCTGCCCGGTTTGCAACTGGCGAAGCTGTTGTTGAGGTCAGCGAGCGTGAGAGTGATGCTGTACTGGTTGCCCTGCTTGATGGGAAGAGACTCTTGCATCCGACCACTCTGGGCCATTACCGCAAGCCGTTGTGGCCGAATGGGGCGTTCGGGTTTGAAATAGTGGGTATTGAGCCCATCGTGGTTGGGTTTGGCACCGATCTCTACCGATACCGATGCTTCGCTCAGACGAGAGGGGAATTGTCCTAGCAAGGTCAGTTTGCGCTGTGGGTAGAAGGTGGTGAGCAGCTGGTAGGTCGCTGTGCGGGTATCCAGTTTCTCCATGGCAGCGAGGGCATCGTTCAGCCGGGCTTCGGCGTCGTCAGGTAATGTTGTGCCTTGGCTGGTGGCCAGTGTCGTTAGGTGTTCAAGCAGGGTGGATGTCGGGTTGGACTGTTGCTGGCTGACCAGTGCAGTTGCCAACTCACCGAGCTGCTGAGCCGGGTTCGGCATATCGCCGTTCAGGGTCAACTGCAGCAAGGCGGTGAGATCTCGGGCAAAACGGTGATTGAGATGAGGGTCACTGAAGAGCTGGCCAGAGACATCCTGTTTTCCCTCCTGCTTTTGCAGCGCCGCCATGATGCTCTGATATGCCAGCGGCATGGGGGAAAGGTGCAGACGAGGACTCTCTTGCTCGGTGATGATGCCATCTCCGTTTTGATCCTGTTTGAGCAGTTGTGTCAGCGTAGGCAATTCACTGCTGAAGGATAGCGCGCTGTTCTGACGGTGGCTGGCGACAAGGCGCAGCGCCTTGTCTTGTGGCCATTGGCTCAATTTCAGTTTGAAGCCGAAACTGCCATCAGCCTGAGCGCTCTGGGTGACGCAGACCTTGTCGGCACAGAGCTGAATATCAAATTGTCCACCCTGTTCGTGAGTCAGCGGCAGTGCGCCGGCCAGATCCAGCGAAGTGGGTGGGGCGGGCTGTGTCGTCTCCGTTGTTGGTTGGCCCGATTGGTCTGGTGCAGTTGTTCCCGAGCCGCTACCTGAGCTCCCTCCGCTGTTACTGCTGGCGCTTCCTCCGCTGGCAGTACCTCCAGCTGTGCCCGGGTTGTTGCCACTTCCGCTATCCGGTGTGGTGGGTTGCTGGTTGCTACCGCTTCCTCCGCTGTTGCTTGCGTTATTTCCCGCCTGATCGGGGCTGCCCAGCTCTGCCTTGCATGCCAGCAATGTGGCACAGCAAAGGAGCAACAGCAGTGGTTTCGTTGTCCTGAACACGTTCGACTCCGTTATTGTTGTTTAGATTATTAATCTGCCAAGTCCGGTTTTTAGCGCGTAAATGAAACCCATAGCAGATGCTTTTGCTGTTAACTTCGTTAAATTGGCAAATTCACTCTGCGAATTATTTCATTTTATGATAATGATATTGATTCTCGTTTGCGATCTCAATATCATCTTGTCGTTGTTTAATTTCAGGCATAAAAAAACAGGGACAAAAAATGACGATGCGAGTTTGGGATTACCTTCGTGACTACCTGAAGGATGAAAGCGGTGCCACGGCCATTGAGTACGGCATCCTGGCTGCCGGGTTGGCGGCCGGGATCCTGGCCATATTTGGCTCGGACGGGATCTTCATCACGGCGTTGAAGGAGAAGTTCACCGCCATTGTTGCCGGGTTGAATA
Organism: Aeromonas sp. S12(2024); assembly: GCF_041402305.1. Taxonomy (NCBI): domain Bacteria; kingdom Pseudomonadati; phylum Pseudomonadota; class Gammaproteobacteria; order Aeromonadales; family Aeromonadaceae; genus Aeromonas; species Aeromonas sp. S12(2024). The sequence goes on from NZ_JBGLRB010000001.1 coordinate 273,774, forward strand.
TGGACGCGGCTGGCAAGTGATGGCGTGGGGGCAATGGCTCGCCACATTGATGGCCTGCTGGTGTCTGGTCAGTGATTTGTTCGAACGGCGGATCCCCAATCTGGCGGTGCTGGTACTGGCCCTCTGGGTTGGCTGGTTGTTGCCGTTCAATCCGCTGTCACTGGTGTTGGCCATACTGACCTTGCTGCTGGGGCTGGTTGCCTATCACCGAGGCTGGTGTGGCGCCGGGGACAGCAAATTGCTGGCGGTCTGCCTTTATGGGGCAGGCGAGCAATGGCCCGAATTATTGCTGTTGATGGCGTCCTCCGGTGGCCTGCTCAGCCTGGTGTGTTTGATCCATAGCCGCCTGCGCCCTTCACCCAATCCAACTACTGTGCCTTATGGGTTTGCCATCCTCTGGGCGGCAGCTCTGACCACACCTCTATTTATGTAGTCACACCTTATGAAGAAACTCTTTTTGCTTATCGCTGCACTGCTGGTGCTGGCGGCGATGCTGGCTACCTTGTGGCCAGCTGAACCTGCGCCGCAGAGCGCTTCATCCCCACGGGATCCGCCAGCAGAATCGTTGGCGCCGGATCGGGTGGCCCAAGTGCTGGTTGCCGCCCATCGGGTACAGGCCGGCTCTTTCATCCATCCCGAAGATCTGCGCTGGCAAGCCCTTCCCGAAGCCGAAGAGAGGAACCTGCCGGGTCTCTTTCTGTTTGGTTTTACCGATACCAAGGCCCTCAAGGGGAGTCTGGTGACCCGCACGCTGGAGGCCGGCCAGATCGTCTCTGCCGATGATCTGGTTCGTCCCGAGCAGAGTCACTATCTCTCCGCCATGATGGCGCCGGGCATGCGAGCGGTAACGCTGGCGTTGGGGAGGGAGGCGGCCAGCCACGGCCTGATCCGGCCCGGTAACCGGGTGGATGTGATCCTCACCAGCAAGCATGCGCGTCAGCACAATGCCCAAGGGGCAGAGGTAACCAGCAATCAGTCGGCCGAGATCATTCTGACCGATATCAAACTGCTGGCCATCGACGCCCAGGTGACCGATATCGCCGCGCTCAACGGCAATCCTGCGGCACAGGATAACTTCGACCAGGTCGCCGTGACCTTCGAGTTGCCCCCTCGGGCGGCAGCACGCTTGTTGCTGGCACATCGCTTGGGAGAGCTGGCTCTGGTACTGCGTTCGGCACAGAGCGCACCGGCGGGCAGCCCTGCGATGGCGCTGCCGGAGGGGAGTCTGATATGGGCTGAACAGGTCGCTCGCGGCCAGAACCCGAGAGCCATTCCAGGTCATGGGGTCAAGATCAGTTATGGCGACGGTAACGACCGAACCCGTCAACCCTAATCAACACAGAAAGGAAATGATGTTGCGAACATTTGTCATATTGCTCGCCATGCTGCCGCTCTGGGCAGCCGCCGCCGAGAGCCTGACGCTCACTCCCGAGCAATCTACCCTGCTCAATTTTGATGAACCTGTGCTGGACGCCTTTGTCGCCAATTCGGAGTTGGTCAGAGTGCACAGCCCTTCCGATCAGCAATTGCTGATCTATGGCCGCAAGGTGGGCAACACCGATCTGGTGGTGACCGCCCTCGATGGCCGAACCCTGGGTCACTATCGGGTAACCGTTGTCGCTGATCTCGCACCGCTTGAACAGCTGGCCCGTCAGCATTTCCCCCAGAGCCGGCTCACCTTTAGCGAGTCGGGCGGTGCCATCGTAGTGGCAGGAGAGGTGACCAGCCCGCTGCAGGCGCACGAAATCCTCAGCATGGTGGAAGGCTTTGCCAAGGGACTGCAACCGCAATCCGTCGCCCAGAGTACGGTGATGGCCCCTTCGCCTCCGGCGGGTAACCAAGATGAAGGTGCCGCTGTCGCCGGTGGGGGCAGCGGTCAGTACGCCAATGTCATCAACCAGCTGCGACTGGCCGGATCGGATCAAATCAACATATCGGTGCGCATCGTCGAGATGCAGCGTACTACCAGTGAACAGCTGGGGCTGCGCTGGAGCGCGATGGGTGAGTATCTGCAGTTGGGTGTCTCGCCGGGTAACCGTTTCCCTAAGCCGCTGGAGCGAGGCAGCTGGACCGGCAAGAAAGATGTGGTCTACATCAATGCCATCATCGATGCGCTGGTGGAAAACAGCCTGGTCAATGTACTGGCCGAGCCCAACCTGACGGCCAAATCGGGAGAGGCTGCGACCTTTATGTCCGGCGGTGAGTTCCCCTTTCCGGTTGGCAACGGGGATAACGGGCCCGAGATTGAGTTCAAGAAGTTCGGTATCTCGCTGGAGCTGACGCCGACCCTGCTGGACAACAATCGCATCAGCCTGACGGTCTCCCCGGAAGTATCGACCCTGAGCCGGGAGAACAGCGTCACCATTGCCGGGGTCGTGGTACCGGGTATCGAGACGCGTCGTACCACCACCACCATCGAGTTGGCTGACGGCCAGAGCTTTGCACTGGCAGGTTTGGTGCGCAGCCATCGCAACCAGAATAACGAAGCGCTGCCCTTCCTGGGAGAGATCCCCGGGCTGGCCCCCTTCTTTGGCAGCAACAGCTTCAAAAATCAGGAGAGCGAGCTGGTGATCATCGCCACCGCCCGTCTGGTGCAGCCCACCAGCGATCCCCTCTCCCTGTCGACGCCGCTGGATCACTACCGGGCTCCGAGTCGCTTCGAGCGACTGTTCTTCACCGACATGGGGTCAACCCAATTGCCGGCGGCGCAGACAACCCGCCTGTTCGGCAACTATGGCTACAGCTACTGAGGAGGATGACCATGTTGAAAGAGACGCTGTTACTGGCCATGACGTTGCCGCTACTGGCTTGTACCACTCCACCTCCGGCTTCCCTTCTCAAGGATCAGTTGCAATTCCGGGTTGCCCCGTCGCAGTTGCAACAGCAGTTGCAATGGCAACTGGCCCCTTTGGCCAATCGGCTGGAGGCGGGCACCGTCACGCTGCAGATCAGCGGGCCGCAGCCAGCAAGCCATGCGCCAACGCCGGAGGCGCTGCGCCAGCAGCTGGCTCAGTGGCTGGCGCTTGATACCCGCCTCATCTTCACCCCGACCGGGCAAGGTGACTATCAGGTGCAACTCGATGCCACCTTGCAGCCGGATAGCTGCCGTTATACCAGAGGCGGGGCGTCAGCCCCTGTCAGCGCCTGTCTGGTGCTGCGCAATCAATATCGTGCCCAAAGCCATGGCGAGCACTGGGCTCGTGGTGCCCGTTATGACGGCAGTGGTAGCGCCCTCGATGCCGGCGCGGTACAGCGCCTCTATCAGGGCAAGGCCAAATCGGCCAAGAAACAGCAGACGACCGGGGAGTAAGTCATGAGTGAACAAGCCAAACGGCTGGTGGCCGTGACGCGCCAGCCTGCCTTGAGTGCCGGGGTAGAGCGGGTGATGGCCGGATTGAGCGATGTGGAGCACCTGCAACTGACGGGCTCTCTGGCGGAGGCCAGATCGCACTGTCTGGCTCACGGTGCGCCCGATATCCTGCTGGTGGAAGTGGAAAATCAGCAGACGCTGGCGGCTGATCTGGCGGCGCTTGCCGAATGTTGTCCACCCCAGATGCGGCTGGTGCTGCTGGGGGAGCGGGGAGATGTTGCCCTGTTTCGCTGGTTGATCTCGGTGGGGGTGGATGATTACTACCCGGCGCCGCTGGATCCTGATGCGCTTCGTGCAGGTCTGTTGCGTCTGCTGGGGGTGCCGCTGGTGACCTCCTTGCGCAAAGGGAGAGTGATCTGTGTCGTGGGGGCCGCGGGTGGCGTGGGCACCAGTACCGTTTGCGCCAATCTGGCACTGGAGCTGGCAGAGCAGCATCACCGTCAGGTGGCCCTGCTGGATCTCAATCTTTATCACAGCCGTCACCCTATTTTGCTGGGCAGCGACTATGCCCCGCCCGGCGAGCAGTGGTGGCAGGCGACTGATCGGTTAGATGGCACCCTGCTGGCCCACACCGCTCATCAACTCGGGCCACGGTTGTTCCTTTTCTATGACGAGGGTGCTGAGCTGGTGCTCGGCGCCGAGCAGCTGGTGGCCGCGGTCAATGTGATGGCGGAGCACTACAGCACCCTCATTATCGATGTGCCGGACCTGCGCAGCCATGGGTTACGCGCCTTGCTGCAAGAGGCAGATGTGGTGATCTGGTTGCACGATTTCAGTCTGGGGGCATTGCGACTGTTGGGGAACTTGCCCAAAGGGGGGCAGGCTCAACGTCACCTGCTGGTAGGCAACCATTGCCGCGGCAAGGAGGGGCGAGTGCCCGCCACGGAGCTGGAGCGAGTTTGTGGTCAACCTCATGCAGCCGTATTGCCTTATGACCACGGCGCCTTTGTGCGAGCCGAGCGGGCCGGCATGGCGCTTATCAAACAAAAAAGCAAACTGGCCCGAGCAATCAAGTGGTTGGCAGCCGAGCTGGTTGGCACTCAACCAGCGGGGCGCCGCCGGGGAGGATTGCGCTGATGTTCGGACAAGCCAGCAATCGGCAGCCGCCGGTACAAGGGGCGCTGCTGACCATGTCTGAGGCCGCGCGCGAGGCGTTTTACGAGCTGGTGGAGCCCTCGGTGGCCGCCACCTTGCCCCGTGATGCATTGCTGGAGCGGGTCGCCAATGCCCTCGAGCAGCTCTCGAGCCGCCGCATGCTCCCTTACAACCGTCAGGAGTTGCTCCTGCTGGGGCGGCAACTGGTGGACGAGATGGTGGGGGTCGGGCCGCTGCAACCCCTGCTCGACGATCCCGAGGTGTCGGACATTCTGGTCAATGGTCCGGACAAGGTCTATGTGGAGCGGCACGGCAAGCTGGTGTTATCAGGGGTGCGCTTTCGCGACCGTCAGCATGTGTTCAATGTGGCGCAGCGGATCGTCAATGCGGTGGGACGGCGGGTGGATGAGTCTACCCCCATGGTGGATGCCCGTCTGGCCGATGGCAGCCGGGTCAACGTCATTGCACCGCCGATCGCCCTGTGCGGTACTTCCATCTCCATTCGTAAATTCCCGAGTAGCCGCCTGACGTTGGCTCACCTGGTGGAGAAAGGGGCCTTGTCGGACGCCATGGCCCGCTTTCTCGGTCTGGCTGCTCGCAGTCGTTTCAACGTGTTGATCTCGGGGGGGACGGGGTCGGGCAAGACCACCCTGCTCAACGCCTTGAGCAAGCACATCAACGACGACGAGCGGATCATCACCATTGAGGATGCCGCCGAGCTCTCTCTTGAACAGCCGCACTGGGTACCGCTGGAGACGCGCAACGAGAGTGCCGAAGGCAAGGGGGAGGTGAGCGTGCGGGCGCTGGTGCGCAATGCGCTGCGGATGCGGCCGGACCGGATCATCTTGGGGGAAGTGCGCGGCGCCGAGGCGTTCGACATGCTGCAGGCGATGAACACAGGCCATGACGGTTCACTCTGCACCCTGCACGCCAACACACCGGAAGATGCGCTGCTGCGCCTGACCAACATGTTGCAGATGGGGGCGGAGCGCCTCTCCGAGCAGATCATTCAGGCCCAGATCGCCAGCGCGGTGGATCTGGTGGTGCAACTGGAGCGAATGCGCGATGGTCAGCGCCGCATCACTGCCATCAGTGAAATCACGGCGCTGGAGGGAGGCCAGATCAGGATGCAACCGGTGTTTCGTTTCGTGCTGGAGTCCGAGCTGCACGGCAAGTTGCAGGGGCGCTTCATGGCCCATCCGCTCTCGGCCGGGGTACAAGAAAAGGCCCGTCAGGCGGGCCTGCTAGCCGAGTTGCAGGCGTGCATGGATGAAGATGGGGAAGAGGACGCATGAGTGTGTTGTTATCCGTCTGCCTTGGCTGGGGGGCGGCCTGTCTGCTGCTCTGGCAGTGGCAGAGTCGGCGTGAAGCCTGGCTGCAACAGAGCCAGCGTTATGGCGGGCAACCGGAGTCCCGGGAGGCGGCGCGTCCCTTGCCCCAGTGGTATCAGCAGATGGTGACCATGGTGGGTCAGGAACAACTGACACGCTGGTGCTGGCAGGGGCCGGCAGGCGCCGCACTTGCCTGCATCTTGCTGGTCGCCAATGGCATGCCGCTTTGGCTGGCGTTGTTGCTGGCGGTTGGTGGCGCGCTGCTGCTTGGTCTGCTGCTCTATCAACAGCTGCAACAGCGTGCGCTGGAGCAGTTTCGCACCGGCCTGCCCGAGGTGATTGACGGGATGATCCGGGCGCTGCGGGTGGGGGCGCCGCTGGCCGATATTTTCCAGCAAGTGGCACGGCAGCAGCGCGGCTTGATGTCACGGCTGTTTGCCCAGATGCACGACGAGTTGCAGGTGGGGCAACCGGTAGCGCAGGTGATGCGACAGGCTGCAAACAGGGTCACTGTGGCCGAGTTCCAGTTTCTGACCATAGTGCTCAGCCTGCAGCAAGAGACCGGTGGTCGCCTCTCCGACGTGTTGGCACAACTGGTCGAAACCCTGCGTGCCCGTCAGACCCTGGCGGCCAGCATCCAGACCATCACCGCCGAGAGTCGCAACTCTGCCAAGGTATTGGCCGCTCTGCCTGTCATCATCCTGCTGGTGCTGTTCAGTACCGGGCGGGAGCACTTTACCTATCTGATGACCACGGCCAGCGGCCAGTGGGTGATGGGGTATGTCTCAATCAGCGTGGCGGTGGGGCTTTGGCTTATCCGCCGGCTCACGTGTCTGCAGGGGTAGGTCATGACTGTTATCCAACTATTCGCATTGGCACTGCTATCGCTTGCGCTTGCCGCAGTGACAGGCTGGTACGGTTACCGGCAACAGCAACAGTGGCAACAACAGTGTCGCCGTTATGCCACTCTTGCCGCGGCAAAAGTGCCGGGGCAAGAGTGGCTGGCGTGGTGCGGCCGCGGTTATCCGGTGGGCGGCCGCGAGCAGGCACGCTTGCAGCAGTTACTGGCGCAAGCCGGGATCTTTGCCAGCCAGGGTTTTGACCGGTTACGGGGGGCCAAACTGCTGGGGGGGCTGGGGTTGGCCATCATGGTGCTGACATGGCGCCTGCTGGGTGCCCCGGCCGATGGATTCACCCTGATGTGGGTACTGATGGCCTATGTGGTAGGGGCCGGTTTGCCGGAGCGCTGGCTGCAGTGGCGGGCCCGCAAGGTCAAGGCGGCTCAGCAGAAGGTGGTGCCTGATGCCATCGACCTGCTGGTGATCAGCGTCGAGGCGGGGCTTGCGCTGGATCGGGCGTTGCTGCGAGTGGGTCACTATCTGGAGGCGTCGGAGCCGGGGCTTGCCCGGCAATTCTTGCGTACTCATGCCGAGATCCAGATGCGCGGCGATCAGGCCAGCTGTCTGGCACGGCTTGCCTGGCGGACCGGCTTGCCCGAGCTGGATCGTCTCGCCAACACCTTGCAGATGGCTCAGCAGTACGGGTCGCCATTGGCCGAGACCATGCGCACCATTAGTCAGGAGGCGCGCCTGATGCGGAGACTGGCACTGGAGGAGCAGGCTGGCTCCCTGCCGGGCAAGATCACCCTCATCCAGATGGCGCTCATCATGTTGCCCATGCTGGTGCTGATCATTGCCCCCACCCTCAATTTGTTGATCAACAGCCTGCGTTGAGCAGGTGATGGAATCGGATATGAAATCAAGCTATTACCTTATTTTTATCTCGCTGCTTCTGCTGGCGGGATGCAGCAGCCATGGTGATGCATCGGCGCAGAGTCAAAGCAATGGCATGGCGGTGGCCAAGGCCGCTTTTGATTCTGCCCAGTATGAGAAGGCTGAACGCCTCTATCTGGCGCTCTTGAGCAGTGCTGCCTCGCTGGAAGAGGCGCAGTTGATGCTGGCGCGAACCCGTTATCAGCAAGATAAAAAGCAGGCCGCGCGCGATGGTCTGCAACAGCTGCTAGACCGCGCTGGCAAGCAGGCACCGGAGGCGGCCAATTATCTGGGCAAGTTCCTGCTCGATGATGGTCGTACGGAGGAGGCCGCAACCGCTTATCGTCAAGGGCTAGCCTTGCCGGAGCTGACACCGCTGGCACGGGCCCGGCTCAGCAATGGGCTGGGGGTAGCCAGTCTGCGGCAGGGGGCGTTTGTCAAAGGGCGTGCGCTGTTTGAGGCGGCGGTCGCCGCTGCTCCGGATGAGCCTGACTATCGCGGCAATCTGGCATTGGGCTGGCTGATGGAGGGTAACCGGGTCGCAGCTCGTCAGGCCTTCGAGCCGCTGCTGCATTATCAGAGCCTGCCACCCCAGGTGGAGATGAACTACGCCCTGCTGCTGCTGGCTGAGGGCAATGAACCTCAGGCTCGCCTCATCCTGTCGCGCTTTCTCAGTGCCAGCCAGCTGGAACACGATATCCGGCTGCTCAAGGCGCAACTCAGAGGGCAGTCTGTGTGAATCATCAGCGTGGCGTGGCCAGCATCGAACTGGTGATCATCTTGCCACTGCTGCTGGCGTTGTTGTTGCTGGTGGTGGATGTGCTGCGGATACAGCTGCAATACAGCACCCTGGAGTATGGCCTGCGCGCTGCATTGCGGGAGCTGCAGGCCGAGTCGGCCGCAGGGCGTATCCCCTTGGCTGGCGCTATTCGGGAGCGGTTACTCAAGCAAGGGCACGGTGAATTGGCCGGGGTGGAGGTGACTGTCAGGCATCATGTGTCACTTGCAGCCATGTTGGGGCAACAAGAGGGGGGGCTGGATCCGGGCAGTGACACCCGTGCGCCTGCCGATCCCGTGCTGGAGGTGACTGCCAGACTTCGCCCCCGTTTGCTGCTGACTCCGAGCTGGCTGGTGGCCGATCGCCAGCTGGGTTATCAGAGCACCTTGTTGTTGCTGACTGACCGGTTGCCGGCAGGTGGTGCAGGATGAGCAGAACCATCTCTCGACCCGCACAAAACAGAGGGAGCATCAGCATCGAGGCGATGCTGTTTATCCCCGCGCTGTTGGCCCTGCTCAGTTTTGGCAACGAAGCATTGCAACTGCTGCGCCTTGAACAACGGTTGCACAATGTGGCCTATAACGTGACGCAGATCGTGACCCAGCAAGGGGTCACGCAGGATGCGGCGGCAGTTTCCCAGCTGGCGTTTTATCAAGGATTTGTGCAGCAGCAACTGGCGGCTCTGCATGGTGGGCAAGCGGCGTTGACCATAGAGCAGTACAACAGCGCCAATGGTGAACTGTTGCCGCTGTTGCAGGGAAGTGGCTGTGCCGGGCAGGGCAATTGGCCGCCGCTGCGGGTTGGCACCTTGATGCGGGTGACCCTTTGCTATCGCCCGGATGTGGACGGGGGGAGCATGTTTAGCCGCCTGTGGGGCGATCGTGCGTTGACCACCCACTTTATTCAGGAGGTTCACTGATGCCACTATTGTCTGAACAGCGTGGCGGCTTATCTCCGGCATTCGCATTGATGCTGGTCGGGGTATTGGCGCTGACCGGGGTCGCTATCGAGTTGGTGCGCGGTTACAACGGCCAGAGTCTGCTCAGCGCCGCTGCCGATGCAGTCATCTACTCTGCGGCAGATAGCGACACAGCCTTGCAAGATGCCCAGGCGCTGATGCAGGCCAATCTGAGTGGGCGTAATCTGCAGGTGGCTACTCCCCGCCTGAGCCAGGGAGAGCAGGGGGCGCAGTTGACCTTGCAGGGAAAAGTTCCCGCTCTGATGGATCTCTCGGCGATAGATGAAGGGGAGGAGGGGATGCCGATTGCGGCGGCTGCGCGTGCCAGCAGTGCACGAAGCCGGATCGAAGTCGCGCTGGTGCTGGATATTTCCGATTCCATGTCAGGTGCACCCATGAAGGCGATCAAGCAGGGCCTTGTCGAGTTTGGCGAGGTGCTGTTTGGTCGCGAGCGGCGCAATCAGGATCGGGTGGTCAGCATCATTCCCGCCACCGGGCTGGTCAATATCGGCGATCATCCCGAGCTGTTTCATCCCGAAAGCATCGAAATTCCCTTCGGGTTGCGGACGCTGGCAGAGGAGCATGGTTGGCCCAATCTGTTGTCGCGAGAGGTGCCTGGGCGTCAACGCAAGGCATTCTGTGCCAGATTGCCGGAACATGTTGATGGTATCGATCGGGTGGCAGAGGTCACGCCCGGCTGGATCCGCAAACTGGAGCAGGCCCCGCGGGATGAACTGAGGCCCCATCTTTTTTACAGCACCAAGCCTCCCCCCATTGCCCGTTATGGCGATGGGACGCCCTTGCTGGCCTTTGCGCCCAAAGAAAATCCGCTGGATCGCTATCTGGAGAACCGCCGTGACAAGCTCGGTATTTTCGATGATGCAGATTGCGGGGTCAGTCCGATCCAGCCTCATCTTGCGACCCGTGCCGACTATCGTCAGGCGCTTGATACCCTCTATGCCGCATTCAATACCAACACGGCAGAGGGGGTGATGTGGGGTTGGCGGCTGCTTTCACCAGAGTGGCAGGGACGCTGGCGGCAGGGGGCGGCAGCTTTGCCGCGCCCATATGGATTACAGGATAACCGCAAGATCATGGTGCTGTTTTCCGATGGGGAACACATGACCGAAGCGGCATTGCGGGATCGCAAGCAGTTGCTGTTATGCCGGGAGATGAAACGCAAGGGGATCCAGATCTACACGGTGGCGTTCGAAGGGGATACCCGTTTCGTGGCCCAGTGTGCCAGTGATCGCTCCCTGGCCTTCAAAGCAACCAAAAGCAATATTCGTACTGTACTGACCCGGTTGGCGAGCTCCATCAACGATGTCGTGTTGACGAAATAATGCAAAGAGGGGCCTGATCGGCCCCTCGCTATTCAAGGTGTTAACAGGGTCACATCGCCGCGTGGAAGATGGCAACGATCTCTTCGTGGCTCGCCTGTTTCGGGTTGGTGAAGCCGCAGGCATCTTTCAGGGCGTTGCTGGACAGGGTATCGAAGTCATCGGCCTTGACGCCGAGTTGCTCCAGACCGGCCGGGATCTTCACATCCAGCGCCAGCTGCTTGATGGCGGCAATGGCAGCGGCGGCGCCCTGTTCGTCGTTCATGGCGCTCACGTCAACACCCATGTAGCGGGCCACATCCTTCAGACGAGCGGCGCTCACCTGGGCGTTGAACGCCTGAACGTGGGGCAGCAGCACGGCGTTACAGACACCGTGGGGCAGGTCATAGAAACCGCCCAGCTGGTGGGCCATGGCGTGCACATAGCCCAGGCTTGCGTTGTTGAAGGCCATGCCGGCCAGGAACTGGGCATAAGCCATCTGCTCGCGGGCATGCAGGTCATCGCCGTGGTGAACGGCGGTGCGCAGGTGCTTGGCAATCAGCTCGATGGCCATCACGGCGCTGGCATCGGTTACCGGGGTGGCGATGGTGGAGACATAGGCCTCGATGGCGTGGGTCAGGGCATCCATGCCGGTGGCGGCGGTGAGACCGGCCGGCTTGGCCAGCATCAGCTCGGGATCGTTGACCGACATCAGCGGGGTAACGTGCTTGTCGATGATGGCCATTTTCACGTGGCGCGCTTCGTCGGTGATGATGCAGAAGCGGGTCATCTCGGAGGCGGTACCGGCAGTGGTGTTGATGGCGATAAGCGGCAGTTGCGGTTTGGCGGAGCGATCCACCCCTTCGTAATCCTTGATGCTGCCACCGTTGGCGGCGACCAGCGCAATGCCCTTGGCGCAGTCGTGGGGCGAGCCGCCACCCAGCGAGATGACACAGTCGCAGCCGTTGGCCTTGATCATCGCCAGACCCGCTTCAACGTTGCTGGTGGTGGGGTTGGGTTTGGTCTCATCGAAAACTGCGCTTTCAATGCCATGTTCAGCCAACAGGGTGGTGAGCTTGGCGACCACGCCGATCTGGTTGAGGATCTTGTCGGTGACGATCAGCGCCTTGCGATAGCCGTAACCCTTGATATCGGCGGCAGCCTCTTGCAGACAGCCGGCACCCATCAGGTTGATAGCGGGAATATAGAACTTGAATGTAGCCATGATGGACTTCCTATAGTTAGCCATTAAGTGGTAGTTGAGAGCTAGGCTACCATCTAGAAAGGGATACAAAAGCATCTTGTTTACAACTTTACGGGGTCGATCACGAGTCGTTAATTAAGCGCTGAACCAGGCTTGACTTTCCCGCATCTGACTCGATTAGCAGAAAAACGTTTGTCAATTATTTCATTGAGTTAGCAAACGTTTTGCGCAATGTTTGTCACTGTCAATGCGTGGAAGTGTGAGGCGCTTCAAGGAATTGGAAAGCGCTTTCGACCATAGTTGGCGCCTCCCCGAAGAGGGGGGTAAAGGCTTGAAAGTATCATAAAGAATCATCTTAACTTGTGCCCTGACCATGCTGGCAGGGGGCAACCAGGAGTCCAATATGTCTGATGTATTTCACTTGGGTTTGAAGAAAGCGGATCTGCAAGGCGCCACCCTGGCGATCGTCCCCGGTGACCCCGAGCGCGTGAAGCGTATCGCAGAGCTGTTGGACAACCCGGTGCACCTGGCCAGCCATCGTGAATTCACTACCTGGCGCGGCGAGATGGACGGCAAGGCCGTGATCATCTGCTCTACCGGTATCGGTGGCCCGTCCACCTCCATCGCGGTAGAAGAGCTGGCCCAGCTGGGTATCCGCACCTTCCTGCGTATCGGCACCACCGGCGCCATCCAGCCGCACCTGAACGTGGGTGATGTGATCGTGACCACCGGTTCCGTGCGCCTCGACGGTGCCAGCCTGCACTTTGCACCGATGGAGTTCCCGGCTGTTGCCGACTTCGACTGCACCACCGCACTGGTGAACACCGCCAAAGAGATGGGCTCCAAGCTGCACATCGGTGTGACTGCCTCCTCTGACACCTTCTACCCGGGTCAGGAGCGTTACGACACCGTATCCGGCCGTGTAGTGAGCCGTTTCCAGGGTTCCATGAAAGAGTGGCAAGCCATGGGCGTGCTGAACTATGAGATGGAGTCCGCAACCCTGCTGACCATGTGCTCCAGCCAGGGACTGCGTGCCGGTATGGTGGCTGGCGTTATCGTCAACCGTACCCAGCAAGAGATCCCGAACGCCGAGACCATGGCGAAGACCGAATCTGATGCCATCAAGATCGTACTGGGCGCTGCCCGCAAGCTGATCTGATAGCACCACAAAGAGTGGGGGGTGGGGGCCGTTGCGAAAGCGCGGCCCCTATCTTTATCCGCCGTTTGCCGCTTTTCCTCTCCCGTCACGCCTTTCACTGATCCCGTCGCACTCGCGCTGGTTGTCTCTACTTATTGCTCCTAAAAAGGCGCTGCACAGCGGATCTGCATCGGCTCGCCGCTCACCGGATGAGCAAAATCCAGCTCGCTGGCATGCAGCATCAGCCGCGGCGCCTGTTCGCAGCCGGGCGGCAGCAGGCCACCATAGAGATCGCAGCCGAGGATGGGGTGGCCCAGCAGCTGGCTGTGGATGCGCAGCTGATGGGTGCGGCCGGTCTCCGGCACCAGTCGTACCCGGGTCAAAGGCACGGTCTGCCCCTGTATCTGCTGCGCCAGCCGTTCAACCACCCGATAGCGGGAGCGAGCGGGTTTGCCGCTGGCGGCGCAGATCTTCATCAGCGGAAAGATCGCTGGATCCTTGGCTATAGGGGCGTTGATAACTCCTTCGTCTTCAATCAGATGGCCGCACAGCAGGGCGCTGTAGGCCTTGCTCACCGCCCGTTGGCTGAACTGCTGGCAGAGCTGGGCGTTGATGGCCTTGTTTTTGGCCACCACCATGATGCCTGAGGTGCCAAAATCGAGGCGATGCACCAGGGTGCAGCCGGGGAAATCCTGCACCAAGCGATAGTGAACCGAGTCGAGGTTTTGCGGATTCTTGCCCGACAGACTCAGCAGGCCGCTCGGCTTGTTGATGAGCAACAGATGCTCATCTTCGAACAGGATCTCGATGGCGGCATTGCAGGGCGGGGCAATAAAGGTGTCGACGATAACGGACATAGGTGGCACAGGCTGGAAACGGGGGGCGATCATACCCGAACCGGCGCGGCCGGGCGAATGGGTGGTGCGCAGCCTCGGAAAATGAACGGCATGACGCCATGCAAACTTTTGATAGTGAGCCGTGTTGAGCGAGGTGGCGTGCCGTGCAAACCGCCCAGGTCAGCAATAAGGCCCCGTTTTGTGACCCCTTCCCGAGTTCATCCGAGGCTTGCTTGTTAAGGTATGGCTCCCTGTTATGTTGTAAGGACTCATCCCATGGCACAGCCCGTTATTCTCGATTGTGATCCCGGCCACGACGACGCCATCGCCCTCATTCTGGCGCTGGCCAGCCCTGAACTGAAGGTGCTGGCGGTTACCACCAGCGCGGGCAACCAGACGCCGGACAAGACCCTCAACAATGCCCTGCGCATCCTCACCTTGCTGGGGCGGTACGATATTCCGGTGGCGGCCGGGGCGCCGAAACCGCTGGCCCGGGAGCTTATCATCGCCGACAACGTTCACGGCGAATCGGGTCTCGATGGCCCCAAACTGCCGGATCCCGCCTTTGCACCGCAGGGGATGACGGGGATCGAGCTGATGGCCAGATGTCTGCGCGAGAGCCCGGAGCCCGTGACTCTGGTGCCGACCGGCCCGCTGACCAATATCGCCCTGCTGCTGGCGGCACATCCCGAGCTCAAACCCAGGATTGCTCGCATCGTGCTGATGGGGGGCGCCGCAGGGGCCGGCAACTGGACGCCGGCCGCGGAATTCAATATTTATGTGGACCCGGAAGCGGCCGATATGGTCTTCAAGTCGGGCATCCCCATCACCATGTGCGGCCTCGATGTGACCCATGAGGCACAGGTGATGGATGAGGATATCGAGCGGGTGCGCGCCATCACCAATCCGGTGGCCCAGTGCGTGGCCGGGCTGCTCGACTTTTTCATGATCTACCATCGGGATCCCAAGTGGGGATTTGCTGGTGCACCGCTCCACGACCCCTGTACCATTGCCTGGTTGCTGGCTCCCGAGCTGTTCCACGGGGTCGAGTGCCGGGTCGATATCGAGACCCGGGGGGAGCATACCGTGGGGATGACGGTGGTGGATCGTTATGGTCTGACCGGCAAGCCAGCCAATGCGCTGGTATTGTTGGGGCTGGATCGTCCGGGCTTTATCGATCTGCTGGTGACGCGGCTGCGGGCGTTTGACTGAGCGCAGGTTCATTTTTGCAAGAAGGGGCGGGGAATGTGGAAGAGAGGCTTGGTGCTGCTGGCCGGGTTGCAACTGATGGGCTGTGCGACGCCATTCGAGCGGATGTGGCAGGGGCTGGCGACCTGTGAATTTACCGATCTCTATGTGGATGAGACGGGCAGGCCCGCCAATCTACAACTGGCCAACTACACCCCCTACAAGGTGAGTGACGGCTTTGCCTGGTACAAGGTGCACGAGGAGCTGCACGGCTTGCCGGTGGTCGGCTTTATCGTGCCCGCCTCCAGCTTCGAAGTGCATGCCCTGTTTGTCGATACCCCCATCGCCAATGCCCGCCGGTTGACCCACAACGCCTACGGCAGCGAGTTTGGTGACGAGCAGAAGCATGATGAGGGATTGGCACCCCTGCTGCTGCGCGATCCCAACAACCCCAAGCGCTCCATCATCGACTGCACCCGCGGCGAGTCTGACGGAGAACTTGAGGATTCGGCCATGCCCGAGTAGAGCCACCTGTCATGCCATCGGCCTGAAGAAAGAGGGGCCAGCCTTGTCGGCTGGCCCCTCTTTTTTATTGTTGCTTAGCGCCCTGATCAGGGATAGCTCAACGTCTCTTTGATAAGCGGCAGTTGAGCCTTGATCCACGCCGGGTTGATGGGGCCCCAGTCGCTGATGCGGTAGTGCCCCTGCAGGTGGCGAGCCCCCTCGGTCTGCTCGAAGGCGCAGCTGATATCGAGTTCGGCCAGTGCCGTCAGGGTATCCTGCGCGGTGCGGCGCGGCATGCCGGTTGCCTCCATGATGGCAGGCACCGTATCCGTGCCCTGACTGATCAGCCAGGCCACGTAGAGTCGCCGGTAAAAGCTGGTGCGGGTCTTGCTCGGCTCACTCATAGCTCGTCCTCAAGACGATCGAAGTAGCGCCAGGTCGCAATGGCTGCTTTGCCCATCACCAGCGCCCAGAGGCCGAACCAGAACCAGCGGAAGAAGCTCCAGGTGGAGGCGTCAGGCTCTGTGCTCTCGATCTTGGTGACGTTGGGGAACATGGAGAACATGTTCACGCGCCAGCCGTAGGAGGTGATGATGGCCAGGCGTTTCTCGAACTCCATGGACTTGGCCTTGGCCTGGACGTCGGCGGCGTTGAACTTGAAGTAGAAGGGCCAACCCCACTCGGTATCTTCATTGCGAAACACCCGGATCTTCTCGCCGGGGCGCTCGGTGTAGATGTAGTAGACATCGGTGGTGGGGCCGTCAGCCGGGTTTTTCTGGCTGATGGGGCCATCCTTGTCGGTGCGCTTCACCTCGACCCCGGTGATGGTGGCGATGGTGTGCTCCGGCAGGTAGTAGTCGAGCCAGGCGGCGGAAATGAGGGCGATGAGCCCCAGTGCGATAAAAGCGGGTTTCTTGAATCTCAGGCTCATGGTGTGCTCACGTGAGGGGGAGTAACGTGCCTCTACCATACCGATATTTGACAGGGCAGCCCAGCCCCTTATGGCGCCACAAGCCAAAAAATGGCGTTTAAAACAGAGACAAAGCCATTGCTCCATCAACAAGAAAGGCCCTTGCGGGCCTTTTTGTCTGGTTCACTTTGTGCGCTTACAGCTGGAATTGAGCCAGCTGTTTGCGTTGCTGCTCGGCGAGCTGGGAGAGCTCGTTGCTGGCACTGGCGCTCTGGCTGATGCCGGCGGAGCTCTGGCTCACGATCTCGTGAATATTGGTGATGTTGCGGTTGATGTCGGCAGTGACGCAGGACTGCTCCTCGGCGGCGGTGGCGACCTGGGCGTTGGCGTCGTTGATCTGGCGCACGGCACCGGTAATGCCGCTCAGCAGATCCTGCACCTGAGCGGACAAGCGCTGGTTATGGCTGAGGATCTCCAGAGTCTCCTGTACGCCGTTGTTGGCGGATTGGGACTGGCTCTGCAGCCGCTCGATGATGGCCTGGATCTCCTTGGTGGAGTCCTGGGTACGGGCTGCCAGCATTCTCACTTCGTCGGCCACCACCGCAAAACCACGACCCGTTTCACCGGCACGGGCCGCTTCGATGGCGGCATTGAGCGCCAGCAGGTTGGTCTGCTCGGAGATCCCCTGAATCACTTCAATTACCTTGCCGATCTGCTCGGACTGGGATTTGAGCTGAGCCACGATGGCGGCGGCATCTTCCAGACTGCCTGCCATCCGGCTGTTGGCGGCGATGCTTTCGGTAAAGAGGGCGAGCCCCTGTTCGACCCGGCCATTGGCATCCCGCGCCAGCTCATCGGCGATGGCTGCGTTGTGGTTGACGTTGTCAGCGGTGCTGGAGAGTTCGGTCACGGCGGAGGCGACCTGTTCGATCTCGCTGTGCTGCTGCTTTGCATTGGCCTCGGACTGGGTCATCACGGCGGCCAGCTCGGTGGCGGCGGAGGCGACGCTGTTGCTGATCCCGGTCAGGTTCTCGATGGTGTTGCCGAGCTGGGTAAGAGTGAGGTTGATATCTTTGGCCAGACGGGTCAGCTCGTTGTTGCCCTCCGCTTTGGCGCGCACGTTGAAGCGCCCTTGCGCCACGGCGTGCATCACCTCTTGCAACTGACCGATGGGGCTGACGATGCGCCCGGAGAGGACCCAGCCACAGATCAGCGCCGCCAGCAGGGTACCGGCGGTGAGCAGCAGGGTACGCAGCAGGGTGGCGTCGTAGTGGGCCTGCTCGTCGGCCAGCTCTTGCTGGATCAGCTGGTTGATGTGGGCGGACATGCTGTCTATCTGCTTGATCAGCTGTTCACCCAGCTCGCGGAAATGGAGGCGAGCCGCCTCGTAGGCGACCGGATCGCCGCCACCCTGATGTTTTTGCGCCAGCAGTGGCAGCATGTTGCTGCGGGTATGGCTGAGGTAGGCCTGCAGGGCGGCAGCGACCTGCCGGTTATCCTGCTCGGCACCGGGGAGCACCAGACGGCTGAGGATGGCGTTGATCTCCTGCTCGGCGCTGTTGAGGTTTGCGGGCAGAGCGGCAAACAGCTTGGCATCGTAGAGGCCATAGATGGCGCTGGTGCGCAGCCGGTAGGTGGCGTGGATCAGTTTGGCAATATCGTCCTTGTGCTGGACCACGGTCTGGGTCGTCTCATCTATGTCATTGATGGCTTCATCCAGACCCTGTTTGCTGATGGCGATCATCACCATCATCAGCAGGCTGGCCAGCAGCAAAGGTATCAAGACCTGGACACGTATTGATAGATTATTCAATGACATAAATGGCTCTAATCCGGAATTGGAGGAGCCGACATATTACACATGCACGTCAGGAGCTGTCACAGGCTTTTATTGCTGAAATGTGCTGAAGAAAAGGTTTTTTCTTGTGAGAAAGGAGCCATTTAGGCATGATTGAGCGCTTTATCCCCTGAATATGTGGTACAACTGGCTGGGTTGTGTCAATCCTGTCCCGTTTTCGTGATTTCCCGCTCTCGTCATATGGAGGTGTGTTGTGTCCAGCTGGATCGATCCGGCCATTCTGGCTCTGTTTATCCCGACCTTTTTCTTTGTCTCGGTGACCCCCGGCATGTGCATGACCCTGTCGATGACGCTGGGGATGAGCCTGGGTGTGCGCCGTACCCTGCACATGATGTGGGGAGAGCTGATCGGGGTCGGGCTGGTCTCGGTGCTGTCGGTGATCGGGGTGGCAGCCATCATGCTCAACTATCCGGGGATCTTCGCCGCCTTCAAATATGTGGGGGGGGCCTATCTGGTGTGGCTTGGCATCCAGATGTGGCAGGCCAAGGGGAAGATGGCCATTCCGGCGGATCTCTCGGCCGGTCAACAGACCAGCGCCATGGGGCTGGCGCTGCAGGGCTTTGTCACCGCCATCGCCAACCCCAAGGGGTGGGCCTTCATGATCTCCCTGCTGCCCCCCTTTATCTCTGCCGACAAGCCGATGGCGCCGCAGATCAGCGCGCTGGTGGCGCTGATCCTGGTCATCGAGTTCTCCTGCCTGTTGCTCTACGCCAGCGGCGGCCGCACTCTGCGCCACTTACTCGCCAAGAGCGGCAACGTCACCCTGATGAACCGCATCGCCGGTACCCTGATGCTGGGGGTGGGAGTCTGGCTGGCGCTCGGGTAAGAGCTGTCAGTGACTCTCGCCACAAAAGAAAAATGCCACCGGTCGGTGGCATTTTTAATGGGCGCAGGGTGGCTCAGCGAGGCTTGAAACGCTCGACCCAGGGGTTGGCGGAGAGGCCGTGCAGGATGACGCTCAATATGATGGTGCAGAGCACGGTGGCGATGATAGGGCGCTGGCCAATCAGGGCGGGCTCGTTTTGCAGCACCATCACCGCAAAGACGATACTGGCAAGGCCCCGCGGGCCGAACCAGCCGATAAAGAGCTTGAGTTCGGGCTTGAGGCCGGTGCCGATGAGGCTCAGCCAAACCGGCACCATCCGCAGCAGGGTGAGGCTGGCAATGGCATAGAGCCAGTATTGCCAGTGCAGCAGCTCCGGCAGAATGGGCATCAGGGTCGCGCCAAACACCATCCAGATCACCACGGAGAGCAGGTCGCCGTAGCCTTCGCAGCTGTCCATATAGGCGTGCTTGTGCTCGCCGAGGCGGTGGCCGATAAAGAGGCCGCCGACAAAGGCGGCGATAAAGCCACTGCCCCCCAGAGTCTGGGCCAGCGCAAAGCAGAGCAGGGCCAGGCCCGGCATGGTGAGCTGACGCCAGAGTGGCAGTTGCCAGCCATTGAGATAGGAGATTTTCAACAGCCGGACGGTGAGGCTGGTCAGCACAAAGGCGACCAGCAGGCCAATGCCGATCTCCTCCAGCATCAGGGTGATAGCCAGAGTGGCGGTGCCTGCGTGTTGCTCTGTGGGGGCGATAAGGGCCAGCAGTAGAAGCAGCACAGGCACGCAGATGCCGTCGTTGAGGCCGCTCTCCTGATTGAGCCCTTCACGCACCGGTGCAGGCACCGCGGGGTTGCTGACCACCGCTTTGCCGAGCGCCGCATCGGTGGGGGCAAGAATGATTGAGAGTATAGCCATCTCCAGCAGTGGCAAGTCGGGGAAGATCCAGTGGCCAAACAGGGCGCCACAGAGCAGGGTGAGGGGCAGGCCAATCAGCAGTAGCCGGATGGGGAGCTGGCGGTTGGCCAGCAATACCTGCCAGTTGGTGTTGGCGGCATCGTTGAACAGCACGATGACCAGCGTCAGCTCGGCCAGCAGCTTGATGCCAGCGCTGTCGATAGAGAGGGAGAGCAGCTCCAGCCCTCCCGGCCCCAGTAGCCAGCCGGTCAGCAGAAAGAGCAGGGGGCCGTTGACCAGTTTTGACTCGAAGCGCCCCGCGATCAGGCTGTAGATCAGCAAGAAGGCGGCGATTACCGCCAGATTCTGGTAAAGCAGGTGTGCATCCATACAACCTCCTTTCTGCCCCCGCAGGGGCGGTTTAATCGGTCAGGCAGTCGGGATCGAACACATACTCCCCGTCCAGCCAGCGCACGATTTCGTCTACGCAGGATTGGTCACGAAACGGCAGATAGCGCGCCTTGAGGGCGGCAATCTGCTCGGGGGTGAGCTGTGCCAGCCCCAGATCCTGAAACAGCGGCAGGTCGGCCTCGATCATCGCCGAAATCTGCGGGCCGCAGGTGGCGTTGAGGGCGGCATGCAGCGCCTTGTCGGGATCGTACTGTTTGCCGAGTCGGTAGCTCATCGGCAGGGTGGCGAGGGGCAGGGCGGAGAGTGCCGCCTGCTTCATCGGGTTGACCGCGTGGCCAGAGACCAGCTCCGCCAGCTCGGCAGGGCGATTCTCGAAGGCGCGCAGGTGCAGGTAGCTGCTCGCCTTGCTGCCATCGTTGACCGGGTAGTTGTCCCACAGGAAGGGCTTGCGGCCGAGCAGTTCGGTCACCTGTTTGAGGTGGCTGGCCGGATATTCGCTGGAGCAGACCTTGGGGCCGGTCCAGAAGATCTCGAAGCGGCGGTCGAGCTGCGCGCCGAGATCCGTGAGATAGCGGGGGGGCATGGTACCAAACACCTTCTCCAGCACCGGATCGGTCGAGTAGTAGCTGGGGCAGAAGAGGAGGCGGCTCGCCTTGCTGTGAGCCGCGATATCGTGGGCGATGGTGAGCTGGTGATGGGCCAGATCCGGGGTATCCCCCTTCATGTCATCGAACAGTACCGCCAGAATATCGGGCTGCAGCGCCTCGTCGATAAGACGCACTTTTTCAAGCAGTGCCGGGCGCTGCCGCTCATAGTCGTGATGCGCCCCCATGGGGCTCAAGCCCACCCCGAAGGCGAGGCCATTGGCGCGGCACTGGCGCGCCAGCTCGGCGAGATCGGCCAGCTGCTGTTCGGGCCAGGGGAGGGCCCAGTGCTTGCGCAGATAGCCATCCTCTTTCGGGGCGTAGATATAGAAGCCGTAACCGTGGCGCGGCAGCCACTGGGCGTAGCGGGCGCGGGCCTGCCAGCTCCATCCCTTGCCAAAAAAGCCTTCAATCACCCCCAGATTGGCAGCGGGGGGCAGGGGGCCGGACAGCAAACTTTGATATGGCATAACTCTCTCCCTTCTTGCTGGGGACTTGATACGGGACGGTCGGTCAGACCGGGTCCTCTTCCTGAAAGCGCACCCCGATCTTGCCCGGCACGCTCTCGTCCATTTCGGCCACGGTCCAGATCAGGCCTTGCCATTCGATGTTGTCACCGACCACCAGATTATCGCCCAACTGGCTGGCAATAAAATCACCCAGTGTCTGATCCGCCACCTCGCTCACATCCAGCCCGTAGAGAGGGGCGAGGTCTACCAGCCGCGCGGCTGCTTCCAGCAGGAAGTCACCGAAGAAGCGGGGGCCGAGATCCTGCTCCGGCGCCTGGCTAAAGAGCTGGCCGAGGGCGGGGAGGTCACGTTCGTGACCGATCACGCAGAGGATGTCATCGGCCTGCAGACAGGTACTACCTGAGGGGTGGAGCAGCTCGCGGCCGCGAAACAGGGCGCAGATCCGGGTGCCGGCGGGCATCTGCAGATCCCGCAGTGGCGAGCCGATGCACCACTTCTCCTCCCCCAGCTGGTAGACGAAGGTCTCCCACTGGCTGTCGAGATCGATCTCGAGCCCGGAGCGGTTGATGGGCGACGGCGGTGCCGGTACCTCCACCCGCGCCAGTTTTGAGGCCAGCGGTAGCGAGCTGCCCTGCAAAATCAGCGAAACCAGCACTACGAAGAAGGCGACGTTGAAGTAGAGCTGGGCGTTGGGCAGTCCCGCCATCATGGGGAACACCGCCAGAATGATGGGCACGGCGCCGCGCAGGCCGACCCAGGAGATAAACCAGCGCTCGCGGGGGGCGAAGTTCTTGAACGGCAGCAGCCCGATCCAGACCGACACCGGGCGGGCAAACAGGATCATCCACATCGCCAGCGCCAGCGCGGGCAGGGCGATGGGCAGCAGCTTGTGGGGGGAGGCGAGCAGCCCCAGCACCAGAAACATGCCGATTTGGCTGAGCCAGGTCAGACCGTCCAGCACCGACAATGTGGTGCTGCGGCTGCGCAGGGCGAGGTTACCGAGCAACAGACCGGTGAGATAGATGGCTAGAATGCCACTGCCACCGACCGCCGTGGTGAGGGCGAAGATCAGCAGGCCGCCGCTGACAGTGAGCAGCGGATAGAGTCCCGGCGCCAGGCGGGCTGTGTTGATAAGGCGCCACAGCAGCCAGCCGCCGCCAAGGCCAATCCCGGCGCCAAGACCAAACTGCTTGACCAGTTGCAGCAGCAGGAAGCCCCCATCCAGCCCTTGCTGGGCGGTGGCGAGCACCTCGATCAGGGTGACGGTGAGAAACACCGCCATGGGGTCGTTGCTGCCTGACTCTATCTCCAGCGTCGCGCTCACCCGCTCGTTGAGGCTGCGCCCGCCAAGCAGGGAGAAGACCGCTGCCGCATCGGTGGAGCCGACGATGGCGCCGATCAGCATCCCCTGCATCAGGTTGAGGTCAAACAGCCAGGCAGCGGCGAGCCCCGTCAGGCCGGTGGTGATAGCCACCCCGACCGTCGCCAGCGACAAGGCAGGCCAGAGCGCCACCCGGAACGAGGAGACCCGGGTGCGCATGCCGCCGTCGAGCAGAATGATGGCAAGCGCCAGGTTGCCCACCAGATAGGCGATGGAGTAGTCAGCGAAGTGGATACCACCTGGGCCATCCTCACCGGCCAGCATGCCGACGGCGAGGAAGATAACCAGAATGGGAATACCGAGGCGGGAAGAGAGGGCGCTCAACAGTACGCTGGCTCCCACCAACAGGGCAGCGACAAAAAAGAAACTGTTGATGGTAGCGGCATCCAAGGGCGAACTCCTTCCTGGTAATGTGCAAAGTAGGCACATTATATGCAGTTAGGCCCCCCTTGTGTGGCTTATTTGTGCATCAATTTGCACTTTCTTACATTTTTCATCCCTTTTTTCAGCATGGCCGCGCCATATTCTGACAGTGACGGGGTTAACGAAAGCGGAGTCAAAGGAGCGTCGATTTCAGGATGCGCAGGGAGGAGAGGGCGGGGAAAAGCGAAACGGCACAGCAGAGGGAGAGGGGAGCACAAGGGCGCTCCCCACGGGATGGGGGCGGGATTCAGTCGTCCTCGTCATCCTTCACTTCGCGGATCTTGTCCTTGTAGTTGGGCAACTGCTTCTCCAGCCGTTTCATGTCTTTGATGGCATTGAGAAACAGCCCGAGCAGGAACAGCAGCGGCAACCCTATCCACAGCCAGAGATTCATGGGATTTTCCTTTCGTCAGGACAGGTGGTGACATAACGGGCAAAAATTTCATCAAGGTTGGCCAATATGGTCGACTTGCCTTCAATATCCGCCTGTTGCAGACAAAGCGCCAGTGCCGCGGGATCGAGCCGCTGCTCATCGGACTCCAGCGAGAAGCTGATATGCCAGGGCTCGTAGGCGACCCCGCTCCCCGCCCCGACCGGCTTGGCATAAGGGAGGAAGAAGCCGAAGTCGCTCATATGATCGCTGAGCCACTCGCTGAGATCTGCAAACCAGCCCCCGGCTTCATACTCCCACGGCTCCAGTGCCAGTTTGGTATCGGCAGGCAAACAGTCCGGGTCGTAGATATCGAGATCGGTCCCCCAGTGGTGACGGCTGGTGCCGGGCAGGGCGCTCCAGCGCAAAATGGCGTGCAGCCGCTCCACCTCGCTTAGTTGCAGGGCATCGATGGGCTGGCTGTTGGCATCGAGCAGTGGCCGTTCGCCGCGCCACTTGCCATTCCAGATGGCGAGCTGGCGATCAAAGCCCCGCCAGCTGGAGGCCGCCTGCAGGTTGAACCCCTCATAGGCGGCCGCAACCTGCATGTCGTTGAAGGCCGCCGCGGTGGCGGCGGTCAGACGATGGGGGCCGCGCCCCACCACAATAAGGTGGCTCTCGTCGAGCCCCAGCAGTTGTTCCTGCGTCATGCCAGCAATCTCTCGAGCACCCCTTGGTACATGTCGGCCAGCAGATCCAGATCGTCCGCCTTCACGCACTCGTTCACCTTGTGAATGGTGGCGTTGACGGGGCCAAGCTCAATCACCTCGGCGCCAGTGGGGGCGATAAAGCGCCCGTCGGAGGTGCCGCCAGTGGTGAGCAGGGCTGGCTGCTGGCCATTGACCGCCTCGATGGCCGCCACAGCCGCATCGAGCAGCGCGCCAGTATCGGTGAGGAACGGCTGGCCGGAGAGGGTCCAGCTCAGTTGATAATCGAGGCCATGTTTATCCAGCAGCGCCTCGACCCGCTCACGGATATCCATGTCGGTCAGTTCGGTGCTGAAGCGGAAGTTGAACTGGACCTGCAGCTCGCCCGGAATGACATTGGAGGCGCCGGTGCCGGCCGAGATGTTGGCGATCTGGAAGCTGGTGGGGGGGAAGTAGGCGTTGCCCTCATCCCACACGGTGGCTGCGAGTTCCGCCAGCGCTGGCGCGGCTTTGTGAATGGGGTTGTCCGCCAGATGGGGATAGGCCACATGGCCCTGCACTCCGCGCACCAGCAGATCGCCGGTGATGGAGCCGCGGCGGCCGTTCTTCACCACATCCCCTACCACGGCGGTAGAGGAGGGCTCGCCGACGATGCACCAGCGGATCTTCTCGTTGCGGGCCTCCAGGGTGTCGATCACCCGGGTGGTGCCATTGATAAAGGGCCCCTCTTCATCGGAGGTGATGAGAAAGGCGATGGACCCGGTGTGATCCGGATGCTCGGCCACGAAGCGCTCGACCGCCACCACCATGGAAGCCAGCGAGCCCTTCATGTCGGCGGCGCCGCGCCCATAGAGCACGCCATCCTTGATGGTCGGCTCGAACGGCGGGGTGTGCCATTTGTCCAGCGGCCCGGCGGGCACCACGTCGGTGTGGCCGGCGAAGCAGAACAGTGGCCCCTCGCTGCCACGGCGGGCCCAGAGGTTGGTGGTGTCCTCAAACACCATGGGCTCGATAACGAATCCGATCCTGGCGAGGCGCTCCGCCATCAGGGTCTGGCACCCTTCATCGAGGGGGGTAACGGAGGGGCGGCGGATCAGATCCTTGGCCAGTGCGATGACATCCGACATCAGTTGTCCTTAGTTGTCCTTAACGGGAGAAGAGGGATTGGTAGTGATCAGCCTTGAAACCCAGGGTCAGTTCGCCGTCACGGTCGAGCAGCGGGCGCTTGATCATCGCCGGATGTTCCAGCAGCAGGGCGCGTGCCTTGTCGGTGTCGAGTCCCTGTTTGGCCTCATCCGGCAGGGCGCGGAAGGTGGTGCCGCGGCTGTTGAGCAGGGCTTCCCAGCCGAGTTGTGCCAGCCAGCGGTCCAGATCGTCCGGGTTCAGGCCGTCGGCGCGGTGGTCGTGAAAGCGGTAGTCGATACGGGCCTCATCCAGCCACTTTCGGGCTTTCTTGATGGTGTCGCAGTTCTTGATGCCATAGAGGGTGATGGCCATGGGGAGTCCTTCTCTTGTGGGCGCTGGCCGTGGCCGTGCCCGAAAATCCGAATCAACAGAGTGCAAGGGCCCGATTCTGGCATTGTGGCAATCCCATGGCAACGCCGATGGTCCGGCTCGCGGGTTTTACCGGAACTGGTCACACCTGAACGGCGATTTTGAGCACAAGGTCAGAAGCAGTGGGGCTGGCGTGCCCGATGGGGTTGGGTATTGCGGGAGAAGATCGACTATTGCAGGAGAAAAAGAGAAGGGGGCAAACACCAGATAGCCAAAACGCGCCAGCGGGCGCGTTTTGGTCGGCATCATCAAGCACCTCAATCAGTGCAGGGTGGTCCACTCATGGTCAAAGACCCGGGCCCGTTCCCAGGGTGCATCAGGCAGGCTGGAAGAGAGGCCAGTGTATTTGCCCACGTCGTCCACCACGATGGCGGAGAGGATCGGCAGGTTATTTTCGGTGCAGTACATGCGGATGCGTTGCAGCAGGGTGCGCAGTTCATCCTGGCACTGCTCCAGCCCGGCCTGCTTGGCCAGTTTGGAGTAACGAATGGTAGTGCGTTCCTTTGCAGACTCGACGAGGATGTCCCACAGCTTGTAGTCGCAGGTCGAAGCACCTGCGGTGGCTTGGCTTGTCATAACTCTCTCCGGCGCGAAATGGTCGCTATATGTCGAAGCGCATCTTCGCCAGTTCGGCGCCGTCATATGTTGATCCAACGCAAAAAAGAGGGGAGTCGCGTCACACAATTCCCGGATATGGGGTGATAAAGGTTTTCCGGCAGTTGAAATAACGAAAAATTGTTACATGGTCGACATATTATGCTAATGAATCACGGTGACGGCACCTTTATTGATAGGGATCAAAGGCAAACAGTGGTCAGATCACTAGATTTCGCTCTTCGATAAATTTATCAGGAGTGAATATTGGAACTTTTATTCGTCTTGCTCGTTCTGGTCGCCGTGGTCTACGGCATCATCAAGGATTACAACCCGCAGGCGGTGCTGGCGCTGGCGGGCATGGCCATTTTTGCGGTGGCCTACTGGTTGGGGCTGCACCCCATTCTCCCCGCTGGCAAGAGCACCGGCTTCGCCCTGTTCGACCTGTTCGAAGTGTTCAAGGGGATCTTCTCCTACCGCGCGGCGGGCCTCGGCCTCACCATCATGGCGGTGGCGGGTTTTGCCACCTACATGTCCCATATCGGGGCCTCCCAGGCGCTGGTGCGAGTGGCGGTCAAACCGGTGGCAGGCATCCAGTCCAGCTACCTGATGCTCTCCATCTGTTATCTGGTGGCGGTATTCGTCTCCCTGTTCGTCACCTCCGCCACCGGCCTTGGCCTGTTGTTGATGGTCACCATGTATCCGGTGATGCGCAACCTCGGCATCAGCCCGGCCTCCGCTTGTGGCGTCATCGCCACTTCCCAGGCGTTCGAGATTGGCCCGACCCAGACCAACGCCATCTTCTCTGCCGGTCAATCCGGCATGGATCCGACCAGCTATTTTGTTGACTACCAGATCTGGCTGGTGGCCCCCATGCTGCTGGTGACCATGGTGCTGCACTTCTTCTGGCAGCGTCACTGCGATCGCAAGGATGGCTGGGATCCTGCGCTCCATCGCGGCGATCACGCCGAGCTGGACGAGCAGGGCACCGAGAGCGTGCAGGCGCCCACCTGGTATGCCCTGCTGCCGATCATCCCCTTCGTGTTGATGATGACCTTCTCCAAGCTGCTGGTGAGCGACATCAAGATGAGCGTGGAGGTGGCCATGCTGCTGTCGGTCTTTATCGGCATGCTGTGCGAGCTGCTGCGTAGCCGCTCGGTGCGTACCGCTTTTGCCGGTCTGTCCAGCTTCCTCGACGGCATGGGCAAGGTGTTTGGCCCCGTGGTGGCGCTCATCGTCTGTGCCGAGCTGTTTGCCGAATCTCTCAAGGCCATCGGCGCCATCGATACCCTGCTGCACTCTGCCAGCAATGCCGGTATCGGCAGCGGTCTGATGACGCTGGTGATGGTGGCGCTGATCATGGTAGCGGCGGTCATCATGGGCTCCGGCAACGCGGCGTTCCTCAGCTTCTCGACCCTGGCTCCGGCGGTGGCGGCCAAGTTTGGCGTGCCTGCGGTGACCATGTTGCTGCCGATGCAACTCGCTTCCAGTATCGGCCGTACCGTCTCCCCCATCGCTGCGGTACTGATCGCCTGTGCGGGGATTGCCAAGGTATCGCCCTTTACCGTGGTCAAACGCACCAGCGTGCCGATGGCGGGGGCGCTGGTGACGGCGTTGACCCTCAACTATCTGCTGTTTATGTAGTGATGTGGGTTATGTAGTGGTGTTTGGAATTTACCGGTCGGGCGGGTGGCATGGCTGCCCGCCTTTTTCTCACTGTGTCGCATTGTTGCAATAGACGATCGGCCATCAACGCTGATTGTTGCATGGAGAAGATAATGACAGTTGTAAAGAGCCCGTTTTCCCTCGATAACTATCTGGCCGATCTGGCCCCGCTCATCAACCTCGATTGCGGTACTCGCACCCCGGCCGGGGTAGCGAAAGTGGCCGACATCATGACCGAGAAATATGAGGCCATCGGCTGGCAGGTGACCCGCCACCAGTTCGCTGCCGAGTGCGGCCCCTGCCTCGAGATCACCAATGCGCCGGGTGCCGATCACTACGACGTGATGCTGTGCGGCCACATGGATACCGTCTTCCCCGAGGGGACGGCGGCCAAGCGCCCGCTGAACATCGAAGGCAATCAAGCCTTTGGCCCCGGTGTGTCGGACATGAAGAGCGGCTTGCTCTCTATCTGGTATGCCCTCAAAGAGATGGATCCGGCATTGCTTGCCAAGCTCAAGGTGCTGGTCTGCTACAACTGCGACGAAGAGATTGGCTCCCCTTGGTCGAAAGATTGGCTGGTGGAGAAGGCCAAACAGAGCGGCTGCGTGCTGGTGGCCGAGGCGGCTCGTCCCAACGGGGATCTCATCAGCGCCCGCAAGGGCAATGCCAAGTACCGCATCACCTTCCACGGCAAGGCCTCCCACGCCGGTTCGGCCCTGACCGAAGGTGTCTCCGCCATCACCGAACTCGCGCACTGGGTGCTGGCCATCAACGAGCAGGTCAACATGACCACGGGCACCACCATGAACGTCGGCGTGGTACAGGGCGGCACCGGTGTCAACGTGGTACCGGACTTTGCCGAGGCGATCGTGGATTTGCGCTTCTGGAGTAACGAAGAGGCTGCTGCGGTGCACGACCGGCTCACCTTTATGGCCAACAACCCCTTCCTCGCGGGTTGTCGGGTCGAGGTGGATCGCCAGACCTTCAAGCCGGCGATGCGCCCGAGCGGTGACACCGAGGCGCTGATGGCGCTGGTGGAGGCGGCAGCCAAAGAGGAGGGGATCCCCTTCAACTGGCTGGAGGCCGGTGGCGGCTCGGATGCCAACTTTACCGCCGCCGCGGGTGTGCCGTCCCTCGATGGCTTCGGCCCCATGGGGGGCGGTTTCCACTCGGAGGCGGAGTTCCTGCTGTTGGAGAGCATCGAGCCGCGCATCCGCCTGCTGCAGCGGGTGCTGGGCAAGCTGGCGAAATAAGCCGGTTTATCCCTTGTTCGGGTCGTTATTGGCCCGCTCAAAACTGGTCCGCTCAAATCCAAACGGGAGGCTGTTGCCTCCCGTTTTTTTATCTCGATTTTTCGCGCGTTGAGTGAGCGGGCCAGATGGCCTGAGGCCGTTACCCCTGTGGCTCGGCCAGATAGGCCAGATGATCCTGCCGCGCCACCTGCCAGCCATCGAGGCGCAGCGGGGCGGCAAAGCCCGGGCCGTCGGTCACTATGGTGTGGTACTCCCCTTGCTCGCCGCAGGCATCGAAGCCCTCGTGCTCGGCCAGTTGCTGCAACTCGGCGAGGGTGGCGGCATCAAGGGGGCGCCCAGTCCACTCGGGGGCCAGCACCCGGGTATCGACGCAGGAGAGGTGGGCGACGATGCCGCGGGCCAGCATATCCGCCAGCAAGGCTTGACGAGATTGCTGCCAGAGCGGGGTGTGGACGGTGAGACCCAGCGGCTGGCAGCGTTCGCGGATCCAGTTAGGCGCACCGCCCACGCTGTCGATATCGCCGGTGACTACGCCATCGAGTTGCCACTCCTCCTTGAGCCGTGCCAGTGCCCGCTCATAACCGAGATCGAACGGCGCTTCTATGGTGACCAGCAGATGGGGCAGTCCGAGGGCTTCCGCCTGACGGCGCACCAGCGGCAAGGGGTGAGCGAGAAATCGGGGTTCTGGCGGCGCAAAGGTGGCCAGTGCCATCACCTGATGGCCCGCTTGGCGGGCATGACAGAGGGCCAGCATGGCATCTTTGCCACCGCTCCAGAGCAGGATGACGCGAGACATGGATGAGATTCCAGTGGTGAACGAGGGGGCATGCTACCCAGCGACGGGGGCAGAGGTAAAGGCATAGTGTCCGGAAATGGCGGCGGGGAAGTGGTTGAGGTAACTGAGCGGGGAAAAAAGCAGGCCCCCGAAGTGGGGGCCTGTATTGCAATAGCGTGGTAAACGCGACTGCGATTAGAGCAGGATGCTGGTGAGGATAAAGCCCAGCGAGCAGGAGGTCACCACCCCGATCAGCCCCGGAATGATGAAGCTGTGGTTGATGATGAACTTGCCGATGCGGGTGGTGCCGGAGCGGTCGAAACCGATACAGGCCAGATCGCTCGGGTAGGTCGGCAGCACGAAGTAGCCGTAGCTCGCCGGCAGGAAGGCGATCAGCAGCTTGGGTTCGACACCCAGCGCCAGACCCATGGGAGCGATGGCGGTGAGGGCGGCGGCCTGGCTGTTTACCAGCTTGGAGATGAGGAACAGTACCAGGGCGTAGGTCCAGGGTTGGGCCTGTACCACATGGGCCAGGGTCTCTTTGAGCAGCGGCATGTGGGCCTGGAAGAAGGTCTCACTCATCCAGGCAACCCCGAATACGGAGAAGATGGCGACCATGCCTGCCTTGAAGACGGCACCGTTGGCGATCTCGCCCGGCTTGACCTTGCAGCGCATCAGGATGATGGCACCGGCGATCAGCATCATCATCTGGATCACCAGGTTCATGGAGAGCGGGCCAGTTTTGTCCTTGATGGTGAACACCGGGCGCAGACCTTCGTTGGCGCCGAGCAATACCACGGCAGCGATGGCGGCGAAGAAGATCCAGGTAGACCAGTAGGCCTCTTTCGGGAACTTGGTGTTGAGCAGGGTTTCACCACCGCCGTAGATGAAGGCACGCTGCTCCGGGTCTTTGATCTTGGCCTGGAACTCTTCGTCTTTGTCCAGATCCTTGCCGCGACGCAGGCTCCACAGGGCCGCCACGATGACACCGGTCAGGGAGGAGGGGATGGCGATCATCAGGATGTCGAGCAGGCCGTAAGCCTGACCGATACCGTGACCGGCCGCCAGAATGGAGACCATGGAGACCACGGCAACGGAGACCGGGGAGGCGCAGATGGCCATCTGGGAGGCAACGGAGGCTACGGCCATCGGGCGCTCGGGACGGATGTTCTTCTGCAGCGCAATGTCAGCGATGATGGGGAACATGGTGTAGACCACGTGGCCGGTACCGCACAGGAAGGTGAGGGTCCAGGTCGTGAGCGGCGCCAGGATAGTGATGTATTGCGGGTGACGGCGCAGCAGACGCTCGGCCACTTGCATCATCAGGTTGAGGCCACCGGCAGTCTGCAGGGTAGCGGCACAGCCGATCACCGCCAGAATGGTCAGCATTACCTGAACAGGCGGTTCGCCCGGCACCAGGCCGAAGACGAAGGTCAACAGGAAGAGACCGATACCACTGATGAGACCGAGTCCCATGCCCCCAAAGCGGGTACCCAGCAGCAAGCAGCCGAGTACCACCAAAAATTCCATCAAGATCATTCCGTTACCTCGTGTGATTCAACCCATATTGCCGCGGGTAGCCTGAACCATGAATTGTCATTGTCTGTTTTATTTAGCCCAAAAGGGTTAGTTACTATTCTGCTCCCCTGAAAAAGTGAAAAAATTGAGTTACTTCAATAACTCGATGAATTTTTGATTAAACCACTTAAAAACCACGTACTAACAAAAACATCATTTTTGTCACCAAGTGGTATCACTCGGGGCCAAGCCAGCGGGTGGTCATGGTGGCAGCACAGAGTGGCAGCAGGGCTGCAGGGGAGGGGCATAAAAAGGGCTCGATTGCGGCAGAAGAGGGTGAAAAAGCCAGCGCTCAGGCTATTTTTGCCAGCAAGGGCTGACTTCAGCGGGTTGGCTCACTTGGCCGCAGGTGCTTGCTGCAGATAGCGGCGCTGATAATCCTCGCTCAGCTTGGCAATATCCAATCTTGCAATGGCCTGTGCCACCCGTTGCTGCAACGCCTGCTGGTCGGGACGAAACATGATGTGCAGGCTCTTGTGTTCGAGGATCTTCGGGTGAAACTGCAATCCGGCGCTGCTCAGCTTGCGATCATGGTTGATTAGCCAGTGAAAGACATCCCGGTCGATCACCGCCAGATCGAGCCGGTTGCGCTGCAATTTGCGCAGGTTGAGCAGGTCTGCATCGACGGCGGCAGTGTTGAGGCGCTTGCTAGCCATCAGGGCATCGAATTCACGGGTGTTGACGTATCCCTCCACCACGCCGATCCGGTAGGGGGCGAGATCCGTGAGCTGTTGCCAGGGGATGGGGGGGGCTGAGCGCTGCGCCATGCCCAGCACGCTGTCGCCCACGCTGGGGGAGCTGCGCCACAGGGTGGGCAGGGTGTCGGAGAGGTACTCGGGAAAATAGCCGCTGTAAGGCTGGGTCGGGTCGGCCGCCAGGCGCACCGCCCGCTGCCACGGATAGAAGTCGAACGTCACCTCCAGTCCCGCCTCGGCAAAGGCACGTTTGACGATATGACCGGTGAGGCCGCCATCGGGTAGGCTCTGGCTGGTGTAGGGGGGCCACTCCAGGGTGGTCAGACGAACGGGCTCGGCCCACAGTTGAACAGGCATGCAGGACAGCAATAGCGAGAGCAGCAGGCGATATCCCATAGGCGACGAGTTCCTTGTGCCGGTTGATCCTGAGTATCACCCATAAGGGTGACAATAAAAAAGCCGACCCACAGGTCGGCTTTTGCAATGCAGTGACAAGATGCCGCTGATCAGAACTCGGCGGTACGCGGAGTACGCGGAAACGGGATCACGTCGCGGACGTTGCCCATGCCGGTCACGTAGACCACCAGACGCTCGAAGCCCAGACCGAAGCCGGAGTGCGGCACGGTACCGAAGCGACGCAGGTCACGGTACCACCAGTAATCTTCCTTGTTCAGGCCCATCTCGGCCAGACGGGCATCCAGCACGTCCAGACGCTCTTCACGCTGGGAACCACCGATGATCTCGCCGATGCCCGGTGCCAGTACGTCCATCGCGGCAACGGTCTTGCCGTCGTCGTTGAGGCGCATGTAGAAGGCCTTGATATCTTTCGGGTAGTTCTTCACCACCACCGGAGACTTGAAGTGCTCCTCAGCCAGATAGCGCTCGTGCTCGGAGGAGAGATCGATACCCCAGGAGACCGGGAACTCGAACTTCTTGCCACAGTTTTGCAGCACTTCGATGGCGTCGGTGTAGTCGATCTGGGCGAAGTCGGAGGAGACGAAACGCTCCAGACGGCCGATGGCATCCTTGTCCACGTGCTGGGCGAAGAACTCCAGATCGTCGCGGCGCTCGGTCAGTACGGCGTTGAAGACATACTTCAGCATGGCTTCGGCCAGTGCGGCGTTATCTTCCAGATCGTTGAAGGCCACTTCCGGCTCAACCATCCAGAACTCGGCCAGGTGGCGGCTGGTGTTGGAGTTTTCAGCGCGGAAGGTCGGGCCGAAGGTGTAGACCTTGGAGAGGGCGCAGGCATAGGTTTCGGCGTTCAGCTGGCCGGATACGGTCAGGAAAGCCTCTTTGCCAAAGAAATCTTCGTTGTAGTCCACCTTGCCGGCGTCGGTGCGCGGCAGGTTTTCCATGTCCAGAGTGGAGACGCGGAACATCTCGCCGGCACCTTCGGTGTCGGAGGCGGTGATGAGCGGGGTCGCAACCCAGAGGAAACCCTCTTCGTGGAAGAAGCGGTGGATGGCTTGCGCCAGGCAGTGACGAACGCGGGTCACGGCGCCAACGATGTTGGTGCGCGGGCGCAGGTGGGCCTGTTCACGCAGGTATTCGATGCTGTGGCGCTTGGCAGCCATCGGGTAGGTGTCCGGATCTTCGACCCAACCGACTACCTTCACCTCGGTCGCCTGCAGTTCGAAAGCCTGGCCGCTGCCCTGAGAGGCGGCAACCACGCCGGTCACTTCCACGGAGCAGGCAGTGGTCAGACGCAGCACTTCATTCTCGTAATTGGCCAGGGTATTGGGGACAACTGCCTGTACCGGATGGAAACAGGAGCCATCGGAAATGGCCAAAAATGAGATCCCCGCCTTGGAATCACGGCGAGTCCGGATCCACCCTTTGACAGTTTGGGTGGTGCCGACCGGATACTTACCGGCCAGCACATCTACTACGGATGCGTGCGTCATCGAAATATTGTCTCCAGCTTGTTCTTGCAGCGCTATTTGCAACACTAGGGAGTCTGGCCCGGGCACAGATGGCCCACCATGGCAGACTAAGCCGTCAATCTTACCCGCGCGGGTTTGATAAACAAGCAAAAATGTCGGACTCTGGTGGGGTTTTCGGCATGGTTCACTCAACAAGAGTGTCACGGGCGCAGGAGAGGTGGGTGAAAGAGCGGCGGCATGGGCCAGATTGGCTGACACGGGTGTTACAGGGGCTGGTGATGCTCTGCTGGGGCGGCTTTATCGTGCTGCTCTCCCTTTACCACTATGCCCGGCCCGAAATTGCCTACGGTTTTCTGGTCTATGGCGGGATCGAGGTGCGCGATTATTGGGACCCGTCCCTTACCCCCTGGTTGGTCTACGGGCTCTGGAGCTGTTGCGCCCTGACGCTGGCGGTGTTGCTGCTGGAGCGCAAGCGCAGCCGCCGTCAGGATGACTCCCGGCATGTCAATCTGGCTATCCTGCTATTGGTACTGATCGCCAGCTTGCTCTTCTACTACGTCGGTTAAGTACCCGCCTCAGCGGGGCTGATCCGGCTCCTGCCTGCTGGCCTTGGTGCGCTTGCCGAGCTGGCGCTCCACGCTGTCGAGCATCTGGTTGTAGGCCATCGCCACCCGGCCAATCTCGTCACCGTCATCCCCCTCCAGCCGGTGTCCGAAGTCGTGCAGGTCGGTGGCCTCTTCCATGGAGCGGGTCAACTGGTTGAGAGGGCGCACGATCCAGGTGCGGATGACCCAGAGGGTCAGCAGCAGTCCCATCCCGAAGATGCCGGTGAGGATCAGCGCCGAGGTGAGAATATTCTGCTCGACCCGGGTAAACAGCGAATCGAGGGAGTAGTCAAAGCGCACCGCACCAAGCACGGTGTTCTCCGGCACCAGATGACAGCTGGTGCAGTCGGTGCCGCGAAAATCCTTCTTGGCCAGCAGCGGTCGGGTGACCACCAGACGGCTGTGCATGCCGTTGTGCACCACCTCCAGGCTCCCTTTGCCCGCCAGTGCCAGCTCATCAAACTCATCTTTTACCTGTTCTGTCTCCCGTCCCGGCCCGAACTGTTTGCTCACCGCGTCGCCACGGACGATGCGGGCATCCTCCACATGGGCATGGTCGAGAAACTTGCCGCGCAGGGTATCGCGGGCATCCATCTTGCCGGTCAGCATCAGCATGTTGAGGCCATCGAAATAGGCTTCGGTCTGCTCGCGGCTCTGCTCCTTGATGAGGGTCAGGATGAGATCGCGCTCGCGCACCGCCTGATAGGCTGCGGAGAAGACCAGTACCATGGAGAAGATGAAAAGCAGGAAAAAGTTGATTTTGGCAGCAATGGAGAGGCGCATGAGCAGTCTTTCTTGATGGTAAAACCGCAGCAGTTTACCCCTCTTGGGGCCTCAGGTCTGGTGTTTTGCTCACATTACGGCAAGTGAAACTGCACTGAAGTGGATAAAGTTGTCCTCTTTATATATCAAATGCCGGTAGTCAAACGGGCGGCAGCGATGGCCGCCCGCTGCATTGCATTAAAACTCGCCTTCGGTGATGGCCTGACGGATGGCGCCGGTCAATACCCGCAGCTCTTCAGGGGTGATGACGAAGGGGGGCATCAGGTAGACCAGCTTGCCAAAGGGGCGGATCCAGGCGCCCAGTTCGACAAACTTGCGCTGGATGCGCGCCACATCCACCCGCTCTTTCATCTCCACCACCCCGATGGCGCCGAGCACTCGCACATCCGCGACCGCCGGGTGCAGGGTCAGCTCTACCAGCTCGGTACGCAGCTGATGCTCGATGGCGCGCACCCGCTCCTGCCACGGTGAGGTCAGCAGCAGATCGATGGAGGCGTTGGCCACCGCGCAGGCGAGGGGATTGCCCATAAAAGTGGGGCCGTGCATAAAGACGCCCGCCTTGCCGTCACAGATGGTACGGGCGACATGCTCGGTGGTCAGGGTCGCCGAGAGGGTGAGGTAGCCGCCGGTAAGCGCCTTGCCCAGACACATGATGTCGGGGCTGATCCCCGCCCAGTCGCAGGCAAACAGCTGGCCGGTGCGGCCAAAGCCGGTGGCAATCTCGTCAGCTATGAGCAGCACGCCGAACTCGTCGCACAGGGCGCGTACCCACTGCAGATAGCGGGGGTGATAGAAGCGCATGCCGCCAGCGCCTTGCACGATGGGCTCAAGCACGATGGCGGCGATCTCCTCGTGATGATCGGCCATGAGCGTCGCCAGCTCCACCACGCACTGTTCATCCCACTCGGCGTGGAAGCGGCAGTTGGGCGCGTCGACAAAATGGTGCTCCGGCAGGAATCCCTTGTAGAGCTCATGCATGCCGCCATCGGGATCGCAGATGCTCATGGCGCCAAAGGTGTCGCCGTGATAGCCGCTGCGCAGGGCGACAAATTTGGCTCTGGGCGTCCCCCTGGCGTGCCAGTACTGCTGGGCCATCTTGAGCGCCACTTCCACTGCCACCGAGCCGGAATCGGCCAGAAATACCCGATCAAGCCCCTTCGGAGTGATCTCCACCAGCTTGCGGCAGAGCTCGACCGCCGGGGCGTGGGTGAGGCCGCCAAACATCACGTGGGACATCTTGCCGAGCTGGGCGGTGGCGGCGGCGTCCAACTCCGGCACCTGATAGCCGTGCACGCAAGCCCACCAGGAGCTCATGCCATCCACCAGTTCGCGGCCATCGCTGAGGGTGATCTTCACCCCTTTGGCGCTGGCCACTTCATAGCAGGGCAGGGGGTGAGTGAGGGAGGTATAGGGGTGCCAGATGTGGTGCAGGTCGAATTCTTGGTTGGTCATTTGTTGTTCTGTTGTCAATTGGTTTGATCTGGTCGGTGTTGACAGTCTACGCGTGCTCTCTACACTAGCCAACAATTTCAGCCACTTGGCACTGCGCATCACCCTGAGCGCGCAGGCCCGGCGGCGGGTTTTGTGGCCGTCCATCCCAAGATGGCGGGCGCAGGATCCCACTAATAACAACCGGAAGCCATGTATGAATGCTCTCACCGTGGGCGGTCACGCCCTTCGTCATGACTGGACCCTCGCCGAGGTTCAGGCCCTGTTTGCCCTGCCGTTCAACGATCTGCTGTTTCAGGCCCAGACCGTCCACCGCGCCCACTTTGACCCGAATGAAGTGCAGGTGAGTACTTTGCTCTCCATCAAGACCGGCGCCTGCCCGGAAGATTGCAAATACTGCCCCCAGAGCGCCCGTTATCACACCGGTCTTGAGGCCGAGCGGCTGATGGAGGTGGAGAAGGTGCTGGAGCGGGCCCGCGAAGCCAAGGCCAACGGCTCGTCACGCTTTTGCATGGGGGCCGCCTGGCGCAACCCCAAAGAGAAGGACATGCCCTACATCATCCGGATGATTGAGGAGGTGCGGGGGCTCGGTATGGAGACCTGCATGACGCTAGGGATGCTTACCGCCGATCAGGCGGCGCGTCTGGGGGCCGCGGGGCTCGATTACTACAACCACAACCTCGACACCTCGCCGGAGTTTTACGGCGAGATCATCTCCACCCGCACCTATCAGGATCGGCTCGATACCCTGGAGCATGTGCGTGGCGCGGGCATGAAGGTCTGCTCTGGCGGTATCGTCGGTATGGGTGAGCAGGCCAAGGATCGGGCGGGCCTCTTGATGGCGCTCGCCAATCTGCCCCATCACCCGGAGAGCGTGCCCATCAACATGCTGGTCAAGGTGAAGGGCACGCCGCTGGAGGATCAGGAGAACCTCGATCCGTTCGAATTTATCCGCACCATCGCCGTGGCACGGATCATGATGCCTGCCTCCCATGTGCGCCTCTCAGCCGGGCGGGAGAAGATGAACGAGCAGATGCAGGCCATGTGCTTTATGGCGGGGGCCAACTCCATCTTCTACGGCTGCAAATTGCTGACCACTCCTAACCCGGACGAGAACAGCGACATGCAGCTGTTCAAGCGGCTCGGCATTCGTCCCGCCCAGCGGGCCCAGAAGCCGGATCAGGTTCAAGAAGAGGAACTGCTGGCCGAGGTGAGTCGCCAGAGCGAGCCCACCGAGATGTTTTATGACGCCACCCGCCCCCGTGCAGGGGCTGCGCGGTCATGACTGGTCCTGCTGTAACGGGCCCTTTTGCATTGGGCGCAGCGCTGGCCGAGCGCGAGCAGGCGGGTCTGCTGCGCAATCGCATCGCGACCGACGGGGCGAGTGGTGGGCGGCTCAGGGTTGCGGGGCGCGACTACCTCAACTTTTCCGCCAACGACTATCTGGGACTGGCAGAACACGGCGCCATCAAGGCCGCTTTCAACGCGGGGATTGCGCGTTATGGCACGGGATCCGGCGCCTCGCCGCTGGTGACCGGATACAGCCGAGCCCACCAAGAGCTTGAGGAGACTCTGGCCGAGTGGCTCGGGGTGGAGGCGGTGCTGCTGTTCAATTGCGGTTTTTCCGCCAATCAGGCGGTGCTCAAAGCCCTGCTCGGCAAGGAGCATCTGCTGTGGCAGGACAAACTCAACCACGCCTCTTTGCAGGAGATGGGCAGCCAGCTCCCTTGCAAGATGAAGCGTTTTGCCCACAACGATATGGCGGCTCTTGAGCGGCAGCTTGAGCCCAATCGCGGACTGATTGTCTCGGAAGGGGTGTTCAGCATGGACGGGGATCAAGGCCCCTGGCGCGAGCTCGCAACCCTCGCCGCCCAAAGCGGCAACTGGCTGATGATCGACGATGCCCACGGCCTCGGTGTGCTGGGGCCTGAGGGGCGCGGCACTCTGGCGGCGCAGGGGGTTAACCCGGCCAGTGTACACATCCAGATGGGCACCTTTGGCAAGGCGCTCGGTGTGGCAGGTGCTTTTGTCGGCGGCAGCCGCGAGCTGGTGGAGTATCTGGTCAACTTCGCCCGCCACTATGTCTACAGCACCCATATGCCGGCGGCGCAGGCTTGCGCAGTCAGCAAGAGCATCGAGCTGGTGCGTGCCGCCGATGAGGCCCGCGCCCATCTTGGTAAGCTCATCGCCCGCTTCCGGCAAGGGGCACAGGCGTTGGGTTGGCAACTCGGTGCGAGCGATACCCCGATCCAGCCGCTGCTGGTGGGGGAGAGCAGTGTTGCCCTGCAACTGGCAGAACGGCTGCGGGAGCGCGGCGTCTGGGTGAGCGCCATCCGCCCGCCCACTGTGCCAGTCGGTACGGCCCGGCTGCGCATTACCCTGAGTGCGGCTCACCGCGAGCAGGATGTGGATCGCCTGCTCGATGCCTTGGGGGTCTGCCCTGCAGTTACAACGCTTGGGGAGGCTCACTATGGCTGAGCGTTTTCAAACGGTTGACAAGGCGCAGCTTGCTCGCCGTTTCGGCGCCGCCGCTCGTCATTATGATGCCCACGCCCGCTTTCAGCAGGAGGTGGGTCAGGCGCTGTTGGAATGGATGCCGAGCAGGCCGGTTGGCACTGATCTGACGGTGAGCGGGCTGGATCTGGGCTGCGGCACCGGCTTTTTCTTGCCCCAACTGGCGAACCGTTGTCATCAGTTGGTGGGGCTGGATCTCGCCCCCGGCATGCTGGCGCAGGCCGCCTTGCGTGGCAGCGGTGCTCGCCTACTCTGCGGCGATGCGGAGCAGCTTCCTTTCGCCGATAACGCGTTCGACTGGGTTTTCTCCAGTCTGGCACTGCAGTGGTGCGAGCGTCCGGCCCAGGCTTTTGGCGAGCTGCTGCGGGTGGTCAAACCGGGCGGCCAGATCTTTTTCTCGACCCTGCTCGATGAGTCGCTCTGGCAGTTGCGAGCCGCCTGGCAGCAGCTTGATGGTCGCGCCCATGTCAATCGCTTCCTCAGCCTGCCACAATTGGAGCAGGCTCTGGCGAGCGCCGGGGTATCTGCTCCCGAGCTGCGTTGTATCACCTGGGATCTCGCCTATCTTGAATTGCCGCAGTTGTTGCGCGATCTCAAGGGGATTGGGGCCAATCAGGTCAATGACAATCAGGGTAGTGCCGCCCCGGCCGGTCTGAGCGGTCGCGCCAGATTGCAGCAGCTGGCTCAGGCGTATGAGGCGTTTCGCCAGCCCGATGGCAGGCTGGTCGCCAGTTATCGGGTGTGCCTCGGCCGTCTCAGCAAGCCTAGCTGAGCGCCGGGAATCGCATTGTATGCAGGGTAGTCAACGGGCCCTGCCAAGGAGAGAACCGTATGAAATCATTCTTTATCACCGGCACCGATACCGATGTGGGCAAGACGCTGGTGGCGCGCACCCTGCTGCGCGAATTCAGCGCACAGGGAATCAAGTGCGCGGGTTACAAGCCGGTCTCGGCCGGATGTGCTCGCACTCCGGACGGGCTGCGCAACCTGGATGCTGTTCTGTTGCAGGAGGCGGCGAGTCTGCCGCTGCCCTATGAGGTGGTCAATCCGTTCGCCTATGAGCCGCCGATTGCGCCCCACATCGCCGCCAGCGAGGCGCGCCAGCCTATCACCATGCAGGGGTTGAGCGAGGGGTTG
The DNA here is from genome assembly GCF_041402305.1 of Aeromonas sp. S12(2024). Taxonomy (NCBI): domain Bacteria; kingdom Pseudomonadati; phylum Pseudomonadota; class Gammaproteobacteria; order Aeromonadales; family Aeromonadaceae; genus Aeromonas; species Aeromonas sp. S12(2024). The sequence goes on from NZ_JBGLRB010000001.1 coordinate 314,647, forward strand.
CGCAAGATTGAACAGGCCGGGGCCGAACTGGCGGTAGTGGAAGGGGCTGGGGGCTGGTATTTGCCGCTCGATCGCAAGCATCTGCTGTCGGACTGGGTCAAGCAGGAGAACATGGCGGTGATCATGGTGGTGGGGGCCAAGTTGGGTTGCCTCAACCATGCGCTGCTCACCTTTGCCGCCATCCGCAACGATCAGCTGCCGGTAGCGGGGTGGGTAATTAATCGGCTCCATGGTTCCATGAGCCATTATCAGGAAAATCTGGACACCCTGAGGGGCTTGCTGCCTGCCCCCTTCCTCGGCGAAATTCCGTTTATAAACAATCCGCTTGAAGCCGATTTGCAGGGGCGTCTCGATATCTCGCCGCTACTTTGACGGCATATTCAGCGAACATTCATCGAATCTCCCTAGAATGTCGACATTAACATGATCAGGTGGGGATCCCGAGTGATCCCCGGTCATGTCCCTTATCTTCACAAGGAGTCTATATGAAGCGAATTATGCTATTCCTGGTGACCAACCTGGCCGTCATGCTGGTGCTGGGGGTGGTACTCAATATCCTGTTCTCGGTTCTGGGGATCAACAAGTCCAGCATTTCCGGGCTGTTGATGTTCTGTGCCGTGTTCGGTTTTGGGGGTTCCTTTATCTCCTTGCTGATGTCCAAGTGGATGGCCAAGCGCAGCTATGGCGTCCAGGTCATCGAGCAACCCCGTAACGAGACCGAGCACTGGCTGGTGAGCACTGTGGCCCGTCAGGCCCGCGAAGCGGGTATCAAGATGCCGGAAGTGGGGATCTACGACTCTCCCGAGATGAACGCCTTTGCAACCGGCGCCCGCCGCGATGATTCGCTGGTGGCGGTCTCCTCCGGCCTGCTCTACAGCATGAGCCGTGACGAGGCGGAAGCGGTACTGGCCCACGAGGTTAGCCACGTGGCCAATGGCGACATGGTGACCCTGACCCTGATCCAGGGTGTAGTGAACACCTTCGTGATGTTCTTCGCCCGGATCGTGGCTGGCGTGATCAGCAACTTCTTCAGCTCCAACAACGAGGAAGAGAGCAGCAGCACCGGCGGTTTTGCCTACATGATCACCGTGTTCGTGCTGGAGATGCTGTTCGGTATTCTGGCCTCCATCATCGTCATGTGGTTCAGCCGTCAGCGTGAGTTCCGTGCCGATGCCGGTGCCGCCAAGTTGGCCGGTCGTGACAAGATGATTGCCGCCCTTGAGCGCCTCTCCCGCGGTGCCGAGCCGCAGCTGGAAGGCTCCATGATGGCCTTTGGCATCAACGGCAAGCGCTCCATGAGCGAGCTGTTCATGAGCCACCCGCCCATCGAGCAGCGTATCGCCGCCCTGCGTGGTTGATAGATACTGAATGACGGGGGATACCCCTCATAAAAAACGGCTGCCTTCGGGCAGCCGTTTTGCTTTGCAGCATTCTTTAAAGCTTGAAGTGCCCCATCTCCTGGCGCAGCACCCGTGACAGCTGCTTGAGCTTGGCCGCCTCTTGCGACACGTGGCGGGCAGCATCCCCCGATTGCTCTGAGAGGGAGGTGATGTTGCCGACGGTCGAGACCACCTCGTTGGCGGCGGTGGACTGCTCGCGCAGGGTGTGGCTGATCTCCCCCATCAGGCCGGTGAGGTTGGAGGCGTGGCTCTGGATGCTGGCGATCGCCTCGCCGGTCTGGTTGGCCAGCGTGACCCCGCGAGAGACGTTGTTGACCGTGTTCTCCATGCTGCGGATGGAGGCATCCGCCCCGCTCTGGATCTTGCTGATCATCCCGGTGATCTGCTGGGTTGAGGCTGCCGAGCGACTGGCCAGATTGCGCACCTCGTCGGCCACCACCGCAAAGCCGCGACCCTGTTCACCGGCCCGTGCCGCCTCGATGGCCGCGTTGAGGGCCAGCAGGTTGGTCTGATCGGCGATGCCGCGGATCACCCCGATGATCTCCGAAATCTGCTGGGTATGGCCGTTGAGCTCGGAGATGGTGCTGGCCGCATCCCCCACTGTGGTGGAGATATTCTCGATGCTGCCAAGCGTCTCTTTAATGACCCCTGACCCCTCCTCCAGGGTATTGGCGGAGACCTTGCTCAGCTCGTCGGCATGGGTGGCGTTGTCGGAGAGGTGGCTGATGCTCACTACCAGCTCCTCGATGGCGGCGGCCATGGTCTGGGTGCTGGTTTGCTGATCGGTAGCAAACTGGGCGGTCTGCTCGGCGATCTGGGCGATGCTGTCAGCAGAGTGGGATAGCTCCTCGGTGGAGTGGGAGACCTTGGCGATGATCCCCTTGAGGGTGGTCTGCATACCGCCGAGCAGGCCGATCAGGCTCTCTTTCGATCCTGGCGGCACCTTGATGGGGCGCGAGAAGTCCCCTTCCGCCATCATATGGAGATCGGTCTTGAGCTGTTCGACCGAGGTGCCCACCAGATCGAGCAGGGAGCGATAGGTGCGCCAGAGGAAGAACATCAACACCAGACCGAGGGCGATAAAGAGATAGCGCAGCATATCGGTATTGGCGATGGCGCTCTCGACTGCCTCATGGTTGCGCTGCTCCATCATCACGTAGAAGTCATCGATGGGGGACATGATGCGCCCCTTGTTCTGGTGATAGGCCTTGTCATGCATCATGGCGATGGCTTTTTGCTGGTTGGCAACCGGATCGCCATCGCTCTGCTGCACCAGTTTGAAGGCGGCGACCTCGGTGTTGACCAGGGCATCCGAGTTGTTTTTGGCCTCGTTCAGTTTGGCGAGCTCACCGTCGGTGAAACCGGCATCTTTCATCAGGTCGAGCAGGCCACGGCGAACATTGCTGTCGGGGCGGGGATTCTGGCCGTTGGCGGCGACAAAGTCCCAGTAGATACGGTTGTAGCCATCCGGTCTCGGCTGTTCGCCGTTGCGTATGGCCAGGATCCGCATGTACTGCTGCTCGTAGGCTGGATCCTTGGTGATGACGTAGGTGCGCCCGAGTCGGGTCAGATCATCGGAGGATTGGCGCAGTTCGTCGGCCAGCAGGTAGGAGACATATTGTTGTCGATAACTCTCTTCCAGTTGTTTACCCGCCCAGCTGTAGGCGAAAAACACCAGTGACAGCAGGATCAGGGTGATGACGGATAGCAGCAGGTTGAGCTGAAAGGCGGGCTTGTTCTGTTCCATGGTATGGGCGTCCTTTCCCTATGGCTGAGTGTCGTATGGAGCATCGCCAAGTCAATGGCTGGCAAGGCTTTTTGCTCTGAGAGTATAGGAAGGGAAACTCACAGATGAAGGCCGTGGGGACAAATTAAGGGCGGCTCAGGTGAACAAGTGTGGATAAAGATGACCGGGGTCAATTCCCCGGTCATCTGGATTGGCGTGAGTTAATGCGGCCCGATCACCTGATCATAGGATTTCAAGGTCGGTGAGCGGCACGGCGCAGCAGGCAAGGATCTTGCCCTCCGCCCGCTCGGCGGCGGTGATGGCGGGGGCGTCGGGGTGATCCACCTCGCCCGAGAGCAGCGTCTGTTTGCAACTGCCGCAGATGCCGGCGCGGCAGCTCCATGGCAGCTCTACGCCTTGCTTGTTGGCCTGATCCAGCACTGTGCCCTGATTGTTGCCGGTAAAGGCTTGGGCGCCGATACGCAGTTGTACCGCCTGATGGGGGCGGGCCACCGAGAGAATGGCGCCGCCAAAACTCTCCTGTTTGATCCGTGCGGCCGGAACGCCGAGGGCCGCAACTTTGGCGGCAGCATCGGCCATAAAGCCGTGGGGGCCGCAGATAAAGACCTCTTTTTCGGCCAGCCCTTTGACCAGTTGCAGATGCTCATCATTGAGTCGCCCTTGCAGCCCCAGCCAGTGTTTGTCAGGCTGGCTCAGGATCAGGGTGAGGGTCATCCCCTGCTGTGCCATGGCGTGCAGTTCGCTGGCGGCGGGAATGTCCGCTTCGCTGCGGCACAGGTGCATAAAGTGAACTTCTTCCAGCTCCCCGCGTAGCGCCAGGGTGCGGGCTATCGCCAGCATGGGGGTGACGCCGGAGCCTGCGGAGAGCAACAGGAGGTTGCGCTCGGACCCTAAGTGAAACTCGCCAGCGGGGTTGGCGGCCAGCAGCCGATCACCCACCTGCAACTGCTGGTGCAGCCAGTGGGAGATGCGGCCACCCTCCACCTTTTTGACGCTGATGCTGTAACGCTCCGGGTGATCCGGCGTGGAGCTCAGGGTATAGCGCCGCTGGATCCGTTCGTTTTTGATATCGAGGCTGATGGGCAGATGCTGGCCCGGCAGGTAGTCGGGCAGGGGCTCTCCATCGGCGGCGTCGAACCAGAAGGTCTCCAGATCCCGCGCCAGCGGTTCGCGGGCCACGCAGACCAGCTCCCGCTTCTTCGGCGCGGCGGCGGGATAGACCACCGGACGGGTACGCTCCAGCACCTCGATCTCGCTGCCTGCCTCAATCCAGCCCTCGTTCAGCGCCACCAGATTCTGGCCGAAGTAGACCTCGCCATCCTCGCCACGGCGGTAGCGGGTGAGAGTCGCCAGCGGCTCTTTGAGGGCGTTGAAGCGATCGGTGCCTGCTTCCACCGTGGTCATGATGCAGCGGCTGCAGGGTTTGACCACCTTGAATTCCACTTCGCCGATGCGGATGCGCACCCAGCTGTCCTCCTCGAAGGGCTGGGTGTTGCTTGCCACCAGATTGGTGCGGAACTGGCTCATCTGGTGCAGCGCATCGGAGCGCAGATTGAGATCCTCAAGGGAAGCCTGGCTTATCAGCAGCAGCGGATAACCGTCGGCAAAGCTGACCCGGGTGCCGGTCTTTTCGCGAAAACGATCCGAGGTTTCACCCAGCCAGAGCAGTTGCACCGTCTCCCCTGCCACCCGGCTTAGCCAGCCATCGGCTTTGGGGTCGGTGTGCAGGGCGGTAAAGCGGTCGCTCCAGACTCCGGTAGCTTGCGGGGCACGGCTGAAGTCGGCCTCTTGCAGGGTGAGCGGTTCAAAGCCCGGATAGCGCAGTTGCAAGCCCCCTTCGATGGGGGTAGCCACGACCTGTTGCAGCTGGGGATGGGTTCGGGCTGTGATAAAGGTACCGTCCGGTTTGACCACCATGTAGCGGCGATCCCCTGCCAGTCCCTCTTCGGTCACCCGGGCGCGAGCCAGCGGCATACCTGCAGTCGATTTGATGGGGTAGAGGTGAATGCTGTCTAGCCTGGGCATCTTCATATCCTTGTGACGCGGCGCGATCGCCTGGAAAAAGGGGAACATAACGGTTCCCCGGCGATCCGGCAATCCTTTCAAGGGGGCGGTCTATAGTTGGGAAAACAGAACAAGAGGGCATCGGGATGAAAATAAGCTGGTTGCTGGCGGGGAGCCTTTTTTGCCACTTGCTCTGGGCGCAGGAGCTGACCCTGACCACGGGAGAGTATCCCCCTTACTGCTCCGAGACGCTGAAATATCAGGGGCTAATCCCTCATGTGGTGAGCGAGGCATTCAAGAGTGAAGGGGTGAGCGTCAAGTTTCAGTTTCTGCCCTGGAAGCGGGCCTTTCGCTTGTCGGAGGAGGGCGTGGTGGATGGCACTGTCCACTGGTATGAGTCGAGTGAGCGGCGCAAAACCCATCTTTACAGCGATCCCATCCTGAGCGAGACCTACGTCTGGTTCTATCTCAAGTCCGATCCGCTGGAATGGCGTGGCTATCAGGATCTGGCGGATCGCAAGCTGGCTGCGGTCAGTGGCTATACCTACAATGCAGATTTTTTTGCAGCTATCGCGCAGGTGCCGCTGCAGGTGCAGTTCGTCACCCGGCTGCGCCAGAGCTTTGATCTGCTGCTTTCCGGCCGCGCCGACCTGACGCTGGAGAACATCGATGTTGGCTACTACTCCCTGCGTCAGTTCTACCCGGCCAGCACGGTCGATCTCTTTGCAACCCATTCAAAACCCGTGATGAAGGTCGAAGGTCACTTGTTGATCAGTCGCAAGCGCGCTAATGCTGACGAGCTGATCAAAACCTTCAATCGGGGGCTCGCCAAACTGAAAGCCAGCGGTCAGCTGGAGAAGATGTTACTTGAGTCACGTTCTGGTCTCTATGAACCATAAAGTGCAACATTTTTTGATCCTGATTCGCTAATCAGTACAAAAAAGCGGCCATTATCGACTTAGTTCCCAGTTTCTAACGCTTTCGCTTCTTCCCCATCCGGCCACCGTCCGCTTCGGCTACACGGTATCAAGCGCCATCGGGTGGGGCCTGTCACACAAAAAGAAGAAAGCAATGTATGAGCAAACAACTGGACATGACCCCATTGCCGGATCTCTCCCTGAAAACGGGAACAGGCCCGGTGCGTACCCGGCTACCCGTCTGGCGGCCGGCCCTGCCACCCTGCAATCACGCCTGCCCGGCCGGAGAAAATATCCAGGCCTGGCTCTCTTTGGCGCAGGCCGGCCGTTTTGAGGCGGCTTGGCAGACCCTGATCGAAGAGAACCCTTTGCCCGCCATTCATGGCCGGGTCTGCTATCACCCCTGCGAGAGTGCCTGCAACCGCGGTCAGGTGGATGAATCCGTCTCCATCCACGCCATCGAGCGCTTCCTCGGCGACGAAGCGCTGGTCCGTGGTTGGCAGCCTGCGCCACCCGCGCCCGCCAGCGGCAAGAAGGTGCTGGTGATCGGTGCCGGTCCCTCCGGCCTCTCCTGCGCCTGGCACCTCAACCGGCTCGGCCATCAGGTGGAGATCCGCGAAGCGGGGCCGCTTGCTGGCGGCATGCTGCGTTTCGGTATTCCCGCTTACCGTCTGCCCCGCGATGTGCTGGATCGGGAGGTGGCCCGCATCGTGGCGGCCGGGGTGACGCTGACCCTCAACCACAAGGTGGAGGATGTGCTGCGCGAGCGCGACGAGGGGGGCTTTGACGCCGTCTTTATGGCCATCGGCGCCCATCTGGCCAAGCGGGTCGATATTCCGGCCCGGGAAGCGGGCAAGATCCTCGATGCGGTGAGCTTCCTCGAACAGGCCAGTCTGGCCGAAGAGCAGGGCTTGCCGCCGCCCAAACTGGGACGACGGGTAGCGATTTATGGGGGTGGCAATACCGCCATGGACGCGGCCCGCACCGCCCGCCGCCTCGGGGTCGAGGAGGCGATGATCATCTACCGCCGCGACCGGGACCATATGCCGGCCCACGCCTTTGAAGCCGATGAGGCCGAGGAGGAGGGGATCAAGATCAACTGGCTGCGCAGCATCCGCCAGCTCGACAACACCAATATCGAGGTGGAGGTGATGGCGCTGGATGCAGAGGGCAAGCCGGTGCCCACCGGCAAGTTTGAAACCCTTGAAGCGGATTCCCTGATCCTGGCGCTCGGTCAGGAGGTCGACCTCTCGGTGCTGGAGAGCATTCCCGGCGTGCGGGTCAACAAGGAGGGGGTGGTACAGGTTGGCGAAAACCTGATGACGGATGTGCCGGGTCTGTTTGCGGGCGGCGACATGGTGCCCTCCGAGCGCACCGTCACCATCGCCACCGGTCATGGCAAGAAGGCGGCGCGCCATATGGATGCCTGGCTGCGCGGTCGCCACTACCACAAGCCGCTCTCCTACCCGCTGGTGGGGCCGGAGCAGTTGCAGCTCTGGTTCCAGACCCACGCCCCGGCCAGCAGTCAGCCGGTCAAACCGGCGTGGGCGCGGGATGATTTTGGCGAGATCATCGGCGGGCTGGATGAGGTGGCCGCTCGCTACGAGGCGGCGCGCTGCTACTCCTGCGGCAACTGCTTCGAGTGCGACGGCTGCTATGGCAGTTGCCCCGAGCAGGCCGTCGCCAAGCTGGGGCCGGGTAAGGGCTATCAGGTGGATGCCGAGCGCTGCACCGGCTGCGGTGCTTGTCACGACCAGTGCCCTTGTCACGCCATCGAGCTGCGCCAACCGGAGGAGTCCCAATGAAACATGAACTGATCATGGTCGACGGTAACGAAGCCGCGGCCCGGGTGGCGTACCAGCTGAGTGAAGTGTGTGCCATCTACCCCATTACCCCGAGCTCGACCATGGCCGAACTGGCCGACGCCTGGGCGGCGGAGGGGCAGACCAACCTGTGGGGCAACATTCCCACAGTGGTGGAGATGCAGAGTGAAGGGGGGGCGGCCGGCACGGTACACGGCGCCCTGCAGGCGGGGGCGCTCGCCACCACCTTTACCGCCAGTCAGGGGTTGATGCTGATGCTGCCCAATATGTACAAGATCGCCGGTGAGCTGACCTCGGCGGTGTTCCATGTGGCGGCCCGATCCTTGGCGGCGCAGGGGCTGTCGATCTTTGGCGACCATCAGGACGTGATGGCGGCGCGCAGCACCGGTTTTGCCATGCTTGCCTCCGGCTCGGTGCAGGAGGCGCAGGACCTGGCCTTGGTCGCCCATAGCGTCACCCTGCAATGCCGGGTGCCCTTTATCCACTTCTTCGACGGGTTCCGTACCTCCCACGAGGTGAACAAGATCACCGCCCTGCATCGGGATGAAATCCGGGCGCTTATCGACAACGACTGGGTGCGCGCCCACCGTGCCCGGGCGCTGAACCCGGATCATCCGGTGATGCGCGGCACCGCCCAGAACCCGGATACCTACTTCCAGTCCCGCGAGAGCGTCAACCCCTTCTACGAAGCGGTACCGGCGCGGGTGCAGCAGTGCATGGACAATCTCGGCGAGCTGACCAGCCGCCACTACCGGCTGGTGGAGTACCACGGCGCGCCCGATGCCACCGACGTCATCGTGCTGATGGGCTCGGGGGCGGCTACCGCCCGCACCACTGTGGATTGGCTCAACCAACAGGATCGCAAGACCGGAGTGCTGGTCATTCGCCTCTATCGCCCCTTCCCGGTACAGGCGCTGCTCGATGCCCTGCCCGCGAGCGTTCAGCGCATGGCAGTGCTGGATCGCACCAAGGAGCCGGGGGCGGGCGGCGAGCCGCTGCTGCTGGATGTGCAGAGCGCGCTGATCGATGGCTTGCAGCGCGGCCTTATCAAGCGGCTGCCCTGGCTCAGTGGCGGTCGCTATGGCCTCTCTTCCAAAGAGTTCACCCCCGCCATGTGCGCGGCGGTGTTCGAGGAGCTGGCATCCGATACGCCGCGCCCCCGCTTTACCGTGGGGATAGTGGACGATGTGTCGGGCCTCAGTCTGGCCTGGCATCCCATCGGCGATCTGGAGCCTGCCAGCCGGGTGCGGGCGCTCTTCTTCGGCCTCGGCGCTGACGGCACGGTGGGCGCCAACAAGAACAGCATCAAGATCATCGGCGAGCTGGAGGGGTTCCACGCCCAGGGCTACTTCGTCTATGACTCCAAGAAGTCGGGCTCGCGCACCGTCTCTCACTTGCGCTTTGGCCCCGAGCCCATCGACGCCCCCTGGCTTATCGAGCAGGCGAGCTTTATCGGTTGCCACCAGTGGGGCTTTGTCGAATCGGTCGATCTGCTGGAGCACGCCGCGGAAGGGGCAACCCTGCTGCTTAATGCTCCCTATGAGGCGGACAAGGTGTGGGGCCAGCTGCCCGAGCGGCTGCGCGCCCGTATTCGCGCCCTCAATATCCAGCTCTACTGCATCGATGGGGATCGGGTGGCCGAGCAAAACGGCATGGGCAATCGCATCAACACCATTATGCAGACCTGCTTCTTCGCGCTGGCCGGGGTGTTGCCACGGGACGAAGCCATTGCGCTGATCAAGGAGAGCATCGAGAAGAGCTATGCCCGCAAGGGGCCCGAAGTGGTCGAGCGCAACTTCGCGGCAGTGGACGATACCCTGGCTCACCTCTGCAAGGTGGTGATCCCGGCCGGTGACGAGCAGATCAGCGACTATCCGTTGCCACTGGCGCCGGGTGGCAGCGAGTTTGTCCAGCGGGTCACCGGCGAGATGCTGGCGGGGCGCGGCGATCTGATCCCTGTATCCATGCTGCCGGTGGATGGCACTTACCCCACCGCCACCAGCCGCTTCGAGAAGCGCGATATCGCCCGCGAGATCCCGATCTGGCACTCCGATATCTGCATTCAGTGCGGCAACTGCGTTTTTGTCTGCCCCCACGCGGCGCTGCGGGCCAAGTTCTACCATCAGGACTGGCTGGCAACCGCCCCCGAAGCGGCCCAGTCGGTGCCCGTCACCGCCAAGGGCTTCCCCGACAGCCGTTACATCCTGCAGCTCTATCCGGAGGATTGCACCGGCTGCGGTCAGTGCGTGCAGGCCTGTCCGGTGCGGGCCGGGGCCGATGAAGAACACGAGGGCGAGCGCGCCATCACCATGATGGACAAGGCGCCGCATCTGGCTGGCCAGAAACAGGCGCTGCGCTGGTTCGAGAGCCTGCCGTGGCCTGCCCGCGAGCGGGTGGATTTCTCCACGGTGCGCGGCACCCAGTTCCTCGAACCCCTGTTCGAGTTCTCCGGCGCCTGCGCCGGTTGTGGCGAGACACCGTATCTCAAGCTGCTGACCCAGCTGTTTGGCGATCGCATGCTGGTGGCCAACGCCACCGGTTGCTCCTCCATCTACGGCGGCAACCTGCCGACTACGCCGTGGGCCAAGAACGGCGAAGGGAAGGGGCCGGCCTGGTCGAACTCCCTGTTTGAGGACAACGCCGAGTTTGGCTTTGGTTTTCGTCTCACCGCCGATCAGCATCACGGGCAGGCGGTGGCGGCCTTGCTGGCGATGAAGGGTGAACTGGGGGAGGCATTGGTCGAGTCGCTTATCAACGCCCCGCAGCGGCTGGAGTCGGAGATCCGTGCCCAGCGTACCCGGGTCGCGCAAGTGCGCGAGCGGCTGGAGGAGGTGAAATCCGGCAAGGCTCGCGAGCTGCTGTCACTCATCGATCAGCTGGTGCGCCGCTCGGTCTGGGTCATCGGCGGCGATGGCTGGGCCTATGACATCGGCTCGGCGGGGCTCGATCATGTGCTCGCCTCCGGGCGCGATGTGAACGTGCTGGTGATGGATACCGAGGTCTACTCCAACACTGGCGGCCAGATGTCGAAATCGACCCCGCTCGGTGCCGTCGCCAAGTTCGCGGCGGGAGGCAAGACGCTGGCCAAGAAGGATGTGGCGTTGCAGGCCATCTCCTACGGCAACGTCTATGTTGCCCGCATCGCCTTTGGTGCCAACCCGCAGCAGGCGCTGCAAGCGTTGCGTGAGGCGGAGGCCTATCCAGGCCCGTCGCTTATCATCGCCTACAGCCACTGTATCGCCCACGGCATCGATATGGAGTTTGGCCTGACCCAGCAAAAACGCGCCGTGGCCTCCGGTCACTGGCCGTTGATGCGCTACAACCCGGTATTGCGCAGATCGGGGCAGAACCCCTTCAGTCTCGACAGCCTGCGTCCCTCCATCCCCCTTGCTGAATACCGGCAGGAGGAGACCCGTTATCGGGTGCTGGCCCAGAGCCATCCAGAGGAGGCCGAACGGCTGATGCAGGTGGCGCAAAAAGTGGCGTGGCAGAAGTGGGCCACCTACGAGGAGATGGCCACCCGCGAGGCCAGCCATTTCCATCCGCCGGTGTGAGGATGGGGTTAACTCGGCATAAAACCAAGCGGGCCAATGGCCCGCTTGTTTTTTATTAGGAAAGAAATAGCCGCCTCTAACTACATATTTGAGAGATATGACCGCAACTTATTGAAAAACGAACAATTATGTTGATTTATAATCTTGCGCTGGGCAGGATATACGGAATCTACACATGTCGAACTTTGAATGTTTTTTACACATTAGATAAATTTTTCATAAAGGAATCATGATGGTTATAGCCATATTCACTACATTGGCATCACTTGCTAGTCTTCTTGGATTAGCTTTTCAGCTATATCAGCATAAAGAACGTTTACGCACTTATGTGTTTCTCGGCATATCATTTTTTTGTGCTGTAATATCGGCTGTTCTTTGGGTAGAAGTAAATCAACTGGAGAAAGAAAATGAAGTATTGCTTAATGCTCGAATTGAAGCCGATAAGTTATTGAGTTCTTGGCCAGATGTGGGAAGGTTTGATTTTACATCTGATGGTGAGTTTCGGGGGATTGTAATATCAGGCATGGCATTCCTTGAGGCTAATAAGGCAATATTCCCTGATACGTACAGTACTGCTAAAACAGTTTTGTTTATCGAGCTTGAAGCTGCTTCCAATAAAGATGATAACTATATATCTAAAAGGAGCAAGCTTCAAGAAGCTGCTGAAACAATGGTGACAACAATTAGAGGTATACGTTTAAGTGGCGCTGATATAAATAAGCATGATGGCTAGGTCAAAATGTGCTGTCATCAATCTTTAAATATTGTAAAGCGTATGAGGCAATGATGAAAATATTATTTGGTTTGGTGGTTGGTTTTATTTTAGCTATTCTGATTATTTTGTTTTACATGCGATTTGAGTTAGATAGCTCCCTATTGGTTAATATAGCTATTGCCTTTGGAACTTGTATTGGTACTGCAGTAGTAACAGTGGCATTTTATGAAGGCAAGAAGAATCGGGAGTGGGAAATAAGAAAGGAACCATTACTAAGATTGTTATCTGCGCTATCTGATGCTTTAGACGTTACAGGTTCGTCATCCGATTTTGAATTTGAAAAAATGACAGGTGAGAATATTGGTGCTGAGAAGAATATAGACTACACGCCATATAAAAACTTAAGCTTGAAATAAACTATTTGCTAAAGGTTCATCGACCGCTGTTCCCTGAAAAAGTCATGATTGCAATAAAGGATTATCTAGACAAGGAAGTGGCTATAGATAAGGCTGTTGATAACCAAGAAAAATCAATTCTTGAAGCATATGATAGTTTGTATAATGAGCAAGAGAAACTGCATGGTATTTTGATTGGTTATGTTAAAGAGATTGCTAGAATATGAGGTGTCTGTATTGGAGTTCTCAACAGGTATTTTCGTATGGTAAATTCGGTTAATATATGTCGCTGATATCATGATGGCTGAAAATAATCCCGCTTACTGAGTATGTAGGAGCGGGGTTGAGTGATGGATAGAGTATATATATTTTGCAAAACAAAATTGCTTTATATTGCCATTAAAATGGGACTTATTTGGCTGAATTTGTCTATCCAGTAGTAAGTAGATATGTTGGCCAAGGCTTCCTTTTCCTACCAAGGCAGGTAAGCTGCGGGGCAAATAGCGTCAAGCAGGAGAAGGGACAATGACAGAGCAATATATCGCCGGGACGATCGGCATTCTGGGGGCGGGGTGGCTGGGGCTGCCGCTGGCGCGGGCTCTGCTGGCGGCAGGCAAGCAGGTGGCGGTCACGGTCAGCAGCGCCGAGAAGGCGGCCCGTCTGCAGGGGGAGGGGATCGATGCCCATCCGCTGACGATTTCTGCCCATATGTCGGATGCGTGGCCCATCCCCTGCGAGAGTCTGGTGATCTGCGTACCACCGAGCAAGACAGACGATTATCCGCAGGCGGTGGCAAAGGCCTGCGCATTGGCCAAAGCGAGTGGCACCCAGCGAGTGCTGTTTGTCAGCGCCACCTCGGTGTGGGGGGCGGGGCAGCAGGAGGGGGAAGAACCCCAACCCCGCCATGCCCGTGGCGAGCGGATGCTGGCAGCGGAGCAGGCGGTGCTGGCGGCCGGTTTCGAGGCGGTGATGATAGTGCGTCCCTCCGGCCTTTATGGCCCGGATCGCCATCCCGGCCGTTTCCTCGCGGGCAAGACTCTGGATGGCGGCGCCCAGTCGGTCAATCTGGTCCATCTGGACGATGTGGTGGCGGCTTGCATCTTGCTGCTGGAGCGGGGCAAGGACGGGGATGTTTTCAACCTGAGCGCGCCTGTGCATCCGCGCCGCGAGCAGTTTTACCCCTTTGCGGCGCGCCAGCAGGGGCTGCCCGCGCCGGTCTTTATCGAGCCTGCCGGTGAATTTCAGCCCATCGACGGTCAGCTGATTTGCCAGCAGATGGGATTCAACTATCGCTGGCCCGATCCGGCCCACTGGTTTGCCGAGCTCGCCGCCTCGGGCAATTGAGGTTTGCCAAGGGGGTGATCGCCCCCTATCATGCCGCCATCCATGAGAGAGAGGCGGTAATGATGGTAGATACAAAACGTCACCCCGATGGGGAGTTGTTGCTGAGAACCCTGGCAATGCCAGCCGATACCAACCCCAATGGCGACATCTTTGGTGGCTGGATCATGTCCCAGATGGATATAGGTGGGGGCATTATGGCCAAGGAGCTGGCAAAAGGACGTATTTGTACCGTATCCGTCGAAGGCATGACCTTTCACAGTCCGGTCAAGGTGGGCGATGTGGTCTGCTGCTACGGCCGCTGCATGAAGATCGGCCGCAGCTCCATGAAGCTCAAGCTGGAGGTGTGGGTCAAGCCGGTACTGCGGGAAAACGACGCCCAGCGTTACTGCGTGACCGAGGGGATCTTCACCTATGTCGCCATCGACGAACACGGCAAATCCCGCCCGGTTCCGGTGAGTGCCTGATTAAATCAGCCGGGCATTGATGATGGATATTTCCTGCTCAAGCCCGGTTTTTTGCCGTATCATGCGTTCCAGCATCTCTTCCGAGCCCACATATTGCAGGGTGTCAAACAGGCAGAGATCGCATTGAGGGTCCCGTCTTATCTGATAGACGGTGGCCAGCTCCACTTGATGACAATTTCCTTGTTGATCATAAAACGTCACGTTGTACCGAAGTTCTTTCGCCATGAGACAAGGTCCTTCTGGTTGGGTGGAACAGGGACTATCAGCTTAGTCGGCGTGAATGACGTTTGTGATGGTCGCAACAAAAAGCAAAGGCGGGCGGTTGTTAGCCAATGAAAAATAGTTATCGCATTCTTGGCACCTCCCTGCTGACCCTGGGGTTGGTGGGCTGTTTTGAGGTGCCGGATCAGAACCATCTGGTCACTGCTCAAGGGATTGTGCCGGGACTCGACTGCCAGCGTCCGCCGCTGGTAGCGTTGGCGACCACGGCGCTGCCCCGTGAATTCGGGGTGACGGTGTGGAATCTCTACAAGGGCCAGCGCAAGAACTGGCGTGAAGGGATGGACAGTTATGCCAAGGGGCAGGATCTGGTGCTGTTGCAAGAGTCGGCTACCCGTCCCGATATGCTCGACTGGCTGCGCGCCGGTGATTTCCAGTGGCAACAGCTGCAAGCCTTCACCCAGGGCGGCGTCTCGTTCGGGGTGATGACGGTGGCCAAGACCCCGCAGGCGTTCGTCTGTGGCGTGCGCTCCCCCGAGCCTTTGCTGCGCATCCCCAAATCCGGACTGGTGAGCCTCTATCCGCTGCAGGGCGATCCTGACGGCGTCATGGTCATCAATATCCATGCGGTCAATTTCGAGCTGGGGATGGCTACCTTCCGCGAGCAGCTCAACGATTTGACTGCCTTGGTGCGCCGCCATCAGGGGCCGGTGATCCTAGCCGGTGATTTCAATACCTGGAGCGACAAGCGCCAGTTCTGGCTGAATAAATTGGTGGACGAGCTGGGTCTGCAAGAGGCCGTGCCGGTGCCTGACCTGCGCCGCACCGCCTTCGGTCGTCCGCTGGATCACCTCTACTACCGCAATCTGGACCTGGTCGAGGTGAGTTCACCGGCCACCGACAGCTCGGATCACAACCCCATCATTGCGCGCTTTGCCGCCCAGTCTGTGACTCCCTGACCCCAGTCTGTGACTTCCTGACAAGGGATGGTGCGAGTTCCGCTAATAAAAAAATCCGGCGCCTGATGGCGCCGGATTTTTGTATACGCTCTGGCGGTCAACCCGCTCGGGATGACCCGCAGGCATTACTGGTAGAGACCCAGATTCGCTTTGGCGTAGGCTTCGAAATCGGTGCAGCCACCGATGTGCTGCTCGTCCAGGAAGATCTGCGGCACGGTATTGACCGGCTTGCCGGCGCTCTTGGCCAGATCTTCTTTGGTGATCCCTTCTGCATGGATATCCACGTAGCGGAATTTGAAGTCATCGCGCTGTTCGGTCAGCTGCTCGGCGATCTGTACGGCACGGACACAGTAGGGGCAACCCGGGCGACCAAAAATCACTGCAAACATATTTTCTCTCCGTTTTTTAAGCCGTTTATGTATGGCCGTTGATATGAGGCAGGCAACAGCATAGCCCTGCCTCGTGGCGACTTGAAGCCGAAATTATCGATACCCTGATTCGAGTGGGCCTATTGGATCAGCTCTCATCGGCGATCTGGATCGGCTGCTGCTGATAGATGCTCTCCAGCACCCCCTTCTCGAATACGGTCCAGGGCCACGGCGCCTTGCTGGCACGGTAGCGCTCGTGGGTGGCCGGATCTTGGGACAGGCCGCGCTGGAACATCACGAACGCCTTGCGCTGGCCGCCTGCGGTATCGATAAAGCCCACCAGATTGGAGGTGCCGGTGATGGTACCTGTCTTGGCGTGCACCTTGTTCTTCATCATGGGGGCGGTGACGCTGCGCCGCCACGCCAGGGTGCCATCCACCTGAGAGCTTGGCAGCAGCTTGATCAGGCCAAGTTCGGCATCATTCTTCTGGATGAAGTTCAGCACCGACATCATCTGACGGGCGCTGATGAGATTGTGAGCGGAGAGACCGGAGCCGTCAGCCAGGGTGGCATTGCCCAGATCGATGCCGTTCTTGGTCAGGATGGCGCGCACCGCCATGGTGCCGCTGCGATAGCTGCCCGGCTTGTTGTAGTAGTGACGGCCCACGGTTTTAAGGAAGGTGTCGGCATAGAGGTTGTCCGATTTCTTCAGCATCTTGGCGAGCATCACCGGCAGGGAGACCGAATAGTGGGTGCCGAGGGTCTCTGCTCCTTCAGGGGCCTTGTGGGTGACCCGCAGCAGGCCATCATGCTTGATACCGGCCCGGTTCATCGCCCAGCGGATGTTGTCCCAGCCCCAAGCCTCCACATCGTGAATGGCGAAACGCAGACCCTGCGGCTCCTTGTTCGGGGTGATGCAGCCCTTGAGCTCGTAGAAGTTGCCCTTGGCCATGTCCACTTCCAGTGCGCAGAACTGGCGCGCCATGTCGCCATAGCTCATCACCTCCACGTTGTCGGCACCGATGCCGATGGGCACGCCGGTGGCCACATTGCCCACCGCTGGTTTGCCAATCTGGGTGGCAGTGATGGTGCCGTAGGCGCAGTTCTTGTCGATGATGACCGAGGAGACGGGCGCTGCGAAGCAGAGGGTCTGATCTCCCCACGACCAGCCGTTGCCGCGCTCGTAGCCGTTGTAGGCGCCGGTGTTGACGTAGACATTCCCCTTGATGCTGGTGACGCCGAGCTGTTTGAACAGGGCCAGCAGATCCATGCGGGAGAGGGTGGGGTCGCCGACGAAGTTGATCCAGATATCGCCGTTGATGGTGTCACCCTGTTTGGCACCGGGTTGGGCCTGAATGTCAGTGGCGAAGCGGAAGTCAGCACCCAGCTCGAGGCGGGCCGCCAGCGCGGTGAGCACCTTCATGGTGGAGGCGGGGGCGATCATCTGATCGGCGTGGCGGGCGAACTCGACGCCGTTATTGCCCTGCACCATGATGGCGTACTGGCCACCCTGAGGGGGCGTCAGCGGGGCGGCATGAGCCGCCAGAGAAGAAAAGAGAGCACAAAAACCAATCAACAGCCGCTGCATAACATCCTCTAACGTGACGAAGGGCCCGGCAGTGGTGCCGACCCTGATAATTCAACCCGCCGATGCGGGATCGACGGGATAACGCAATTCATGCCATGTATG
Source organism: Aeromonas sp. S12(2024) (assembly GCF_041402305.1). Taxonomy (NCBI): domain Bacteria; kingdom Pseudomonadati; phylum Pseudomonadota; class Gammaproteobacteria; order Aeromonadales; family Aeromonadaceae; genus Aeromonas; species Aeromonas sp. S12(2024). The sequence continues at coordinate 332,246 of NZ_JBGLRB010000001.1, forward strand.
CCGGTCGCCATCATGCCATCGAGTTGGCGGTACGATAGCGGCCCTCATAATCAAAAATTTTCTCTTTTATCTGCCAGAAGCGACCCGATTTGCGAGCGATGACAAAATCCGGATGACGGAACTGGCTTTCTGCCGCCAGCACGCTCGCCAGGGTGGCAAATTCGGGCTCCAGCCCCGGGGCGGGCCAATGATGACGCACAAAGTGCTGTTGAAACAAGCGCCGTGCGCCCGGGGAGTGAAATCCGAAGTATTCACTGAGGGTCAGCCCATCCTCATCGTGGTAGGTCACCTCCAGCCGCTCCCCCTGTTTGCCGCGCCCTGCGGTGAGGGTTAGCCCCGCACAGCGGATCACCATGCAATCCTTGAGATTGAGCGCCTCTTTAAGCTTGTCGTCAGGGTCGACCAGCAGCTGATCGCAGCTCTGGCAGCGGCGGGCGGCGATGTCGTTCTCCGCGCCGCAGCCGGGGCAGATCTTGGCGCGAAAGCGGTAGTCACACTCTTCGCGGTTGCCCTCGTCATCTTCAAACAGCCCCTGACAGCGGCGACCGTAGTGCTCGATCACCTTGCCATCCTCGTCGGTTTTGCCCCAGAAGGTGTTGGCAAAACCGCAGGCGGGGCAGGGCACCTGTACCGGCTCGGTACCGGCGTGGGGGCGAGGCTCCCCCACTTCGGGGGCAAACAGGTTGAAGTTGTTGCCCGCATAGTCGAGCACCAGACAATCCTCCTTGCCCGGCGAGAGACGCAGGCCCCGCCCCACGATCTGCTGGTAGAGGGAGACCGACTCGGTGGGGCGCAGCATCACGATAAGATCGACATGGGGGGCATCGAAGCCGGTGGTGAGCACCGCCACGTTGACCAGAAACTTGAGCTCCCGCGCCTTGAAGGCGTTGATGAGGGCATCGCGCTCCGGCCCCGGCGTTTCGCCGGTGATAAGTGCTGCCTGCTGGCCTCTGGCGCCAAGCAGGCCGTGAATTTCACGGGCGTGTTCGACGGTGGCGGCGAAGATCATCACCCCCTGCCGGTCGGCGGCATACTCCAGCACTTGGCTCAGGATATGGGGGGTGACCCGCTGCTGGCGCTTGAGCTCGCCGTTGAGATCTGCCTCGCTGAAGAGGCCATTCTCCCGCGCCACCAGCTTGCTGAAGTCGTAGTGAACGATGGGAGCATCCACCAGGCGCGGTGGCGTCAGGTAGCCGTTTTTGACCATAAAACGCAAGGGCAGCTCGAACACGCAGTCGCCGAACAGCCGCTCGCCGTGGCTTTTGACCATGCCGTGGTAGTGGCGCCGGTAGATCCAGCCCAGCCCGAGCCGATAGGGGGTGGCGGTGAGACCGAGGATCTTGAGGGCCGGATTGGCGGCCTTGAGGTGGTCGATCACCTGATGGTACTGGCTGTCATCATCGAGCGAGACCCGATGGCACTCGTCGATGATGAGCAGCGAAAACGCCCCGTCGAAGGCCGCCAGATTGCGGGCGACCGACTGCACCGAGCCGAACACCACCTGGGCGCTCGCCTCCTTGCGATCCAGGCCGGCAGCGAAAATATCGGCCTTGAGCCCCCACGCCTCGTACTTGGCGTGGTTCTGCTCCACCAGCTCCTTGACGTGGGCCAGCACCAGCACCCGACCGCGTGCCTTGCGGGCCAGCTCGGCGATCACCAGACTCTTGCCTGCCCCGGTGGGCAGCACCACCACGGCGGGATCCGGGTGTTTGCGAAAGTGGCTGATCACGGCGTTGACGGCGTCGGTCTGATAGGGTCTGAGAACGAACATGAGGGCGTGGCGTTTGGGCATGGTACGGCGCAGGGTGGCGCCATTATAGGGTGCTTGCCGCCACAAAAACAGCGGGCCGGCATGATGCCGACCCGCAGGGTGCTTGGTTGCTGATCAATGGAACGGGAAGATGTAGTTCATCCAGCTTGCCATGCGCAGCAGCACTTTGCGCATCACAGACACATGGTGGAAGTACTGGGTGTAGACCGCAGCCTGCCCGCTGGCACCGGCAATCATCTGATACTTGGACCACTCGGGGTCGGTAATGGAGATGACTACCGGCAGGCGACCCGGACGCACCGCCGTGGTCTGATCCAGCAGACCGGCGTTGGCCTGCACGTTACCGGCGGCAATGGCCGGAACCACGGCGGTCACCTTGCCTTTGAAGATTTTGCCGGGGACGCCATCGATCACCACTTCGGCCTCATCGCCCACCGCCAGTCGCTGCATGCTGTTTTGCCAGAACCAGCCGACGTAGGCGGTGTCATCCTTGTGGATGAAGGTCATCACCGGACGATACATGAAGGGGGTGGCGATCATGCCGGGGCGCAGGGCCAGCTGCACTACATGACCATCGCTCGGGGCATAGACCACGGTTTGGGACTGCTGGTACTTGGCTTCCATCAGCTGGGCTTGCAGATCGTTCAGGGTGGCTTTCTGCTGGTCAATCTGGGCCACGATGTCATCCACGTTGGCTTGGGTGACGTCGAGGTCGCGTTGCTTGCCCACGCCACGGCGCATCAGGTCGCTGGCACGATCCCGATCAAGTCTGGCGGAGCGCAGTCTTGCCTCAATGGACTTGAGGTGCTCGCGGTTGGATTCGACCCGTGCGGTGAGGCTCTCCACTTTCAGGCGGAACGGTTCGTCATCGAGGCGAAACAGCACGTCGCCTTTTTTCACCGGCTGGTTGGCCTGCACCGGAACCTCAACGACCCGGCCCTTGACCAGCGGCACTATGGGGGTGGAGACGTAGTAGTTGCGCGCCATCTCTGAGTAGGGGTGGTTGTAGTTCATCAGCATGATCAGGGTGCCGATGAGCAACACGCCACCCAGTGCTGCGGTGGGGACGGTCCACTTGTTGAGCGGGATGCGGAAGATTTTGAATATGGCGACACACAGCGCCGTGTAGGTCAGGATCAGTAGCAGGTCCATGGTTTATCCCTGTTGCTCGCTCTGTTCGATAGTGTTGATACGGCTCTTCAGGTCCGCCAACTCCTGCTTGAGGGCCGCCAGCTCCTCTTCATCTTTTTGCAGCCGCTGGCTAAAGCCCCAGCCGCGATCGGGGCGATAGATGGTTGCCCAGATCCAGAGGAAGGGCCACAGCACATGCAGGGTAAACAGGCTGACCCAACCTGCCACGTGAATGGCATCCTGATGAGGGTGATTCCGATGTTTGGCAATCTCGTAAGGAATATCGTGGATAACGATGACGCCATAAAAAATGACCAGCCCGACAAAGACGAGCAGACCAAGTGCAAAATAATCAAGGGCCATTTATAACCTCCACTGGCATGACGCACAGCTTAATCATTGGTTCCAACAAGCACTAAAGCAATTAAGAATCACACATTTATCGTCAGTTCGCCCGGAATCTTAAAGCTATTCGCTGTATTGAAGCTGAAGCCGTTCAACAGTTGCATTATTAGTCTTTTTGTCATTAAAAAAGGCGCCATCAGGCGCCTTTTTGTGCTGCTTTCGCTGCATTTTTTGCTGTTTTTACCCTTCGCTGGTACTGCTGACTAAGGGCTGGCGGAACTTCATCAGGAAGGCCACGGTAATGGCCGCCGTTGCAGTCAGGCCGATGATGGTGGAGGTCCCCATCTCCAGCCCGAACCCGATGGGGGCGTTGGCCAGATAGGTGATCACCACAGCAGTCATGAACATGGCGGGAATGGTGCAGATCCAGTGCAGCTTGCCCTCTTTAATGAGGTAGGCGGCAGCGGCCCACAACATGATGACGGCGGTGGTCTGGTTGGCCCAGCCGAAGTAGCGCCAGATCACCCCGAATTCAGCCTTGGAGATGATAAAACCAAGGATAAACATGGGGATGGCGATCAGCAGACGCTTGGCCAGCGGCTTCTGGGTCATCTTCAGGAAGTCCGCCACGATCAGGCGAGCACTGCGAAACGCGGTGTCACCAGAGGTGATGGGCAGGATCACCACGCCGAGGATGGCCAGAATGCCGCCCACGGTGCCGAGCAGGCTGGTGGAGACTTCGTGTACCACGGCTGCCGGGCCGCCGTTGGCCATAGTAGCGTTGAGCGCTTCGGTGCTGTCGTAGAATGAGAGACCCAGGGTGCACCAGATAAGGGCGATGATCCCTTCACCGATCATTGCGCCGTAGAAGATGAAGCGGCCGGATTTTTCGTTCTGCATGCAGCGCGCCATCAGCGGTGACTGGGTGGCGTGGAAGCCTGATACCGCGCCACAGGCGATGGTGATGAAGAGCAGCGGCCAGAGCGGCAGTTCGGTCGGGTGCAGGTTGGAGAAGTCCATCCCGGTGTTGTAGAAGCCTTTGCCGGAGGCGATCAGGCCAACGATGAGGCCGACCGACATGAAGACCAGCAGGGCGCCGAAGATGGGATAGAAGCGACCGATGATCTTGTCGATGGGGACTATGGTCGCGAGGATGTAGTAAGCAAAGATTGCCACAATCCAGTAGACCAGATCGGTGGAGGTGAGGTTGGCCAAGAGGCCTGCCGGGCTCAGCACGAATACCACGCCCACCAGCATCAGCAGCACCACGGCAAACAGGTTCATGAAGTGCTTGGCGGCGGTGCCCAGATGCTCACCGACCACGGTTGGCACCGAGGCCCCCTTAGCGCGTACCGACAGCATGCCGGAGAAGTAGTCATGTACCGCACCGGCGAAGATGCAGCCAAAGACGATCCACAGCATGGCGACCGGGCCGTAGAGGGCACCCAGGATGGGGCCGAAGATGGGGCCAACGCCTGCGATGTTGAGCAGTTGAACCAGATAGACTTTCTTGTCCGACATGGGGACATAGTCCACCCCGTCAGCCATGGTGATGGCGGGGGTTTTCAGCTCGGGTTTCGGGCTGAATATCCGTTCGATGAATTTGCCGTATATGAAGTAGCCGGCCACAAGTAAGCCGACACAGAGGAAGAACCAGATCATTGCTACGCTCCTGCATTGTTTTTTTTAGGTGTGCGCAGCCACTCTAGGACGTTGGTCTGTTAATGGCAGGTGAAAAAAGATGAGCGGCGCCATGGCGTGCCGAGCGGTCGGCGGCTGTGATCAGGCGCACACTCCGCAGTTCAGTCCAGCCCCAGCTGATCTTTGAGCTCCTTGAGATAGCGACGACTGACCGGCACCCGGGCGCCGCTCGGGGTGACAATCTCTGCCAGCTGGTTATCCAGCAACCGGATCTCGAAGATGGCGTTGGGGGAGACCAGATACTGGCGGTGGCAGCGCAGCAGCGGGCTCTTTTCTTCCAGCGATTTGAGGGTGAGCTGGGTGTGGAACAGCTCGCCCTGACAGGCCACATGGACCCCGCCCAGATCGGAGAAGGCATACTCCACCTGCACGATGGGCAGCAGCCTGACCCGATTGTGCAGATAGCCCGGAATATGTTCGATAGTCGGGGCCAGCTGCTCGATGGGCTGCGGGGAGATATCCTGCTTGAGGCGAGCCAGCGTCTTGGCGAGCCGGGCGGGCTCCACCGGCTTGAGCAGGTAGTCGAAGGCGTTCTCTTCAAATGCCTGAATGGCATATTCGTCAAAGGCGGTGACAAAGACGATGCGGGGCAGGGGGTCGAGCATGGCGACCAGCTCCATGCCGCTCAGCTTGGGCATCTGGATATCGAGGAACACCACATCAGGCTTGAGGCGCTGAATAAGCGGCAGCGCCTCGATGGCGTTGGCCGCTTCCCCCACGATCTCGATGGCAGGATCGCAGGCCAGCTGCTGCCTCAGCTCTTCGCGGGCGTAGTGTTCGTCATCGACTATAAGGGTGCGGATCATGGTTGCTCCTTGGGGATGGTGAACGACACCCGGGTCCACTGCTCAAGCTCGCAGGCAATCGTCACGCCATAGCGCTCGCCAAAGGCGCTTTTCAGTCGCCGGTCGACGATGGTCATGCCCAGACCGTCGCCAGCGGGATGTGCTTGCCAGGTGCCTGCATTATCTTCCACATGGATGGTGACGCTGGTGGGATGCTCTTCGGTCCAGAGGCGAATGCGCCCCTGCTCCAGCAGGGTCGAGACGCCGTGCTTGATGGCATTCTCGATCAGCGGTTGTAGGGTGAAGCTGGGCAGTCGCAGTGTGGCCAGATGGGGTGGGATCTCGTTTATCACCGTCAGCCGATCGCCAAAGCGGGCTAGCTCGATCTCCAGATAGGATTGGCAGTGCTCCTGCTCCTCCAGCAGCGTCGCAAGGCCGCTCTGGCGTTTGAGGTTCTTGCGAAAGAACAGCGAAAGATGCAGCAGCAGATCCCGCGCCTTGTCCGGATCGCGCCGGGTGATGGCACTGATGGTGTTGAGGGTGTTGAACAGAAAGTGGGGGTTGATCTGGGCTTGGATAAGTTTCAACTCGGACTGCACCAGCAGCCGCTGATGCTGCTCCAGCCGACCGGCCAGCAACTGCTGTGACAGCAGGTTGGCAATCCCTTCCCCCAGGGTGTGGTTGATCTTGAGAAACAGCCGCTTCTTCGGCTCGTAGAGCTTGATGGTGCCGATCACTCCTTTGTCCCCCTGCAGCGGGATCACCAGCACCGAGCCCAGCTGGCATGCGGAGGAGAGGCTGCAGCGATAGGGTTGACTGTTGCCATCGGCAAACAGCACCTTGTTCTGGGCGATGGCCTGCATGGTAATGGCTGACGCAATGGGGGTACCCGGCAGATGGTGATCTTCGCCGGTGCCGATAAAGGCGAGGATCTGCTCGGTGTCCGTGATGGCGACCGCCCCCACGCCTGTCTCCTCCTGAATGATGCGGGCAATCTTGTTGCTCGCCTCCGGGGTAAAGCCCTGACTCATGATCCCCACTGTGCGGTTGGCGATATTGAGCGCCTTGGCGGAGAAGACCCGGGAGAACTTCTCATACATCCGCTGCTGGTCGCGGATCATGCTGATAAAGAGCGCCGCGCCGCAGGAGTTGGCCAGAATCATCGGGGTGGCGATGGTGCGTACCAGCAGCAGGGATTTGTCGAACGGGGTCGCCACCAGCAGGATGATGACCATCTGCATGATCTCTGCGTAGAGGGTGGTAAAGAAGGCGATACGCGGTTCAAACAGGGCATCCGTTCGTCCCGAGCGCATCAGTCGCCAGTGCACTATGCCTCCGAGCAACCCCTCGCAGGTGGTGGAGATGGCGCAGGCGAGATCGGTAAATCCCCCCAGCGTATAGCGGTGCAGGCCGCCGGTCAGCCCCACCAGAAAGCCCACCAGCGGCCCCCCCAATAATCCCCCCAAGACGGCGCCGACCGCCCGGGTGTTGGCGATGGCATCGTCGATATCGAGGCCCACATAGGTACCGAGGATACAAAAGCTGGAAAAGATGATGTATATCAGTATCTTGTGAGGTAATCTCACTGAATAGTTGGCAAGCGGGCGCAGCAGCGGGCTTTTCGAGAAGAGATAGGCGATCACCAAGCTGACGCTCATCTGTTGCAGCAAGGAGAGGACCAACTGCATAAAAAACGCTCCTCATAAGCCAGCTGAAAAAATAGCCAGCCCGTGAATAAGTGTGATCAGGATCTTGTTCTGTTGGCCCAACGGGGCGCAACGGGCCGCCAGTTTGCCAGAACAAGTGGATAAAACCATATCAAATCAGCATGTTAAATTGATATTTGTGTAAGCGGCAGCGGGTTGATATTGATGGATGGAGCATGAATGTATCCGCTGGATACGCCACACGGAGGTGGCATGCTCCGCCCGGCCCCTTGGCTGGGCGTTTTTTATACATGGTCAGTTGGCAACCTTCTGATGGGGGTTTGAGCAATTATTCCGGTTTGTCCAATGAGTTATCCCCAGCTTCTGGGGATAACTCAGAATGCAAAGTAGTAGCAGAAGCGGCGGGTCAGGTTGAAGAACTGCCGTTGTCCCTCATCGAGCTCTTCCTGTTTGATAAAAGCAGTGATGGTGCGTTCATCTTCCCGCAGATCGATCATGGCGACGGCTTCCGGCCGCTGGGCCTTGATATAGGGCAGGATCTTCGGCTTGAGGGGCATGGTGGGTTCGGTAGAGAGCACCAGTGCGATGCTCTCGTCGGAGAGTTTCACCAGTGAACCCGGTGGATAGACCCCCAGCACCTTGACCAGCAACTTGACCAGATTCTGGTCGAACTTCTTCTGGGATAACTTGTAGAGCTGGCTGATGGCCTGACTCGGCGCGGCCGGGTTACCGCTGTTGCGGGGATGGAGCAGCTCGTCGTAGAAGTCGACCAGCCCGATCAACCGCGCCAGCGGCGGGATCTCCCCGCCCTTGATCCCGAGCGGATAACCGCTGCCGTCGAGCCGCTCGTGGTGCAGATGGGCGACCTGACGGATTTTCGGTTCAAAGGCGTTGAGCTGGGTCAGCATGTCAAATCCGTACTGGGGATGCATATTGAGGAAGTTCTGCTCGGCCTTGTTGAGATCCCCCCGTTTTTGGGTGATCTGGCTCGGGATTTTCAGTTCGCCGATGTCGTGGATAAGTCCCGCAAGTCCCGTCTCCTCAATCTCGATGGGGTTCATGCCGAGTTCGCGGGCCATCAGCATGGCGATAAAGGCGACGTTGAGGCTGTGCTGCAACAGGATATCGGTGTGGGGGCTGCGAATAAGGTGGAGCCCGAGAGGCCCTTCGTGCTGACTGAGGGTGAAGGCGGCATTGCGGACGATCTGGGCGGTATTGGCCAGCCCTTCATCCGGTTTGAGGTTCAGCGCCCCGAGTGCATCGCGCAGCTCGCTCATGGATTGGCCAAAGGCTTTGTCAGCGGCGCGCATGGAGCGGCGAAAGGCCTTTTCGTCAAAGGGGGGCGGGCCCGAGGCAATCAGCTCTTCCAGCTCATCAAGATCAGGCCCGGCATCCGGGATATCGCCGCGCAGCAGCGGCTCTATGGGCAGATCGCTCTTGTCGGGGTCGACCATCAGCAGGGTGAGATCAAGATGACGGAGAATGTCGAGTTGCTGCTGATCCTTGATCTTGAAGGTATTGAACATAAACGGGTGGTTGGTCCATCCCGTGGGGAGATGGATATAGTGGCCTACTCTCAATTGCTCTATCGAGGCTTGGATCAGTGCCATCGGTTAACCTGCATTTCATGAATGCCTACTCAACAAGCTAGCAAAATCCGATGGATAGACAACTAAAAATCCATTTCGGGGCCACGGAGCGCCCCGTGCTGTGATGGGGCGCACGAGCGCCGTGCTTCTCCTCTTAATTCGCGCTTAAGTTTTACTTCCTACGCTGGCCCCGTCGTTTTTGTTGGCTTGGCCGGCCCGCTGCGCTGCAGGTCGGTATGTAGGAGTTGTTTATGCGTGTAACTCTCGGTGTATTGCAGACCAATTTGTTGCTGGTGCTCTTTTTCGCCCTGGTACTGAACTGGCCAATCTTTTTGCATTTCTATACGGTGCTCAGCGCCCTGACCCATGTCAAAGCCGGATTTGCCATCTCGATCCCGCTGGTGCTGATCGCGGCGCTCAATGCCGTGTTTATTCCCTTCACGTTCCGGTTTGTGCTCAAGCCCTTTTTTACCGTGCTCATTTTGACTGGCTCCATCGTCAGCTACGCCATGCTCAAATACGGCGTCATCTTCGATGCCGGCATGATCCAGAACATAGTGGAGACCAACAGTGGTGAGGCGGGGGCCTATTTGAATGGCTCCGTTGCACTCTGGTTTCTGCTGACCGGGCTGCTGCCTGTTCTGGTGCTCTGGTCACTGCGGATCCGCTATCCGGCTCGCTGGTATCAGGGGTTGGCGTTGCGGGCAGGTGTATTGGCTATCTCTCTACTGTTTATCGGGGGCGTCGCGTCACTTTACTATCAGGATTACGCCTCGGTCGGTCGCAACAACAAGTCCCTGGCCAAAGAGATTGTGCCTGCCAACTATGTGCACGGCCTCTACAAATATGGGCGGGATGTGCTGTTTGCCACGCCGATCCCCTACCAGCATCTGGGGACCGATGCCAGGGTGGTGGCACGGGGAAGCAAGCCGACTTTGATGTTCCTGGTGGTGGGGGAGACGGCGCGCAGCCAGAACTACTCCCTTAACGGGTATGGCAAGGCAACCAACAGCTTTACGACCAAAGAGCAGGGGGTGGTGTCGTTCAGGAATGTGCGCTCCTGCGGGACTGCTACTGCGGTTTCGGTGCCCTGCATGTTCTCCAACCTCACGCGCCGTGGTTACGATGACCAGCTAGCCAGCTCCCGTGACGGCCTGCTCGATGTGCTGCAACATGCCGGAGTCTCGGTATTGTGGAAAGAGAACGATGGCGGCTGCAAAGGGGTGTGCCGCAATGTGCCGACCATCGAGATCCTTCCCAAATCCTATCCTGCGCTCTGTCAGGGGGAGTCTTGTTATGACGAGGTGTTGCTGGAGGGGCTGGATCAGCAGATTGCCGGCATGAAGGGCAACAAGCTGGTGGCTTTTCACCTGATGGGCAGCCATGGCCCGACCTATTTTCGTCGTTACCCTGCCAGCGAGCGCGCCTTTATGCCGGATTGCCCGCGCAGCGACATTGAAAACTGCAGCAACGAAGAGCTGGTCAACACCTATGACAACACCATCCGCTACACCGACAAGGTGGTGGGGCTGCTGATCGACAAGCTCAAGTCGCTGGAGAGCCAGTATGATGTGGGACTGGTCTATCTCTCCGATCACGGCGAATCCCTTGGGGCCATGGGGCTCTATCTGCACGGCACACCATACAAGTTCGCGCCGGATGATCAGACCCAGGTGCCGCTGCTGACCTGGTTCTCGCCTCAGTTACAGGCCGATCGCCAGCTGGATCTGTTCAAGCCATGTCGGGCGGGCTAAACCGTCAGCAAGCACACAATAGAAAACGGCAGCCACTGGCTGCCGTTTTGTTATCTCGCAAGATCAGTGTCTTACTTCTGCTCCATGATGATCTGCAGCAGATCTCCCTCCAGCAGGGCGCGCTTGACCAGCGCAAAGCCGCCATAGGTCGGCTGGTTCTGGAAGCGGGCTTTCACGATGGGCAGGCCACGGTGGAAGCTCGGCAGGGATTGATGCTCGACGCAGCGACGGATGGCCGGGAAGAGGATCTCTTCGGCGGCGGTGATTTCGCCGGCGATCAGCACCTTCTGCGGGTTGAACAGGTTGACCGTGATGGCCACCGCCCGTCCCAGATGCTCACCCACGTTCTCGATCACGCTGCGGGCCAGTTCATCGCCCGCCAACGCCGCCTTGCACACCTCCTGGATGGTGATGTGTTTCTCCTGCAGCGCGCTCTGGTGACCGCGGCTGATGAGCTCCTTCACCTTGTCGATGATCGCTTCGTTGGAGGCGATGGTTTCGAGGCAGCCGAAGTTGCCACAGTGGCAGCGCTTGCCGAGCGGCTCGACCTGAATATGGCCGATCTCGCCGACGTTGCGGTTCTGACCGAGGAACACCTGACCCTTGGTGATGATCCCCGAGCCCGTCCCCTGATGGACGCTCACCAGAATGGAGTCCATGCAGTCGCGGGACTCGCCGAAGAAGTGTTCGGCCAGCGCCAGTGAGCGGGTGTCGTTGCCCACATAGCAGGGGAGGTTGAAGTGGTTCTCAAGCAGCTTCGCCAGTCCCAGATTGCGGATCTGGTACTTGGGGGTGTAGATGACCATACCGGATTCCGGGTTGACCAGACCCGGCATGGTCAGCGCGATGCTGATGAGGTTGCGACAACGTTCGCGGTTGGCATCGATAAAGGCGCCAATCTCTCGCAGCAGCATGTCGACTACGGGTTGCTGGTCGATCTCGGTCACCTGAATGACGTGCTGGTCGAGCTCCTTGCCATCGAGGTCATAGAGACTCAGTTGCAGGTAGCCGCGGCCCAGCTTGGCAGAGACAAACTGAAAGCGATGTTTGATGGTGGTCAGGGAGATGGCACGCCGCCCGCCGGTTGAGGCTTGCGGAGAGGTCTCCTTGATCAGGCCATGCTCGATCAGTTGCCGGGTTATTTTGGTCACGCTGGCCGGGGCCAGCTGACTCAACTCGGCAATCTTGACCCGGGAGATGGGGCCTTGCAGGTCGATGAGCCGATATACGGCTGCACTGTTGACCTGCTTGATAAGATCTACGTTTGCTATTTGTCCGCCAGTCATGATGTCACTGTTGTGTGTAGTGTCCGTTAACCACGGTCCCACGGACCGTGAAGTCCTGATCGAAGACAGTGAGGTTGGCAACTTTACCGACCTGGATACTACCGAGACGTGAGTCCCATCCAATGGCGCGAGCGGGGTAGAGGCTGGCCATTCTCAGTGCTTCATCGAGCGGTAATCCGACCTGCTTGACCAGATTTTCCACCCCCTCAATCATGGTGAGGGAGGAACCGCCGAGTGTACCATTCTCGTCGACACACTGACCATCGCGTAAAAAGACGGTGGTGCCACAAAAATCAAATTTCTCAAAGCCTTCCGGTGCACCGGCTGCCGCGGTGGCATCAGTGACCAGCACCAGTCGCTCCCCCAGTGCCTTGTGAGCCAGACGCACGTTGGCCCAGTGCACATGGTGGCCATCGACGATGATGCCCGCGTAGACATCTTTGCGATCGTAGATGGCGCCCACGACGCCCGGCTCGCGACCGTTGAGGGTCGGGGTCATGGCGTTGTAGAGGTGGGTCGCAAAGCGAATACCGTTATCAAACCCGGCCATGGCCTGATCGTAACTGGCGGCAGTGTGACCGGCCGAGACCAGGATCCCAGCTTCCACCAGACGGCGGATATGGGCCGGCTCGTTGCGCTCCGGTGCCAGGGTGATTTTGGTGATGGCATCCGCGTTGGCGCAGAAGAAGTCGATCATCTCGTCCGCTGGCTGGCGAATTTGAGCGGCAGGGTGGATCCCCTTGCGCTTGAGGTTGGTGTAAGGCCCTTCCAGATGGACGCCCAGCACCTCGTTGGGGTGTGCCGCCATGTAGTCACGGGTGACCGCAACGGCCTGCTTCATATCCGCATCCGGACTGGTGATCAGGGTCGGCAGGAAGCTGGTGGTACCGGATTTGAGGTTGGCCGCCTGCATGGTTGCCAGGGTCTCGACCGTGATGTCGGTGTTGAACATCACACCGCCACAGCCGTTGAGCTGCACATCGATAAAACCGGCGGTCAGGTTGGCGCCTTTGAGGTCAATCTGCTCGATGCCCGCAGGCAGTTCGGCCAGGTGAGAGATGGCGACAATCTTGTCGCCCTCGATAAGCACCCCGTAGCCGGTCAGCACGCAGCTGCCGGTATAGAGGGTGCAGTTGGTCAATGCGTACATGACGACTCCTTACAGACGGCCGATGTTGGCGGCTTCCAGCTGCTGGAAGTAGCGAACGGTCTTGACCTTGAGCTCCATGGTAGAGGGCTCGTCGCACACCATCATTCCCTTCGGATGCAGTTGCAGGGTGGAGATGGTCCACATGTGGTTGACGCTGCCTTCCACGGCGGCCTGCAGGGCCAGTGCCTTGCCGTGACCGGTGACCAGGATCATGATCTCTTCCGCATCCATCAGGGTGCCGACACCCACGGTCAGGGCCAGTTTGGGCACCTGCTCCATGTCGCCACCGAAGAAGCGGGAGTTGGCGATACGGGTGTCTTCGGTCAGGGTCTTGACCCGGGTGCGGGAGGAGAGGGAAGAGGCCGGCTCGTTGAATGCGATGTGGCCGTCATTACCCACGCCACCCATGAACAGGTGGATCTTGCCGTAGGACTTGATCTTGTCTTCGTAGCGCTTGCACTCGGCCACCAGATCCTCGGCATTGCCGTTGAGGATGTTGATGTTTTCGGGACGAATGTCGATGTGACTGAAGAAGTTGTTGTGCATGAAGCTGTGGTAGCTCTCCGGGTGATCTTCCGGCAGGCCGACGTACTCGTCCATGTTGAAGGTGACCACGTTCTGGAAGCTCACTTCACCGGCTTTGTGCAACTCGATCAGGCGCTTGTAGGTGTTGAGCGGGGTGCCACCGGTGGGCAGGCCCAGTACGAAAGGGCGATCGCTGGTCGGCTTGAACGCGTTGATGCGGTCAACGATGTAACGAGCAGACCACAGGCCTACTTGGCTGGCAGATTTCAACGGGATCAGGCGCATATGGGATACCTCTGTGTCGGGTTGCGACCGGTTTGGCGGTGGCAATTGGCTAAGACGGATTCAAGTTGTTTTATAGCGTAAATAAAGATTGCGAACTAAGCCACATCTATCCACCACCTTTATCTTGTTTGGGTGATAACGATCACGATTATCGGTTTATTAATTTGCGCAGCGAAATAAAAGCCCTAGACTGCCAATCAAGCCTTGATGGCTTATGCGTCAAACGTGATAAGCACTTAATTTCTAGAAAAACATTAACTAAGGAGAGGAACCGTGAACATTCTCGGTTATTTGCAAAAGATCGGCCGTGCCCTGATGGTGCCGGTAGCGGTATTGCCTGCCGCCGCGATCCTGATGGGGGTTGGCTACTGGATTGACCCGAATGGTTGGGGTGGTGACAGTGCGCTGGCTGCCTTCCTGATTAAAGCGGGCGCAGCCATTATCGATAACATGTCCGTACTGTTCGCAGTCGGTGTCGCTTACGGTATGTCCAAGGATAAAGACGGTTCTGCTGCTCTGGCAGGTCTGGTCGGCTTCCTGGTCGTTACCACCCTGCTGAGCCCGGGCGCTGTGGCCCAGATCAAGAGCATCCCGGTGGAGCAGGTTCCTGCCGCGTTTGCCAAGATCAGCAACCAGTTCGTGGGTATCCTGTGTGGTGTTATCGCCGCTGAGCTGTACAACCGCTTCAGCAGCGTCGAGCTGCACAAGGCACTCTCCTTCTTCTCCGGTCGTCGTCTGGTACCGATCGTAACCTCCGTAGTGATGATCGTCGTATCCTTCATCCTGATGGCCGTATGGCCGGCAATCTACGGTGGTCTGGTCTCCTTCGGTGAGTCCATCGTGAGCCTGGGCTCTACCGGCGCCGGTATCTACGCCTTCTTCAACCGTCTGCTGATCCCGATCGGTCTGCACCACGCCCTGAACTCCGTGTTCTGGTTCAACGTGGCCGGTATCAACGACATCCCGAACTTCCTGGGTGGTCAGGCTACCATCGATGCCGCTCTGGCCGCTGGCAAGAGCCTGGAGCAGGTGAAAGGCGTGGTTGGTATGTACCAGGCTGGCTTCTTCCCCATCATGATGTTCGGTCTGCCGGGTGCCGCTCTGGCCATCTATCACTCCGCCAAGAAAGAGAACAAAGAGAAAGTTGCTTCCATCATGATCGCAGCTGCCTTTGCTTCCTTCTTCACCGGTGTAACCGAGCCGCTCGAGTTCTCCTTCATGTTCGTGGCGCCGGTACTGTATGTCATCCACGCCGTGCTGACCGGTATCTCCGTGTTCATCGCTGCCTCCATGCAGTGGATGGCCGGTTTCGGTTTCAGTGCCGGTCTGGTGGATATGGTGCTCTCCAGCCGTAACCCGCTGGCGACCAACTGGTACATGCTGATTCCTCAGGGTCTGGTCTTCTTCGGCCTCTACTACACCGTGTTCCGCGTAGTGATTGCCAAGCTGAACCTGAAAACCCCGGGTCGTGAAGATGACGAAGATACTGCTCCGGCTGCCGCTCAATCTACCAACCGTACCGAGCTGGCCAAGCAATACCTGGAAGTGCTGGGTGGTCAAGAGAACCTGGTCTCCATCGATGCCTGCATCACCCGTCTGCGTCTGACTCTGAAAGACCGCAGCATCGTCGATGAGCGCAAGCTGAAAGCCCTGGGTGCGGCCGGTGTGGTCAAACTCGGTGAGCAGAACCTGCAGGTGATTCTGGGCCCATTGGCCGAAATCATCGCCGGTGAGATGAAAGCCCTGCGTTAATCGAGCGACTCGCTCACCTCAAGTCTAAGTCCATTGTTGACATAACTAAGGGCCCCGCTCAGGGGCCCCATATAAAAAAGCCAAGAAAATCCAACCTTTACTTCAAATGAGAGCAGCAGTTATGAACTTGAAACATTCTCTGTTAGCCATTGCCATGTCTACCGTTTTCGTCAGCCAGGTCCAGGCAGCCGATGCCGCCAAGCAGGCCGTGGTCGACTCCCTCGCCAACAACCTGGTGGTCAAGTATGAAGTGGTCACCAACGACGGTGCCGGTGCCGGCCTCGATTGCCAGGCGCTGGGTTCCGAGTGGGCGAGCTGTGGCGTTGCCAAGCTGCACCTGACCAATACCGGTGCGGACGTGACCTCCAAAGACTGGAGCATCTACGTCTCCTCCATCCGTCGTATCCAGCGTGTGGACAACGACCAGTTCACCATCACTCACCTGACCGGCGATCTCTATCGTTTGACGCCAACCGAGAAGTTCCAGGGCTTTGCCAAGGATGCCACGGTCGAAGTGCCGCTGGTGGTGGAATACTGGGTACTGTTCGAATCTGACATCATGCCGAACTGGTATGTCGCCAGCGAAGGTGCCGAGCCGAAAGTACTGGCCAGCATGAGCAACATCAATGATGCCAGCACCTACGAGAAGCCGATGCCGGCCGATGGCTGGAAGCGCACCAAGGATGACAAGAACATCCTGATGAACAGCGAAACCCGTTTCGCGGCCAACCAGACCAGCACCCTGCTGCCGGCTGGCAAGATTGACAACCAGATCCTGCCGACCCCGATGAAGCAGGTAGTCAAAGCTGGCCCGCAGGTTGACTTCTCTACCATCAAACTCAATGCCCTGGATCTGCCGAGCGATCGCGCCGAGGCCCTGAAGGCTCAACTGACCAAGCTGGGTGTTACCCTCTCCGACACCGGCTACCCGGTGACCATCAAGCTCGGCAGCAAGCTCAAGCAGGCTGAAGGTTATGACATGACCATCGGTCAGAAGGGCACCGTGATCCAGGGTCGCGACATCGACGGGGCATTCTGGGGTGCACAATCCCTGATCTCCCTGCTGGGTGTTGATGACAAGCTGGTGAGCCCGATGACCGTCGAGGATGCGCCGCGCTTTGAATACCGTGGCATGCAGACCGACGTGGCCCGTCACTTCCGCAGTCTGGATACCATGAAGAAGCTGGTTGACCAGATGTCTGCCATGAAGCTCAACGTGCTGCACCTTGGCCTGACCAACGATGAAGGCTGGCGTCTGGAGATCCCGGGTCTGCCGGAGCTGACTCAGGTCGGTAGCCAGCGTTGCCACGACGAGTCCGAAACCAAGTGCCTGATGCCGCAACTGGGTTCCGGCCCGACCAGCGACAACCAGGGTTCCGGTTTCTACAGCAAGTCTGACTACGTGGATCTGGTGCGTTATGCCAAGGCCCGCGGTGTGACCGTGATCCCCGAGATCAACATGCCGGCCCACGCTCGTGCTGCCGTGGTCTCCATGGAAGCGCGCTACAAGCGTCTGATGGCGGAAGGCAAAGAAGCGGAAGCCAACCAGTTCCGTCTGACTGATCCGGCTGACACCTCCAACGTCACCTCCGTCCAGTTCTACGACAAGATGTCCTTCATCAACCCTTGCCAGCCAGGTGCTGCCACCTTCGTGGCCAAGGTAATGGATGAAGTTGCCCAGATGCATCAGGCCGCCGGTCAGCCACTGACCGCATGGCACTACGGTGGTGATGAGGCTAAGAACATCATGCAGGGCGGTGGCTATCAGGATCCGGCCGTCACCAAGAAAGAAGAGCTGGTCGCCTGGAAAGGCAACGTCGACTCCAGCAAGCAGGACAAGCCGTTTGGCAAGTCCCCGATGTGCCAGAAGATGATCGACGAAGGCAAGATCAAGGAAGTGGGCGAGCTGCCGGTTTACTTCGCCAAGGAAGTGGGCCAGATGGTCAAAGACCGCGGCTTCTCTACCCTGCAGGCGTGGGAAGATGGTCTGAAGTACGCCAGCGGTGCCAAGGACTTCGCCACCGACAACACCCGTGTCAACTTCTGGGAAACCCTCTACTGGGGTGGCTTCAACGAAGCGATGAAGTGGGCCCACAAGGGTTACCAAGTGGTGCTGTCCAACCCGGATTACCTCTACTTCGACTTCCCGAACGAAGTACACCCGGCCGAGCGTGGCTACTACTGGGCAACCCGTTTCAACGACACCCGCAAGGTGTTCGCCTTCGCCCCGGAAAACCTGCCGCAGAACGCCGAGACCTCGGTTGACCGCGACGGCAACGCCTTCGTGGCCAAGGGTGACCAGGATCCGGTCAAGTTCAAGGGGATCTCCGGTCAGCAGTGGAGTGAAACCGTGCGTACCGATGCTCAGTACGAGTACATGGTCTACCCGCGTATCTTCTCCGTGGCCGAGCGTGCCTGGCACAAAGGTGGCTTTGAGCTGAACTATGTGAAGGGTCGCGAGTTCTCCGGCGAGACCAAGTTCGTCAACAAGGCCACCCTCAACAAAGAGTGGAACCAGTTTGCCAACGTACTGGGTCAGCGCGTGCTGCCGAAACTGGATCAGGCCGGTGTTGAATACCGCCTCTCCGTACCGGGTGCCAAGGTAGTGAACGGTGTGCTGGAAGCGAACGTGGATCTGCCGGGTCTGCCCATCCAGTACAGCCTGGACGGTACCAACTGGAGTGCCTATGACGCCGCGGCCAAGCCGAGCGTGAATGGCAAGGTTTACCTGCGAACCACCAGCTTCGATGGCAAGCGCACCAGCCGTGTCACCGAACTGAACTGATAGCAGTCAACCGTTAACATGAGGTGGGTCGCAAGACCCGCCTTTCCCAAGGGCGATGGCGCATCGGGTTTGGGAAAGGTTGACTGTGCGTGTGAGCCTTTGTTGTGTGTAATTGTCTGTTTTGTGTTTTTCATCACTTTCAGCCCCGCCTCGTGCGGGGCTTTTTTATGCATTTAGTGTGCAATGTGCCAAGCCACGCCGTTTTTAGCGGTGCAATGGCCGGGAAATGGCCCGGAAGTGCCAAATTCAGGTTGAGACAGCGCCCGTAATAAGGGATCATACCCGGCTTGACGGCGGGGGGATGAGGGTGCCAGCCGGCACAACTTCCGCCAGTGACGCTTTTTTGAGGTGAGCCATGAGTCAGGCGAACAGCCCAACTAACTTTATTCGTCAGATCATTGATGAAGATCTGGCCAGCGGTAAGCACAGCAGCGTGCATACCCGTTTTCCGCCCGAGCCGAACGGTTATCTCCATATCGGCCACGCCAAATCCATCTGCCTGAACTTCGGCATCGCCCGCGACTATCAGGGCCAGTGCAACCTGCGTTTCGATGACACCAACCCGGTGAAGGAAGATATCGAGTACGTAGAGTCCATCAAGCAGGACGTACAGTGGCTCGGCTTCCAGTGGAACGGCGAGATCTGCTACTCCTCCGACTATTTCGACAAGCTGCACGGCTACGCCATCGAGCTGATTGAAAAGGGTTTGGCCTATGTGGACGAGCTGACGCCCGAGCAGATGCGCGAGTACCGTGGCACCCTGACTGAAGCCGGCAAGAACAGCCCGTTCCGCGATCGCAGCGTGGAAGAGAACCTGGCGCTGTTTGCCAAGATGAAGAACGGCGAGTTCGCCGAAGGCACCGCCTGCCTGCGCGCCAAGATCGACATGGCATCCCCCTTCATGGTGATGCGCGATCCGGTTATCTACCGCATCAAGTTTGCCCACCACCACCAGACCGGTGACAAGTGGTGCATCTACCCGATGTATGACTTCACCCACTGCATCTCGGACGCGCTGGAAGGGATCACCCACTCCATCTGCACCCTGGAGTTCCAGGATAACCGTCGTCTGTACGACTGGGTGCTGGACAACATCACCATCGACTGCCACCCCCGTCAGTACGAGTTCTCTCGTCTGAACCTCGAATACACCGTCATGTCCAAGCGCAAGCTGAACCTGCTGGTGACCGAAAAGCACGTCGATGGTTGGGATGACCCGCGCATGCTGACCGTCTCCGGTCTGCGTCGTCGTGGTTACACCCCGGCCTCCATCCGTGAGTTCTGCAAGCGCATCGGCGTCACCAAGCAGGACAATATCGTCGAGATGAGCATGCTGGAAGCCTGCATCCGCGAAGACCTCAACGAGCATGCACCGCGCGCCATGGCCGTGCTGCACCCGGTGAAAGTGGTCATCGAGAACCTGGCTGCCGACGAAGTGCTGACTGCCCCGGCCCACCCGAGCAATGCCGAGATGGGTACCCGCGAGCTGAATTTCACCCGTGAAATCTTCATCGACGAAGCGGACTTCAAAGAAGAGGCGAACAAGCAGTTCAAGCGTCTGGTGCTGGGCAAGGAAGTGCGTCTGCGCAATGCCTATGTGATCAAGGCCGAGAGCATCGAGAAAGATGCCGATGGCAAGGTCACCTGCATCTACTGCTCCTACGACCCCGAGACTCTGGGCAAGGATCCGGCCGATGGCCGCAAGGTGAAAGGGGTGATCCACTGGGTCAGCGCCACTCACTCCCTGCCAGCGGAAGTGCGTCTTTACGACCGTCTGTTCAAGGTGCCGAACCCGGGCGCCGAGGATGACTTCGAAGCCGCCCTGAATCCGGAATCCCTGGTGATCATCGAGGGAGCCCGTGTTGAGGCGTCGCTCAAGAACGCCAAGCCGGAGCAGGCTTACCAGTTCGAGCGTGAAGGTTACTTCTGCGCCGACAACAAGCTCTCCAGCCCGGAACATCTGGTGTTCAACCGCACCGTTGCCCTGCGCGACTCCTGGGGAAAGGTAGAAGGCTAAGCCGATGGGGCAGGGGAGACCCTGCCCTGTGTGCTGCCAGCGGCCTTCGCCGGACAATAAAAAAGCCAGCATCAGCTGGCTTTTTTATTGTTCGTTATCTGCAAGTCGCGGCCGACTTATTCGTCGTGCTTGCACTCACCGGTAGCACAGTGACCGTAGAGGTAGAGGCTGTGGTTGGTGAGACGGATATTGAATTTTTTGGCGATCTCGCGCTGACGCTGTTCGATCACTTCGTCGGAGAACTCGATCACCTTGCCGCAGTCGAGGCAAACCAGGTGGTCGTGGTGCTCCTGAGTGGCCAGCTCGAATACCGACTTGCCACCTTCGAAGTGGTGACGGGTAACGATACCGGCATCATCAAACTGGTTGAGAACGCGATAGACGGTAGCGAGACCAATCTCTTCACCCAGGTCGATCAGTCGTTTATAGAGATCTTCGGCGCTGGTGTGCTGGCAGTCCGGCTGTTGCAGGATTTCCAGGATTTTGACCCGGGGCAAGGTGATCTTGAGCCCGGCCTTTTTTAACGCTTGGTTGTTGTCTGCCATATTCTACTTATTCGCATTCTCGAAGGTGGGGTTATTCTGATGGACTGCCGCAGGAATGGCAACCTTGAACTCGCTTGGCCTGTCATTATAGGTCGTAGCCTCCCTAAAAATAAACCCAGCAATTCAATGGGTTTAGCCATAAAGGGCCGGTTGGATTGAAATAATCAATCGTGTCGTCCGACTTGCTGGCATGGCAGATGTTGATAAGATGTAACTTTCATATTCTGGTCGGATGAGATCCATGGATTGGCTTTTTGACAATGCGGCCTGGGTGCGCCGCGCACTCAACGCCTGGCCCCCCTTCTGGGGCGCTGGTATCAAGATAGAGACCCTGAGCGATGACTTTCGCTACTGTCGGGTGACCCTGAAATCCCGCTGGTGGAACAAGAACGCCAACCGCACCCAGTTTGGCGGCAGCATGTTTGCCATGACGGACCCCATCTATCCGCTGATGCTGATGGGCTACTTCAAGAATCGCTACTACGTCTGGGACAAGGCGGGCAGCATCAACTACATCAAGCCGGGCAAGGGCAAGCTGGTGGCCGAGTTTAACCTGACCGAGGGCAAGCTGGCCGAAATCGTGGCGGCGACCGAAGGTGGCAACAAGCACTTCCCCGAATTCGAGGTGACGGTGCAAGACAAGAGCGGCGAGCTGGTGGCGCAGGTCAAGCGCACCCTCTATGTGCGGGCCAAACCGGAGCACAGAGGTGAATAACAGGGAAGAATAAAGGCAGGCATCGCAACAAGCAGATACAACAAGGGCCCCTTCGGGGCCCTTGTTGTCAGAGGTATGAGGGGGAGGTGGATTACTCCAGCTCGCCCAGGCACATCTCTTCGTGCAGCTGCTTGCACCAGCCCTTGACGCGCTCGGCAGTCAGCTCCGGCTGGCGATCTTCATCGATACCCAGACCGACAAAGTGCTTGTCATCGACCAGTGCCTTTGAGGCTTCAAACTCGTAGCCTGCAGTCGGCCAGTGACCGATGATGATGGCGCCTTTGGCTTCGACGATGTCACGCAGGGTGCCCATGGCGTCGAGGAAGTACTCGGAATAGTCTTCCTGATCACCGCAACCGAAGATGGCGACCAGCTTGTTGGTGAAGTCGATTTCGCCCAGATCGGGGAAGAAGTCGTCCCAGTCGGCCTGGGCTTCGCCGTAGTACCAAGTCGGGATGCCGAACATCAGCAGATCAAAGCTCTCGATGTCGGCCTTGCTGCTCTTGGCGATGTCACGGACTTCAATCAGGTTTTTGCCCAGCTCTTTCTGGATCATCTTGGCGACAGCTTCGGTGTTACCGGTATCGCTGCCAAAAAACAGACCTACACTTGCCATAGTGTTTAGTTACCCGTATTTGGTGTTAATGCTCAACGCTCAGACTGCAATGTCCACCGCAAAGGCGGACTCAATCTGTTGTTTCAGGATAGATTGGATCAGCTCGGCTCGGCTGATGTTCTGTTGTAACGCAAGTTGGTTCAGGCGCTCCAGCAACTCGGCCTCCACCTTTAACTCTACCCGCTTCAGCCCATTTTCCCGATCGCGCTTAAGCTGGTTACGCTTGTTGATCTTGAGCTGGGTCTCGCGGGGGAGTGGATTGGTCTTTGGCCTGCCGGGGCGCTTCTCATTTGCGAACAGATCCAGTGTTGTTCGATCAGTTTGCTGTTTGGCCATACATCACAGATGAAAATAAGTTAGCCGAGTCCTGAGCCTTCCCAGCCCAGTTCGATCAGCCCCTTGGCGACAAAACCCGCACAACCCAGAAACAGTACCAACCAGACGATAAAACGACCGAAACGGGGCACGTTGCCGCGCTTGAGCACGTCCTGAATGGCCAGGCCAATCAATATGAAAATGGCCACAAAGAATAACTTGAGGCCCAAACTTTCGATCAGGTCGATATGTTCACTTAGCATGGATTGCGCACACTCCTTATGACGGGCGCACTATATCACAAAGGATTTGAAACTGTTAACCGCCTGTCGACAGGAAATCCACAACCAATTTGTTGAACAGAGCCGGTTTTTCCGCATGCAGCCAGTGGCCGGTACCCGCGATGATACGCACCTTTGCCGCCGGGAATTGGGCCAGTGCCGTCTCGCTGTATTGGGGCTGCATATAGTCAGAATCCCCCCCTTTGATAAAGAGCACCTGCCCCTCGAAGCGGCGTTCATCCGCTGGCCAGCCCATGATGTTGGCGTAGTTTTGCTCAAGGGCGGGCACATTGAAGCGCCAACCCCAGCCATGCTCGCCTCTGGCGAAGGATTTGAGCAGGAACTGGCGTACCCCGGCGATCTCGATGTGCTGTGCCAGCATGGCTTCCGCTTCACTGCGGCTTTGCGGCGGCGTGCGCAGTGTGGCGTTGAGTCCGGCAAAGACATTCTGGTGGCGGGAGTGGGGATAGGCGACCGGCGCCATGTCGGCCACCACCAGCCGGCTCACCCGCGCGGGCGCCAGCTTGGCAAGCTGCATCCCGACCTTGCCCCCCATGGAGTGACCGACTATCGCCGCCTGATCCAGCCCAAGGTGATCCATCAGCGCGAGTATGTCAGCGGCCTGCGCCGGATAGCTCATGTCGTCGCTGCGAAACGAGACGCCGTGGTTGCGCAGATCGACGCTGATGACCCGATAGTGCTCGCCGAGGGCGCGGGCCAGCAGGCCCAGGTTATCGAGGCTGCCAAACAGCCCGTGGATCAGAATGGCGGCCGGTCCCTGACCCTGCTCCTTGAAGTTCAATATGCTATTTTGTTGCAAAATGACACCTTGTCGGTCGTGGGTGCGTATCGCTGTTTTATTTAACGCACTGGAAAGAAAAGGATTTCGTCCAACGGATGGGGAATAAATGTGGTTTTTTTTCTAAAAAATCCCGTCCGGATCGGCTATCAGTGCGGCTGATCACACACTTGGGCCGCTATTATGCCGTATTCTCGATGAGATTCATGTACATCTGCCAGCCCCTTGCTTGGGCTGTCGGGTTTGCCTATGTATAATCGCCGCATCCGAATTTCGACGAGTCCAGCGCATCCCTATGAAAACCATCGAGCTTGATGACGATCTCTACTTCTATATCGCCAGCCAGACCCGGCACATTGGTGAGAGTGCCTCCGATATCCTGCGCCGTCTGCTGGAACAGCCTGCTAACCAACGTGTGCCGGTTGCCGAGCCCGTTGCCGTCGCGCAGCCCAGTGCGGTAGCCACCCAACAAGGGCTGCAAGCCCTGCTCGATTCCGGTGAGCTGCAAAAGGAAGAGAAGTCCATCAACCGCTTTATGCTGGTGCTGAGTACCCTCTACCGGGATAACCCGGAAGGCTTTACCCAGGCCACCGAAATCAAGGGGCGCAAGCGCGTCTATTTCTCGCAGGATCCCGAGGCTCTGCGCGCCAGTGGCAGCACCACCAAGCCCAAGCCTGTACCGGAGACCCCGTTCTGGGTGATCACCAATACCAACACCAGCCGCAAGCAGAATATGGTGGCCCAGCTGATGGCCAGCATGGGCTATGGCGAAGAGGTGATCGCGCAAGTGTGTGGCGCAATTTAACGATTCTTCAAGACTCAGGCCTTGCCCGGCAAGGCCGCCATTACGCAAGGAAAATGCCATGGCTCAGCATTCCCACGCCGGTCAACCGGCCCGTTTAAGCGATCTGACCAACATCCCCCGTCTGGTCAGCGCCTACTACCTTAACAAGCCGGACATGAGCCGCCCCGAGCAGCGGGTGGCCTTCGGTACCTCCGGCCACCGTGGCAGCGCCCTGCATAGCGCCTTTACCGAATCTCATATTCTGGCGGTGACCCAGGCGCTGGTGGAGTATCGCCAGCAGGCCGGTATCACTGGCCCGCTGTTTGTCGGCATGGATACTCACGCCCTGTCCGAATCCGCCTTTGCCAGCGCCGTCGAAGTGCTGGCGGCCAACGGTGTTGAAACCCGCATTCAGGCTGGCCTCGGTTTTACCCCGACCCCGGTCATCTCTCACGCCATTTTGCACCATAACGCGGGCAAGCCTGCCGCGCGCGCCGACGGCGTGGTGATCACTCCGTCCCACAACCCGCCGGAAGATGGTGGCTTCAAGTACAACCCACCCCATGGTGGCCCCGCTGAAGGGGAGATCACCAAGTGGGTCGAGGACCGCGCCAACGCCATTCTGGAAGCGGGTCTGGCCGGCGTGAAGCGGATGCCGTTCGCCGAGGCGCTCAAGAGCCCGTTCGTGGTCGAGCACGACTATGTCACCCCCTATGTGGATGATCTGAAGAATGTGCTGGACATGGACGCCATCAAGAATGCAGGCATCAAGATCGGTGTCGATCCGCTGGGCGGCTCCGGCGTCGCCTACTGGGACGTCATCGCCAAGACCTACGGCCTGAACATCGAGGTGGTGAACTACAAGGTCGACCCGACCTTCTCCTTCATGACCCTGGATAAAGATGGCAAGATCCGGATGGACTGCTCCAGCCCGTTCGCCATGGCGAGCCTGATTGCCCTCAAAGACAAGTTCGACATCGCCCTTGGCAACGACCCTGACTACGACCGTCACGGTATCGTCACCAAGTCCGGCCTGATGAACCCGAACCACTATCTGGCGGTGGCAATCCAGTATCTGTTTACCCATCGCACCGGCTGGTCTGCCGATGCAGCCGTTGGCAAGACGCTGGTCTCCTCTTCCATGATTGACCGGGTTGCCGGTGAGATTGGCCGCACCCTGAAAGAGGTGCCGGTCGGCTTCAAGTGGTTCGTGGATGGCCTCTACAGCGGCGAGTTCGGCTTTGGCGGCGAGGAGAGCGCGGGCGCCTCCTTCCTGCGCAAAGATGGCACCGTCTGGAC
Source organism: Aeromonas sp. S12(2024) (assembly GCF_041402305.1). Classification (NCBI taxonomy): domain Bacteria; kingdom Pseudomonadati; phylum Pseudomonadota; class Gammaproteobacteria; order Aeromonadales; family Aeromonadaceae; genus Aeromonas; species Aeromonas sp. S12(2024). The sequence goes on from NZ_JBGLRB010000001.1 coordinate 358,143, forward strand.
CACCGACAAGGATGGTTTCATTCTGGCGCTGCTGGCTGCGGAAATTCTGGCGGTGACCGGCAAGGATCCGCAGGCCCACTACGACGCACTGGAAGCCAAGTTTGGCCGCTCCAGCTATCGCCGTATCGACGCTCCGGCCAACAGCGCCCAGAAAGCGGTGCTCTCCAAGCTGGATCCGGCACTGGTAGAAGCCTCCACCCTGGCGGGTGAGCCCATCATCGCCAAGCTGACCAAGGCGCCGGGCAACGATGCCGCCATCGGCGGCCTCAAGGTGGTGACCGAGAACGGCTGGTTCGCGGCGCGCCCCTCCGGCACCGAGTCCATCTACAAGATCTACATGGAGAGCTTCAAGGGCGACGCGCACCTCGACCTCATCCAGCAGGAAGCCCAGCAGATCGTCTCCGCGGCACTGGCCAAGGCCGGCGTATAAGCCACCTTCCAGTCACTGACCGCTGACTAAAAAGAGGAGCCGCAATGGCTCCTCTTGTTTATGCATGGGGTGAGGTGGTCTGGTGTTTACACCTCGTTACAGATCCCTGTACTCGCTCGGCGGGCTTGCCAACGTTTGAAGAAGGGGCGTGCTGGCAGCTTCATCAGGAACAGTGAGAGCAGGATCACCCCGATGCCGATCTACTGGCTGACATCCAGGGTTTCACCCACCATCAATACCCCAAGCGACACAGCCATCATGGGATTGGTGAGGGCCAGCATGCCCATCACCTCTGGGCCGTGGTGCTTTAATCCCCACAACCAGGCCCAGTAGCCCAGCGCGGTGTTGAGCAGGATCAACCAGAGCAATCCCGGCACACTGGCCGGATCCGGTAACGGCATTGGGCCAGCTAGCCACCAGGCGAGCGGGATCAGCATCAAGCCCCCAAGCAGCAATTGCCAGGCGGTCAGCGCCAGCAGATCGTTTACTGGCCAGTGGCGCATCCAGCGGCTGGATTGGCCGATCAGCACTGTGGCCAGCATGGCGCATGCAACTCCGACAGGATCCAGATTGGCAGAGGGGTTGAGCAACAGTAATACCCCAGCCAGCCCCATCAATCCCAGCAGTAGCCATTTCAGGCTTGGTCGTGTGCCATCTTGCAACCAGGCCAGTAGCATCAGCACCAGCGGCAGGGTGGCACCAAGTGTACCTGCTACTGCCCCCGGCAGCCGGAAGGCCACCACAAACAGCAAAGCGAAGAAGGCGGCAATGTTGCAAAACGCCAACAGGAACTGCTTGCCCCAGGGCAGAGGCGGCATGCGCGGATGTAACAGTAACAAGAGCAGCCCGGCAGGCAGTGCCCGCCATACGGCAACCCAGTAGGGTGAGTAGTCAGTCAGGTAGAGGCTGACGACAGCATAGGTGCTGCCCCACAGCAGTGGAGCCAGCAAGGCGATCAGCATTGGCATTATTTATCTCTTTGAAAAGTATCTTTAAGTGAAGATAAGTTAGCGCCAAATTGATTTATCATCAAGTATCTCGATATGAAGATAAGTGGTTGGCGATGGAATCAGATCATGTAGACCTGCTGCTGGCTCAGTGGGCCCGGCAGCGACCGGATCTCGACTGTTCTCCTATGGGGGTGCTGGGTCGGGTAGCCCGGATGGCGGCAATTGCCGGTCGCGAGGTGAGTGAAGAGCTTAAGGAGTGCGGCCTGCTAGGCACGGACTTCGACATTTTGGCGACCCTGCGTCGGTCGGGTGAGCCACTGACGCCGACAGTGCTCTACCAATCGGCCATGTTGAGTTCGGGGGCCATGACGGCCCGGCTCGACAAGCTGGCCGAGCGGGGACTGATAGAGCGGCAAGCGGCGCCCAGCGATCGGCGCAGCCTGCTGGTCAGCCTCACCGAATCGGGCAAAGCGCTTATCGACCGAGCGGTTGAGCTGCACGTGGCCAACGAGCGTCGCCTGCTGGCGCCACTGACCGAGGCGGAGCAGGCTCAGTTAGCGGCACTGCTCAAACGCTGGTTGCTGGAAAACGAATAACAAAAACGGGCCAGCAGGCCCGTTTTTGTTGGCAAATCAGTGCTTGACTCAGTAACCGCCTTTGGCCTCTTTCACCGCCAGCCCCAGCTGCCACACCGCCATGGCGTAGTGGGTGCTGTGGTTGTAGCGGGTGATGGTGTAGAAGTTGGGCAGACCGTACCAGTATTGGTAGCCGGTGCCGACATCGAGGCGCAGCAGGCTCGACTCGCTGTGGTTGCCAAGGCTGCTGGTGGGGGTGAGCCCGGCGCGGCGCAGGGTAGCGACCGGGTAGCGGGTTTGGAAGCCGTGCTCATAGCCGGGCAGCTGGCCCTGACCGCGCACCGCCACCGGTTGGCCTTTCTCCCAGCCGTGGGCCTTGAAGTAGTTGGCGACGCTGCCGATGGCATCTACCGGATCCCACAGGTTGGTGTGGCCGTTGCCATCAAAGTCCACCGCATAGCGCTGGAAGCTGGAGGGCATAAACTGGCCGTAGCCCATGGCGCCCGCATAGGAGCCCTTGGGTTCGGTGGGGTCCATCCCCTCATCGCGGGTCATCACCAGGAAGGCTTCCAATTCGCTCGTGAAGAACTCGGCCCGGCGCGGGTAATCAAACGCCAGCGTGGCCAGTGCATCCAGAATGCGGGTCTTGCCCATCACCCGGCCCCAGCGGGTCTCCACCCCGATAATGCCGACGATGATCTCAGGCGGCACCCCGTAGATCTGCTCCGCCCGGTTCAGCTCGCTTGCGTATTCACGCCAGAAGTTGACGCCATTCTGTACGTTGTCCGGGGTGATGAACTTGGCGCGATAGCGGTTCCAGGCACCGGTCGGGCCGGTGGGCTTGGCGGTAGTCGGCGCCTGGGCATCCATCAGGCGGATGATCCAGTCGTAACGCTCTGCTTGTGCCAGCACCTGATGCAGCTGGGCATTGTCAAAACCGTGCTTCTCGACCATCTTCTGGACGAACCGGTCCACGTTGGGGCGATTGGCGAAGTCCCCCTTGCTAACCCCTTGTGTATAAACGGGTTTGCTCGATGGCGCCTGATTGATAAAGGCGCTCTTGGGCTGGGGGACGACCAAGGGCTTTGGCGCGGGGGCGCTGCTGCAGCCACCGAGCAGGGGGAATAATGACAGAGTGAGAAGAGAGGCAAGGCGACGCATAGGGTTCTCAAAGAGACTGATAAAGTGTCGCAATGGTAAAACATTGTCATCCCCGTGCAAGTGTTCCGTGCGCCTTGTTTGCCGCCAATTCATCGTGCGATGGATTAGCCCTTCTGTGAGGGCTGTGCTGTTTCGCGCTGGGGGGGACGCAGGGTGTGGTAACCGCTCCAGAGTCGGGTCAGGGTGGTAATGGCGCAGAGCATTGCAAAGCCGTAGGCGAGCGGGGCGAAGGCGGCGGGCCACAGGCACATCAGCACAAAGAGGGCGATGGTCTCGCTCCCCTCGGTGAGGCCGCCCAGATAGTAGAGGGACTTGTGGTGATAGACCGGATTGTCGATCCCCCGCTTGCCCGCCATGATGGCAAACGCCAGAAAGCTCGAGCCGGTGCCCATAAAGGCAAACAGCAGGGTGGCGGCGGGCAGCGCATTGGCAGGGGCGGCGAGGGCAAAGCCCAGCACCACGGCGGCGTAGAAGATAAAATCCAGCGTGATGTCGAGAAAGCCGCCGCAATCGGTGATGCCGGTTTCCCGCGCCACGGCGCCGTCGAGCCCGTCCAGCAGCCGGTTGAGCAGGATGGCCACAAGCGCCCATGAATAACAGCCAAAGGCCAGCAGCGGCAACGCCAGCATGCCGATGGCAAAGCCGGTGAGGCTCACCTGATTGGCACTGACCCCGGCGCGGCAGAGCGGTTTGGCAAGCTGAGTGAGGGGGCTGCGGATCACGGGGATCAGATGGCGATCAAACAAGGTGAACACTCCTCGGTTAACAGTGGCATTCGGTGAGGTTGAGTATGGTGCCCGGCGCGTCTTCCGCATCGTGGGTCACCAGAATAGCGGGGATGGCCAGCGCCTTGATCTGAGCGAATACCAGCTCGCGAAAGGCGGCCCGCAGCGGCTTGTCGAGGCGGGAGAAGGGCTCGTCCAGCAGCAGGGCATCGGGTTCGGCCAACAGTGCCCGCAGCAGGCTGACCCGCGCCCGCTGACCCCCTGACAGCTGTTGCGGCAGCTTGTCAGCCTGATCCGCCAGCGCGACCTGTGCCAATGCGGCCAGTGCCTTTTCCCGCCGCGCACGTTTTCCCTTGATGATCGCAGGCATGCCGAACATCAGGTTCTCCGCCACCGTCAGATGGTCGAACAGCAGGTCATCCTGAAACAGCATGCCGATGCGCCGCGCTTGCGCGGGCAAAGTGTTGAGTGGCCGCTCGCCGAGCCTTACCTCCCCCTCCAGCCGGATCGGGCCGCCATCTGTCTGCGCGCCGGGCAGTACTCCTGCCAGCCCTGCCAGCAGGGAACTTTTACCGCAACCGCTCGGCCCCATCAGGGTCAATACCTCGCCGGGGGCTACCTGCAGGGTAGGGAGCGAGAGCAGCAGATTTTCATCAAGGTAAAGTCGAAGAGGCGTGGTGCTCAGCATATGGCTGTTTCCATCATCAGAGTTCATCGTGAGCCGCCCCCCTTGAGCGCCGGATTGATCCGCGCCGGCAGCCAGAGTGCCAGCAGATAGATAACGAGCGGCAGCAGCAGTTGCAGCAGGCCGTAGAGCCCCGCCAGCCGCCGGTTGAGGCCGCTGCCGATGGCCACCGCTTCGGTGGTGATGGTGACCACTCTGCCAGCGCCAAACAACAGGGTTGGCAGATACTGGGCCAAACTCACCGCCGCCCCGACGCTGAAGGCAAACAGCAGCGGGCGCGCCAGTAGCGGCGCTTTGACCTGCCACCAGGCTCGCCATGGCGTTGCTCCCAGCAGCAGGGCGCTTTGGGTGATCCGCGGATCGAACTGGCGATAGGGGCCGTGCAGGCACAAATAGACATAGGGAAAGACAAACAGCAGCTGGCTCCAGAGCACCCAGCCCCAGCCAATGCCGCTGCTTATCGAGTCATGTGCAAGCCAGTCCAACCCGAGCCGGATACCAAACAGCAGGCTTGCCTGCGGCAGCAACAGCGGCAGGCAGATAAGCCAGAGTGGCCAGGGGCGGCGGCCGGCTTGTGCCTCCAGACTGCACACCGCCATCATCAGTGCCAACAAGCCGCTCACCAGCGCCAGCAGTGCGCTGGTTACCAGCAGTGGCAGCAGGGTTGGCAGCAGATCCAGCCAGTAGTGACTGCTCCACTGGCTGGGCCAGAGGGCGGGAAAGGGCCAACGGCGCGCCAGTGACCAGAGCAGCAGGGCCGCCAGCACCGCCAGATTAAGGGTGATCAGAGTGAGTGCAGAGCCTGCTGCGAGCCGGTTGGCAAAGGAGTGGGGCGCCGCCCGTTTGCCATCGAGCCAGCAGCCTTTGCCCACCTCTTGATGAAGCCACTCCAGTAATCTGAGCATGGCGATCAGCAGCGCCGTGATGGCGAGCAGCAGCAGGGCGCCGCTGGCGGTGGCGCCGCGCCAGAGCAGATCCGGATCCTGATACCAGAGCCACAACCGCACCGCCAGCGGGGCGGGGGCATCGGGCCCGAGCAGCTGGGCGAGATCCACCACCGCCACTCCGTAGGCTGCCACCGCATAGATGGGCAGGCGCAGGGCGGGCCAGAGCGCCGGCAGCAGCAGGCGCCACCAGATCTGGGGGGGGCTGAAGCCGAGGCTCGCCCCCAGCCACTGCTGGCGTGCCAGCTGGATGGGTTGCTGTGCGGCCATCGCCATCAGCAGCAGAAAGGGGGTCTCCTTGAAAACGAGCAGTGCAATCAGCCCGAGCCCCCAAGGGTCGCGAATGGTCTGCCAATCGGGAGGCAGTTCAAACCCGGTCAGCGCTGGCGAGATGAGCCGCAGCAGCCAGCCGGAGGGGGCGAGCAGAAAGGCAAAACCGATGGCAAAGGCGACGTGAGGCATGGCCAGCATGGGCGAGAGCAGACGACGGAGCAGCCCGAAAGCCCGGCTGTCGCTGTGGGCCAGCAGCAGGGCGGTCATCAGCAGACTACCGAGGGTTGAGGCGGCGCCAATCCACAGACTCAGCGCAGCGGAGTGCCAAAGACCGGGTTGGGCCAGCAGCAAGGCAAGATGAGAGGCGGCCATCCCCTCCGCCAGCAGTTGCCACAGCCCCGCCAGCAGGGGGATGACGAAGATCGCCAGATAAATGACCGCCATCCCCGCACTCATACTGGGGTGGCGTGTCAACCGGCGCCACGGTCGGGAGCGGGAAAGCGGGTGACCAGCGGCACTCATCAGTGACCGTAACGCTCGGCCCAGGCCGCTTCCAGTTTGAGCTGCCAGCTGGGGTGAGGCTCGGCCACCGCTTTGAAGCGCAGAGCCGGTTGCTCTTTGGCGGAGTCAGGCAGCGCATCGGCCCGCAGCACGCTGGGATCACCCCAGAAGGCCGGATTGGCTTTTCGTGCCTGCGCCGCCGGGCTCAGCAGGAAGTTGGCCACCACCTTGGCACCCGCACGGGCACTGGCGTTGAAGGGGATGGCGAGAAAATGGCTGTTGGTGAGCGCGCCTTTCTCCATGGCAACTGCCTCCACGCTGGGGGGCAGGGCGCCAATCTGGGCGGCACTCTGCGCCTCCTGCGGGTTGAAGCTGATAGCCATGGCCAGTTCGCCATCATCGAGTAGCTGGCGGGTTTCGGCGGCGCTGGTGGGGAACAGTTTGCCCTTGCGCCAGAGTGCCGGATGCAGCTCATCGAGCCAGGCCCAGAGCGGGGCGGTGAGTTGGGTAAACTCGCTCTCGGTCGCTTCTCGATAGAGGGGGGCCGGGTCTGGCGTCAATTCCAGCAGGATCTGCTTGAGAAAGCTGGAGCCATGGAACTGGGGCGGCTTGGGGTAGGTGAAGCGACCTGGATGGGCCTTGGCCCACGCCAGCAGTGCTGATGCCGAGGTGGGCGGGCTGGTGACCTCTTCGGTGTCGACCATCAGATTGAGCTGGCCGATGCCCCAGGGGGCTTCAAGCCCTGCCACCGGCAGGGTGAAGTCCTCACTCACCGGCAGGCTGCTGTCGACCAGCGCCATGTTGGGCAGCTCGGCAGTAAAGGGAGCGCCGAGCAGCCCCTGCTCCTTGAGCGCCTTGAAGTTCTCGCCGTTGACCCAGAGCAGATCGATGGGGCCGCCCGCTTGCTTACCCGCCTGCTTGTTGGCCAGCAGCTGGCTGACGCTCTGGGCGATGTCATCCACCTTCACCTGTACCAGCTTGACCTGATAGTCGCGCGCCAGCTCCTGCCCGGCCCACACCAGATAGGCGTTGATCTCCGGGCTGCCGCCCCAGGCGTTGAAGTAGACGGTCTGCCCCTTCGCCTCCTCAAGGGTCTGTTGCCAGTTGTCGTCTGGGTTGGCCGCCAACAGCGGGCCGCTGGCCAGCAGGGGCAGGGCGCACAGCAGGGCGTTTAGCCGCCGTTTGAGCTGTGAGTTGAGTTGTGAGAATGGCTTGAGCATAAACGTTTCTCTGGTTGTCAGGCGCCACGGCGCCAGCGGTGATAACGGGCCAGCAACGCCAGCACCCGGGTGGGCTGGTGGGCCCTTTTCCATTCACCCGCCACATATTTGTTCCCCTCCATCAGGGTGGGATAGGCGTGAATGGTGCCGAGGATCTTGCCAAGGCCGAGGCGGTGACGCATGGCAAGCACGAACTCGGCGATCCGTTCACCGGCGTGAGTGCCCACTATGGTGGCGCCAAGGATAGTATCCTTGCCCGGCACGGTCAGCACCTCGACAAAACCCTGGCGCTCCCCATCGGCGATGGCTCTGTCCAGCTCAGCCAGCTCGAAGCGGGTCGCCTCGCAGGGAATCCCCTGCGCTTCGGCCTCCTTGCGATTGAGGCCGACCCGGGCAATCTCCGGCGTGGTGTAAGTGGCCGCCGGAATAACCCGATAGTCGGCCCGAAAGCGCTTGAACTGGCCAAACAGGGCATTGACCGCCGCATACCAGGCCTGATGGGCGGCAAAGTGGGTGAACTGGTAAGGGCCCGCTACGTCTCCCACCGCCAGTATGCTGGGGAAGTTGGTGGCAAGAAAACCATCGACCGCTATGGTGCCGCGGGGGGCAAGCTCGACCCCCAACGCTTCGAGTCCGAAGCCGCTGACGTTGGCGATCCGACCCAGTGCCAGCAGCAGTTGATCCCCTTCCACCACTTGTGTCTCATCGCCCCGGCGCAGTTGCAGCCGGATGGGGAGATCCCCCTTGGCTGCGGGCAGATAGTCGGCTCGTTCGGCGCGCCAGCCGGTGAGTAGCTGCACGCCATCGCGGCTCATCTGCTCGGCCAGGGCGTCGGCTACCTCTCTATCTTCGCGGGGCAGTAGTTGCTCCGAGAGTTCCACCAAGGTCACGGGAATGCCGAGCAGGGCGAAGCTCTGGGCCAGCTCGCAGCCGATGGGGCCGCCGCCCAGCACCAGCAGGCGGCGCGGCGGGGTGCGCAGCTGCCAGAGGCTATCCGAGGTGAGGTAAGGCACCTGTTCCAGCCCCGGCAGCTTGGGCACCAGCGGCCGGGCGCCTGTGGCGATAACGATATTGCGGCTGGCGAGGCGCTGGCCGTTAACCTCCACCTCCCAGGGGGAGACCAGCCGCGCCTCTCCTTCGATGCACTCCACTCCAAGCCCCTGATAGCGTTCGATGGAGTCGTGTGGCTCGACCTCCTTGATCACCTCAGCCACCCGTGCCATCACCGCCGCAAAATCGGCGCGGGAGTGGCTTTGGCTAAAGCCCAGCTCGTCGGCTTTACGCTGCTCTGCGGCAAAGCGGGCGCTGCGGATCAGCGCCTTGGAGGGGACACAGCCGCTGTTGAGGCAATCGCCTCCCATCTTGTGCTTCTCGATGAGCGCCACCTTGGCCTTCACCGCTGCCGCGATATAGCTGGTAACCAACCCACCTGCACCGGCACCGATCACCAGCAGGTTGTAGTCATAGCGAGCGGGTTTACGGTAAGGGGCGAGCAGGCGCCGTTGGGCGAGGTGTGTGGTCAATTTTTTGACCAGCCAGGGCATCAGCCCCAGCAGGGTCAACGCGACCATCAGGCCGGGGGAGAGGATATTGCCGGTGCTGGTTAACTGGCCAAGCTCGCTGCCCGCCAGCACATAGACGAAGGTGCCGGGCAGCATGCCAAGCTGGCTGACCCAGTAGTAGGTGCTGACTCTGATGGGGGTGAGCCCCATCAGCAGATTGACCAAAAAGAAGGGGAAGATGGGGATGAGGCGCAGGCTGAGCAGATAGAAGGCCCCCTCCTTCGCCATGCCGGACTGAAAGGTGGCCAGCTTGTCGCCAAAGCGCCGCTCGACCCAGTCGCGCAGCAGAAAGCGGGCGCTGAGAAAAGCCAGGGTTGCGCCTAGGGTGCTGGCGAAAGAGACCAGCAGTAGCCCCCAGCCGACGCCGAACACAGCGCTGCCACCCAGGGTGAGCAAGCTGGCGCCGGGTAGGGAGAGGGCGGTGCTCAGCACATAGATAAGCACGAACAGCAGGCTGGCCGAGACAAAGTGGCCGTCGACCCATTGCGCCACTGCCGCCTGCTGGGCCTGCAAGGCGTCCAGAGTGAGGTAACGGCCAAGATCGAGGGCAAAAAAGGTGCCGATAAGGCTCCCCATCACCAGTGCAAGCAGCAGGCGGGTCCGGTTCATCAGGCGTCCTTGCTGTCTGGCTGGGCAGGGCGTTCCGGTTGCACCGGCAGCTGGCAGAAGCCCTGCGGCGCGATATCGAGGGCGGCGTTGAACTTGGCCGACATGTTCTGAAAGGCGATAAGACCGGTCAGCTCCACCATGGCATCGTCGTCGAACCAGGGCTTGAGGCGGGCAGCCTGTTCATCGCTCACCCCATCGAGGCCAGTCATCGCTTCGGTATAGTCGAGCACCGCTTTTTCCCGCTCGTCAAACAAGGGGCTTTCGCGCCAGTTGGCCAGCGCCTCCACTTTCTCGCTGGAACCGGCTCTCTTTACCAAGGTCATGGCGTTGATGTCGACGCAAAAACGGCACCAGTTGAGCTGGGAGACCCGCACCGTCACCAGCGAGCGCAGCACGGGATCTATGGGGGAGCGCTTGCGGTTGATGACGCCATAGAGGGTGGCGACGGCGGCAAAGAGGCGCGGCGAGCGGCCCCAGCACTTGCCCGGAATAAGCACCTGACCATAGTTGCGCTTTTGCAGCCAGAAAAAGGGGCGGATAAACCAGGCATATTCCCGGTCGGGTTTGACCTCAACGCGCATCAGTTACCTTCTTGTTGTTTCACACTTACGGTTTCAAATTGGGTTTGTAGGCCTGGCCGAGGCGCTCGTTCAGGCGGGTCAGGAAATCCTCGATCCGCGCCCGGTTGGTGCCCAGATCGCTTTGCCCCTGACGGGAGGCTGATCGCATATCGATGCGGGTCTCTTTGGGGCCAGCAAAGACCCGCAGCGCCACATCATCCTGAAAGCCGAACCAGCCGGTGGTGACCACTGCATCCAGACCGTCGGGGCTGGGTCGTACCTGCCAGCCCAGCTCCTGCATCAGCTCCTCAGCCTCAATAACCACCTCTTCGGGGGCGGTATGGGTAAAGAGAGGACCGGGTTTTGCCTCAACTGCTTTCAGCGGGGCGCTATTTATTGGCAGATCCTGCGCGGTTCTCAGCTCTGCCGCCCAGCGTAGCTGGGGGGGATTGTAGGGATCTGTGCTCACATCGTTGATCAGCGGCATGCGCAGCGCCTGTGCCACAAAGGTCAGCGGTAGCAGCAGTGGCAAGGCGCCAAGGCCGCTGGCGTAGCGGTTGCGGCTCCAGGGTAGGCGTACCAGCAAGATCAGGGAGACAAGGGCTCCGATGAGACAGATCGCAAAACCGATCCACCAGGGCCAGAGATGAAAGCGGCTGCCGAGGGCGCCAGCGAGCGGGAGTAACCAGGCCAGCAGGGGCCACAAGCAAGAGCGGGGCATAGCACGGGATCCATCGTCGAATGTGGACAATGCCGAGAAGGATAAACTTAATTGCCTGATAACGTTAGTAAATTGATGCGAGTTTGGCGTGGTTTTGGTCAGTTTTGCGAGGGAGATGCAGAGGGAGGTGAAGCCCGCCTGACGGGAGCTTCACCGAGAAAATGGTCAGTTGCGATGACTTAGTTGCGATAGAGCACTTTGATCAGATGGAAGCCGAACTTGGTGCGCACCGGCCCAAGCACCTTGAGCAGTTCACCCTTGAAGACGGCATCGTCGAAGGGCTTGACCATATCCCCTTTATTGAACTCCCCCAGATCGCCGCTGCGTTTTGCAGAAGCGCAGGTGGAGAAGCGCTTGGCCATCTGGCCGAAGTCGGCTCCCTTCTCGATCTTCTCCTTGATCTCCAGACACTGTTTTTCGGTCTTGACCAGAATGTGCTGGGCACAGGCTTTTTTCATCGGGGCGCTCCTGGGAGTGATGGCGAAGGTTGTTAATGCCAAGTGTGGTGACAAATGGGGGCGCAAGAGTACCCCAATTTGCCACCGGCGTCAGCCATCACAGCCCACCATTTACCGGCGCTCGTCAGACTTGTTATTGGCGAGCGCGGGCGGCCAGCATGGCGCGGGGACGCGCTTGCCAGATGATCTCCAGCCCGAGCAGGGCGTAGAGGCTCCAGATGGCCAGCGGATTGAGCCATTCGCCCCCCAGTTGCATGGTCATCAGGGCGCAGCCTGCCAGCAGCAAGGTGATGCCCGGCAGCCGCCAGTGGACGGGCAGGGGGGCCAGCAGTGCCATCGCCAGCAAAATGCCGAGGCCAAACGGCAGGTTGAGGGCGGTAAAGGCCAGCGCCTGCTGGCCACTCATGCCGGTCAGCAGGGCCAGCAGGGCGCTGCAACAGGCGAGGAAGGTGATGAACTCGAGACGATCGGCAATATAGTCAGCCATCTGTTCGCTACGTGCATGCATGATGTGTCTCCTTCAGTTGATGGTTCAAGTGTGAGGGAGGGACGTCTGCAAAGGCAGCGGGATAATTCGATTGCGCTGAACGAGCAATTCTTAATCACCCGCTACGGCGGGCTTTGGTGTGTGCCGGGCCTGTTAAACGGTGAGGGTGGGGTGATGCCGACAAACTCTGTCGTGGTGGGCTTCTGGTGGTAATGAGAGGGGGAGAGGTGACAAATGGTGCCTGACGACGAAGTGAACCTTGTTCAGGGCGGGTCAGCTCGCCCTCATCGGGAAAGCGGGCGGCGTCATTGTCACCAAAATGTGTGATTTGTGGTCAACCTCTTAAAAGATATGGCGAATTTGCCAATGGTGCTGCGCTGTCGCTGGCGGATGCCTATGTTAGGATAAGGTTCGCCATTTTTCTGGCGCGCATTTTTGTGTCACGGCCATGCACGGCATGGCGTGCTGCGCCGCATTCGGGGTTGGCCCGAAAGGGCGCTGGTTTCCTTCACCACAGATTCAGGAATATTGACCTTTGACAGGATGCATTTCATCCCTGCTGGCAGGGCGTTCACTGTCCGGCCCTGCGTTTCGCCGCGGCCTGCGGGTACTGGGGGTGGGCCTGTTGCTGTCGCTGCTGGCTTCGCCCGCGTTTGCCGCCAAGCTCACCTATCAGGTCAAGGGGTTGAAAGGGGAGAACAAGGATAACGTTGAAGCCTACCTCAATGCCCTGCCGGTCTATCAGGAGCGGCAATACCGCCCGGCCCGCGCAAAAATTACCGAGAGCGTGCAAAAGGCGCTGCAGGTGTATGGCTACTACCAGCCGAAAATCACCCTGAGCCGCGACAAGAAAACCCCGTCCAAAGTGGTGATTGAGGTGGACAAGGGGGAGCCGGTCATCGTCTCCCGCCTCGATATTCTGCTGGAGGGGGATGCGGGCAGCGACGAGCTCTACAGCGCCTTGCTGGACAAGTTGCCCCTCAAAGAGGGCGAGCCTCTCAACCACGCCAAATATGAATCCATCAAGGCGGATCTGGGCAGTCTCGGGCTGGCCCGCGGTTACTTTGATGCCAAGCTGAGCAAGAGTCAGGTCAAGGTGTTCCCGGACAAGGGGACGGCAGAGATCTTTATTCTGTTCGAATCGGGCCATCGTTACCGTTTCGGCGAGATCCGCTACGATGCTACCCCCGAAGCGCTTCACCTGATCCGCCCGCTTATCAACATCAAGAGCGGCGACCCCTATCTCGCCATCCGTCTGGCCGAGATGTCGCAGGATGTCTCCTCCACCAAGCTGTTCCGTCAGGTCGATATCAAGCCGGTATTGAGCGAGGCGAGCAACTATCGGGTGCCCATTGCGGTGACGCTGGATAACCGGGTCGATCACGAAATCGAGACCGGTATCGGTTACGCCACCGACGTGGGGCCGCGGATGAGTGCCACCTGGGAGAAGCCCTGGGTCAACCGCTACGGCCACCGCCTGTTTGCCACCGCCAAGGTGTCGGCGCCGGAGGCAGAGCTCAGCTTCGACTATCAGATCCCGGTGGGCAACCCGCTGCGGGACTACTACTCCATCCAGACCGGCTACCAGTACAAGGACAACAACGATACCCGCTCCGATCTCACTACCATCGGTGTGCACCGCTGGACGCGGCGGCCGGAGAGCTGGGATCGGGACGTCTTTATCCGGCTGGAGAACGAGATCTATACCCAGGGTGCCGACGAGGGGAACAGCTTGCTGCTGATCCCCGGGGTCTCCTGGTCCCGACTGCGGGTGCGCGGTACCCTGGTGCCCGATTGGGGGGATCGCCAGCAGCTGACGCTGGAGTTCTCCGATCCCAGATGGGGCTCCGACATCAGCTTTATGCGGGTGTGGGGACGCAGCAAGTGGCTGCGAACTCTTGGCGATAACCACAGATTCCTGATGCGGGCCGAGCAGGGAGCCATCATAGGTGACAGCTTCTCGCTGGTGCCGCCTTCTCTGCGTTTCTTTACCGGTGGCGATCAGACGGTGCGCGGCTTTGGTTACGAGAGCATCTCCCCCACCGGGCCGGATGGCAAGCTGACCGGTGGCCGCTACACCAGCGTGGCCAGTCTGGAATACAACTACCGCTTCAGCGAGAAGTGGCTGGGGGCCATGTTTGTGGATGGCGGCACCTCCACCACCGATTACAGCGAACCCTGGAAAATAGGTACTGGCGTCGGTGTGCGCTGGGTCACCCCCATCGGTCAGGTCAGGCTGGATCTGGCGGTCGGGGTATCGGAGGAGGACAAGCCCTTGCGGCTGCATTTCGCATTGGGGCCTGAATTATGATGTTGTCTAAACGCTTTTTTCTTTGGCCGCTGCGTCTGTATCTTGCGCGGGGGTCTGCATTGTGATCTGGCTAAAACGCATTTTTCTCTGGCTGATGGGGCTGGTGTTCTTGCTGCTCATTGGCGTCAGCCTGCTGGGCTTTACCCATCAGGGCAACAAGTGGTTGTGGCAACAGGCCAAGGGAGCGCTGCCTTCTCTCAAGGGGGAGCTGGTGGCCGGTCAGCTTGGCTACGGCTGGACCCTGGAAGGGGCCGGCTGGCAGGATGAGCTGGTGGATGTCACGGTGGATCGCGCCGTGCTCGACTGGGATCTCGGCAAGTTGCTGCAGGGCAAACTCTGGATCAAATCGCTTGAAGTGACTCATCCGGTGGTGAAGGTGGCCGACTCGGAGCCTGCCCCGGAAGAGTCTTCCGAACCCTTTGTCTGGCGCCCGCTGCCACTCAAGATCCAGGTCGACAGTCTCAAGGTGGCCGATCTCGATCTGGCAGTGCCCGGCGTGGCCGTGACCCTGGGGTCCCTCGATATCGGCGCCACCCTCAACCGCAAGGGGCTGATTGTACGCGGCCCGGTGCTCGATAACCTGACGGTGACGCTGGATGACGCGGCACCCGCCAGCACAGCCAAATCTGCCAAACAGCCGGCCGCTAACGAGAAGCAAGCCGGAACTGCGGTGGCGCGCAACGACAAGGCCAGCGCCGAGACAGCCAAACAGGGTAAAGGGACCCCTGCTGCGAACACGGCAAAGGCTGCCCCCATTCTCCTGCCCGCCATTCATCTTCCTTTCCCCATCCAGCTGGAAGGGGTCAGCGCGACTCGCGTGAAATATAAGCAGGGCGAGCTGATTGAAGGGCTCGACAAGCTGCAGCTGTCGGCCACTGCTGCCGACGATCGCATCGAGGTGCGCGAGCTCTCGCTGCGCCACGCCATGGCCGATCTGGCGCTCAAGGGCCACATCCAGCTCAGTGACGACTACCCGCTGGCGGTGACGCTGGATGCCAAGGCCCGCAAGGGGCTGCTGGATGGCGAGCTGCAGGGTGAGCAGGCCACGCTGGCGCTGAACGGTTCGGTTGGCAAGCTGGGGTTGGCGTTGTCGGCCAAGGGGCCGGTTGCCGCCAATCTCAAGGGCTCGCTGGCCGCCCTCGACCCGGATCTCCCTTTTGATCTGGCCCTCGACTGGAAGAGCCTCGGTTGGCCTCTTCACAAGCCAGCCAAAGATGAGCCGAGCTATCGGCTGGACAAAGGGAGCCTGACTGCCAAGGGCAAGCTCTCCGGCTACCAGTTTGCCCTCAATACCTCCGGCAAGGGGACCGATGTCCCCCCCTTCAAGCTTGCGCTGGACGGCAAGGGGGATCTGGAGCGGCTCAGCAAGATCGCCTTGCAGCTCAACGCCCTCAAGGGGGAGCTCAAACTCGATGGCAAACTCGCCTGGAACAAGGGGGTTGAGTGGCAGGGGACCACACTGTTCAAGGGGATCAATCCGGCCGAGCTGCTGCCCGAGCTGAAAGGGACGCTGGCCGGTGAGCTGGAGAGCCGTTTCGTGATGAACGAAGCGGGTCACTGGGAGCTGAAACTGCCCAAGCTCAAGGTGGATGGTAAGCTCAACCAGTACCCGCTGGCCCTCAAGGGGGAGCTTAGCGGCAACGACAAGATGGAGTGGCTGATCCCGGCGCTCTCGCTGCAAAGTGGCCCCAACCAGTTGCAGGCCAAGGGCAGTATCAGCAGCGCCCAGTGGAAGCTCGATGCCAACCTGCAGGCTCCCCAGCTGGGGGGCATCTATCCCGGCCTGAAAGGGGATATCAAGGGACAGGTGAAGGTCAGTGGCAATCAGCAGACGCCAAAAATCGATGCGGATCTCGCATCCGACCGGCTCTACTATGCCGGCACCGACCTGAAGGGCATTAGCCTCAAGGGTAATGCGGTGATCGGTGCCAAACCGGCCGGTGAGCTCGCGTTGTTGGTGGCGCAGCTGAAACAGGGCGAAACCAAGCTCAGCCAGCTGGCCCTGAACCTCAGCGGCGATATCAGTCAGCATCTGTTGACCCTGACCATGAAGGGTGACCCTGTTGCGGCCAACCTCAAACTGGGTGGCGGCGTGCGCGGGGATCACTGGCGCGGGGCGCTCTCCGAGTTGCGGCTGAAAACCCCGCTGCGCCGTTGGGACTTGAGCTCCCCCTGGGCGCTGGATCTCGATCTGCCGCGTCAGCGGCTGGCGATGGGGGATCTCTGCCTCGGCTCCCAAGGGGCCAGCCTCTGCGTCAAGGGGAGTCAGGTCTCCGCTGCCCAGGGTACCCTGGAGTTTGCCCTGAGCGAGTTTGATCTCAAGCGGCTGCGCCCCTGGTTGCCGGACAACTTCCGCTGGCAGACGATGCTCTCGGCCGATGGGCGTGCCAGCTGGCGTGGCAATCAGCCGACCCTGCATGCGGTGGTGCGCACCACGCCGGGCACTTTTGTGGCAGATGGCCTCAAGACCGACTATCAGCAGCTGGCTCTGGCCCTGGATTTCGAGCGGCAGCAGGCGGCCATTCGCCTCGATTTTGCCTCCAAGCAGATCGGCAATATCGATACCGATCTGCTGATCAAGGAGCCTGCCGGTCGCGGTCTGCTCGGCGGTCAGCTCAAGTTTGACGATCTCAAGCTCAATACCTTCGCGCCGCTCATCCCTGAGGTGCGCTCCCTGCAAGGGATCATCTCCGCCGATGCCCGTTTCGACGGCACGCTTGCGGCGCCCCTGCTGTTTGGTCAGCTCAACCTGCGTGACGGTGAAGTGCAGACTCACTCCGATATGGTGACCCTGACCAAGCTGGTGACCCGCCTCAAGATAGAGGGCAACCGCGCCGAACTCGATGGCTCCATGCTGGTGGGCAAGGGGCCGCTGGCGTTGGGCGGCTGGCTCAGCTGGGCCAAGATGCCGGTCAGCGGCAGCCTCACCATTCAGGGTAAGGATCTGGAGGCACAATATCCGGGCATGGGCCGGGTCAGAGTCTCGCCCGATATCGCGGTGTCGCTGGGGGAGGAGACCCGGATTACCGGTCAGGTGGATATTCCCTGGGCGCGCATTCTGGTCAAGAGCCTGCCGGATTCGGCGGTGGCGGTCTCCGATGATGTGACCGTGGTCTATGACGATCTGCCCCCTGCTCCCAAGCAGGCAAGTCTGCCGCTGGCGATGAAGGTGGCGATCCGCCTTGGCAACGATGTGAAGCTTGATGCCATGGGGTTGAAGACCGATGTCTCCGGTGGCCTCAATATCCGTCAGGATCCCGAGAAGCCGCTGGCTGGCAATGGCCAGCTGGTGCTGACCAACGGCCGCTTCAAGGCTTACGGTCAGAACCTCATCATCAAGGAGGGGCGGATCCTCTTCTCCGGTCCGCTGGATCGGCCGTTCCTCAACATCGAAGCCAACCGGGATCCCGATACCATCGAGGGTCAGGTGACGGTCGGGGTGCGGGTGACCGGCCCTGCCAGCAAGCCTGAAATCACTGTCTACTCCGAGCCGCAGATGGCGCAGTCGGAACAGCTCTCCTATCTGCTGCGTGGCAAAGGGTTACAGACTGGCGGTGAGGATGGCGGTTTCAACGGTCTGCTGGTGGCCGGAGCGGTGAGTCAGGCCAATGGCGTGGTGTCGAGTATCGGCGAGTCGCTGGGGATGAGCGATGTCTCTCTCGATACCGCGGGCAGTGGCGACAACACCCAGGTGACTCTGTCTGCATATCTGCTGCCGGGCTTGCAGTTCCAGTACGGGGTCGGGGTCTTCAGCCCCATCGCCGAGTTCAAGCTGCGCTACGAGGTATTGCCACGGCTCTATCTGCAGGCGATGAGCGGGGTGGCTCAGGCGGTCGATATCTTCTATCGCTTTACTCTGTAACGCTTCATCCCGTAACAGGGCTGATATGAACGTAAACGGGAGGCGCAGGCCTCCCGTTTTATTATTGCGCGATCGGCCGCGGGCAAGCCGTGATAAAGGTTGGCAGTGCAGAGGGAGAATGAATTGCGATGGGCCAAAAATGCGAAAACCCGGCGCTAGGCCGGGTTTTCTGAATGATGGTGGAGGGAGAAGGATTCGAACCTTCGAAGGCAGAGCCGTCAGATTTACAGTCTGATCCCTTTGGCCGCTCGGGAACCCCTCCACGGGGTATTGCTTTCAAATTGTCGCACTTGAAATGGTGGAGGGAGAAGGATTCGAACCTTCGAAGGCAGAGCCGTCAGATTTACAGTCTGATCCCTTTGGCCGCTCGGGAACCCCTCCACAAGTGCGAGGCGCATACTAACAGATCTTCCGGTTTTGTGAACCCCCAAGCAGGATTTTTCCATTAAAAGAATTGGATTTGTGGCCGATAACCAGTGAAATCGCCATTTTCGAGAGTTATCTCATGCTGCCCAGTTCAATCCGTAATCACCTGCTCGTTGATGAGGGCCAGTTGGGGCAGCGCCTCAACCGTGACCTGCAGCATGGGGATCGGGCTGATTTCCGGTTGCATCTGGCCCTGCTGACCGACGCGGTGGAGGAGCAGCCCTGGTTTGATGCCAAACCGGCGGCCACTCCCCAGAGCCGTGACTGGCGTCTGCACTTTGCGCTGAGACCGGCAGAGGTGCTGGTGGCTGAAGGGGCGGGGAGTGACTGCAGTGCCATCAATGAGCGGTTGCAGCAAGGGGGAAGCATGGTGGATGTGCGGCTCTGGCTGGCGCTGCAAACACCGCCGCTGGCGGTCAAACAGCCGCTGCTGGATGAGGCTGTCTACGACAACCTGTCACCGCTGGCGCGGGAGCGGTTGCAAGGAAAGCTGGCCGATATGCCACGCCAGGAGGATCCGCTGGTATTGCTGCCGATCCTCGACCGTTTGCAACAGGGAGTGGATACCCGGTTGCACTGGCTCAGTTGATGGCGCCTGTTCACTGACGTAACGCGATGCTTGTCGGCAAATCACAGGCAACAAAAAGGCGGGTGACCCCGCCTTTATGCTCTTTGGAATTTTTAGCCTTGCGGCATGCTATCAAGCGTCAGCTTCATCCGGTTGCGGCTGCTCTTTGAGCGCTGCATTGGCACGACGGGCAATCGGCTTTTCGGTGTGACGGTTGAGTTGGCGCTCCAGTTTTTGCCCCAGTTCGTTGATGGCGGCGTAGAGATCCTCATGCTCTGCCTGGGCAAACAGTTTGCCGTTGGGGATGCCAGCACTGGCTTCGACAGTGAACATCAGACGCTCTTTGGAAACAATCACATGGGGTGTGATGAGAGGCACCTGAAGACGTTCGAGCTTTTCAAAACGGGATTCGATGCGCTCGCGGATAGCCGGGGTGATGTCGATGATTTTGCTGGTAATTTCGATTTTCATATTGGCCCCCTTCGGGTCGTCTTGCTTGTGTCTTCACCTTCAGATTACTCATTGGTAAAGATCGAAATGTGATCTGAGTCACATAACCTTCCCTTGGCTATTCAGCAACTTATAAATTGTGATCTTTTCCGGTTTCGTGCCAAAAACAGCTTGAGCTCCATGAAACTGGCAGGCAGTATGACGGGAATAGGATCGTTTCTGTCCCTTCTTGGCAGCACTTCGTGTCGACCTCATGTCCGGTTTCCACTGCTTGATATCGCATGTTTGTACTCTTCCCTCGCAACCTCTGATCTGATGAGCGGATGCAGGGGGCGTTGCTATGCCTGATTGGACATCAAACGTGGTTGGTTGTTGTGTTGGAGTGGTAAATGAAGCAGCAGGCCACGCAAGTCATGTGGTTTTTCGATCGGCAACATGATCAGTGGAGTCTCTCTGATCAGGGGGCCTACCAGCAGTGGCAAGGGGAGGGCAATCATCCCTGGGCCGCTCGCCTGTTACCGGAAGATGAGGCAGGCTTTGCCGACTTTCTCGTCCGGCTTCATGAATCACATCTGCCTGAACAGTTCATCGGTCATCTGAAAGATGATCAGGGGCAGCTCAACCATGTGCTCTGGAGCGGCCAGTTTGTGCCCACCCAGCAGATCTGCTGTGGCTGGCTGGCCCCTCTTGATACCGCCAACAGTGCGGTCTCCTCCCTCAATCTCTCTTTGCCGCTGCTGCAAACCACCCTGCTCACCCAGTTGGCGCAGGCGCTCTCTGCCCGCACCGGGCTCGATTTCTTCAATACCCTGGTCAGCCAGCTGGCTCATATTCTCAAGGTGGATGCGGTCTGGGTGGGGGAGTTGTGCGGTGCCGACCGGGTCAAAGTGCTGGCCGCCGACGGGCTGGCGCAGAAGGACTATCCGCTGGCGGGCTCCCCCTGTCAGGAGCTCTACAAGCAGGGGGCCATCTGTTTCGAGGTGATCGACGAGTCGCAGGAGTATCAACCCTGGCTGGCGGCCGGGCAGACTTATTATGGTCAGCCGCTGTTTGATGCCAGAGGCCAACTTCTGGGCCATCTGGCGCTGCTCTATTCGGCCCCGGCAGATACCAGCAACCTCACCTCGGTGCTCAATACCTTTTCGGTACGGATGGTGGCCGAGCTGGAGCGATTGCAATCAGATGCCCAGATGCGGCTCTCTGCCGTTGCATTCGAGACCCACGAAGGGATCATCATTACGGATCCGGGGTTCAAGATCCTGCGGGTCAACAATGCTTTCAGCCAGATCACCGGCTTTGACAGCCAGTCGGTGCTGGGCCTGCATCTGGAAGAGGATCTCTGGCCCAATCTGGGTGGGCTCGGCTACGAGCTCAATACCCTCAGCCGCTGGCAGGGGGAGACCCAGCGTCGCCATGTCGATGGTCACACCTATCCCCAGTGGGAGATAGTTACACCGGTGCAGGACGAGAAGGGGGTGATCAGCCACTTTGTCATCTGCTTCGAGGATATCTCCGAGCGCAAGGCGGCCGAGCGACGCATTCAGGATCTCGCCTATTACGACGAGCTGACCGGATTGCCCAATCGCCGTCAACTTCACGAGACTCTGGTGCAGACCTTCAACGAGGCGACCCGCGATGGCTTGATTGGCGCGCTGCTCTTTATCGATCTCGACCACTTCAAGACCATCAACGACTCCCTCGGCCACGCCACCGGTGACTGGCTGCTCAAGGAGGTCGCCGCCCGTCTCAAACGGTTGGTGCGGCAAGGAGATTGCCTGGCCCGCCTCGGCGGTGACGAGTTTGTACTGCTGCTGCCATCGCTCTCGGCCAGCCCGCCCCAGGCGGAGATGCAGGCCGATATCATTGCCGAGCGGCTCATCACCGAGATTGCCGCTCCTTATACCTATGTGGGGCAAGTGCTGCACATCGGCGCCAGCGTTGGCATTACCCTGTTTCCGGATCGGGAGCAGGGGGTCGATGATCTGCTCAAGCAGGCAGATACCGCCATGTATCAGGCCAAGTCCGCTGGCCGCAAGACCCGTCGTTTCTTCGATGCCTCGATGCAGCAGCAGGCGGATCGCCGTCTGCTCATTCACAACGAATTGCGCAACGCCCTCAGCCAGCAAGAGCTGACCCTCTACTATCAGCCCCAGCATATGGTCGATGGCGGCGATATCATCGGTGTCGAGGCGCTCATTCGCTGGCAGCCGGCCGGTCGCTCGCTGGTCTCGCCGGCCGAGTTTATCCCCATCGCCGAGGAGACCGATCTGATTGTCGATATCGGCAACTGGGTGCTGCACGAGGCGTGCGCCCAGTATGTGCTGTGGGAGGAGAACGGCATCCACATTCCGCAGATCTCGGTCAACGTCAGTGCCAAGCAGTTCCATGCCACCGATTTTGTCGAGCGGATCCACGATGTGTTGGCGCAAACCGGCATGGATCCGGCATGCCTCAATCTGGAGATCACCGAATCCGTGGTGCTGGGCCATGCCGAGGACACCATCAGCAAGATGACCGAGCTCAAGGAGCTCGGCATCAGCTTTGCCATCGACGATTTTGGCGCCGGTTACTCCTCTCTGAGCTACCTCAAGCGGCTGCCTGCCGATGAGCTCAAGATCGACCGCTCATTCATTCAGGACATCCCGAAAGATGGCGACAACATGGCCATCGTCGAGGCGGTGATCGCCATGGCGCGACATATGGGGTTCAACGTCACGGCAGAAGGGGTGGAGTCCCGTCAGCAACTGGAGTTTCTCAAGGCGCAGGGGTGCAGTTTCTATCAGGGCTATCTCGCCTCCAAGCCGCTGCCGGTGCCCTATCTGGAGAAATATGTACAGCGGCTGACCAGACCGGAGCAACTGCGTGAAATGCAGCTGAGCGAGGCAGAAAAATAGTCCCTGCTCCCCGCTGTAGCGCTGCCCGGCAACGGGTAGAATGAGAGGCAGTAGACCCACCGCCACCGGGCGGTGTATTGCCCTCAATGGAGATGTTCAGTGAAAGCTGTATGGGGAATTGTTTTGTCGGCGCTGTTTGTGCCGACTCTGATGGCGCAGACTGCCGACCAGACGCTCTACCGTCAGGCGTATGACGCCGTACGGGCCAATGATCAGGCCCGTTTCCAGCAAATTCGTGCCCGTTTGACCCATTACCCCCTGCTCCCTTACCTCGATTACTATCAGCTCGCCTTTCGTCCGGGGGCGGCGGATTACAACGATGTGACCCGCTTTATCCGCCAGCATGGAGATACCCCCCAGTCCAACCGGCTGGAGCGCAGCTATCTGACCTATCTGGCCCAGAGCCAGCAGTGGTCGCAGTTCCTGCGCTTCTATCCGGCCAAGCCGAGCTCCACCGATCTGCTCTGCATGCACTATCAGGCGCTCTATTACACCGGCAAGCCGAAAGAGGCGTTACAGGGGGCGAGCAAGATCTGGATGAGCGGTCAATCGCGCCCCGATGCCTGCTCCCCGCTGTTCCAGCTGTGGCAGGCATCCGGTCAGCGAACCCAGGAGAAGATCTGGCAGCGGATGACGCTGGCGTTCGAGGCGGAAAATCCCAATCTTATCCGCCATCTTGGCGCGACCCTGGGTAGCGGCTTGCAGAGCTATGGCGATCAGATGGTGACCCTGTTCGAGCAGCCAGCCAAGGCGATGAACCCGGCCTATTTCAGCAGCAATCCCTATTCCCGCAAGCTGCTTTCCCTCGGCTTGACCCGCTATGCCAATCAGGAGCCGGAGTCGGTGCTGCGCCAGCTTGCGCTGTTTCGCAGCCGTTTCGGCCTGACCCAGGCCGAGGTGAAACCGGTAGAGCGTGCCATTGCCCGCCGCCTGCTGCTGGATCGCTCCATAGCCCAGCGCAGCTGGGTCGACAGCACGGTGAAAAAACTGGCGGATCCCGATATCACCGAGCTGCGGGCACGACTGGCCATCTGGGAGCAGGATTGGCGTGGCCTCTCCGGCTGGGTGAAGATGATGCCGATGGCCCGTCAGAAAGAGGATCGCTGGCGCTACTGGATGGCGCGCTCCCTTGAAGTACAGGGGCAGCAAAAACCGGCGCGGGATCTCTATCTGGAGACTGCCAACCTGCGCGGTTTCTACGGCTTTATGGCCGCCCAGCGCACCGGGGTGCCTTATCGCATCAAGAACCAGAGCGTCAAGCATGTACCGGACTGGCGCACGGCCAGTCAGCGCTGGCCCTTCCTGTTGCGGGTGCGTGAGCTGCTGTCGATGAACGAGATTGCGGCGGCCCGCTCGGAGTGGATCCACAACATGGATCGCAATCCGGTGGCCCAGCGCATCGAGTTTGGTCATATCGCCCTCAATCAGGGCTGGCACGAGCTGGCCATTCTCGCCAGCATTCGCGCCGAAGCGTGGGATGCCCTCGACCTGCGCTTCCCGCTGCCGCTCAAACGCACCTTCTCCCAGATGGCGCAAGAGCGCACCATGAACACCAGTTTGCTCTATGCCATCTCCCGTCAGGAGAGTGCCCTCTATCCGCTGGCCCAGTCGCCGGTGGGGGCGCGCGGTCTGATGCAGCTGATGCCTGCTACTGCCAAAGAGACTGCCGGCAAGCTGGGGGTGCCCTATCGCAACGAGCAGCAACTGTTTGATCCGACGATGAATATTCGTCTGGGGAGCGCCTATCTCAAGCGCTTGCTGGATGTCTATGACGGCAACCGGATCCTGGCGGCGGCCGCCTACAACGCCGGGCCGGGACGGGTAAAACGCTGGCGAGAGCAGAGTGACAACAAGCCGATGGACGTGTGGGTCGAGAGCATTCCCTACAAGGAGACCCGCAACTACGTGCAAAACGTGTTGTCGTTCGATCTCATCTATCAGCACAAGCTGCAGCAGCCGCTGCGCTTCATGTCAGAGCGGGAGCTCAATCACGCCTATTGAGTCGGGGGCCGCCAGCCGGCCCCTGTTTTCAAATTTCCCTGCTGCCGGGTATCATCGGGTAAGGTTTTGTTACCAAAGGAAACATGCCTGGTGACCTGGCTCCGGGAATTGCATCAGGCCGCAGGGTATACTCGGGCGTCGGCACCGACAGGTTCCCCCACAATAAAGGAATGGATAGTGGCAACGATTAAAGACGTTTCTCAGCTGGCAAATGTGTCTATCTCCACCGTGTCGCGGGTTATCAACAACACGGCACAGGTAGCACCGGAAAAGCGTGAGGCCGTACTGGCGGCCATGAAGGAACTGAATTTTCGACCCAACAGTTTTGCCCAGGCACTGGTCAGCAAGCGTTCCAACTGCATTGGCGTGCTGGTTGGCGACCTCTGCGGCGGCCCCTTCTTTGCCCAGATGATGCGTGGCATCGAAACCATGGTCGATCAGGCCAACAAGTTCACCATCGTCATGTCTGGCAACCACGATATCGCGCGCGAGCGTCACGCCATTCAGGCGCTGCTGCAGCGCCAGTGCGATGCGCTGATCCTCCACAGCAAGGCGCTTCCGGACGAGGAGCTGAGCGAGCTGGCGGCTGGCTCTACCCCCATCGTGTTTATCAACCGTCAGGTGCCGGGCGCGGAAGATCGCTGCGTCTGGCTCGATAACCAGGCGGGGATCACCACCGCGTGCCAGCACTTGCTGGATGTCGGTCATCGCAACATCGCCTTTATCACCTCCGATGATGAAGAGTTTGTCGATGGTCAGCAGCGGATGGCCGGTTACACCCAGACCCTGGCGAGAGCCGGGATCGCCTTTGATCCTGCTCTCGTCAGCCGCGCCTATGCCGACGAAAATGGCGGATATGTGGCGATGAGTGAACTGCTGGCCCGTGGTGTCGAGTTCACGGCCGTGCTCGGTTTCAACGACGGTATGGTGGCGGGGGCGATCTCTTGCCTGCTGGAGCGGGGTTACAAGATCCCGCAGCAGGTATCGGTGGTGGGGTTCGACGATATCCCCTACGCCCGCTACATCTATCCCAAGCTCACCACGGTGCGCTACCCCATCGAGGAGATGGGCAGCCGCGCAGCCGAGTTGGCACTGCGTCTGCTCGATCACAAGCCGGTGGACGGCCTGGCGCTCAAGTTTGAAGCCCAGCTGGTGGAGCGTGAGTCAGTCGCCTGATGTGCGTCAGACAGTGAACAACAAGGTGGCCCCATTGGGGCCACACTCTTTTCTGCGTTATCTGAATAATCCGCCATTTATCCCGCCAGGGCGATCCGCTGCTGGCGGCGTGCCTCCACCCCTTCTGCTACCATATCGAGCAGCCGCCTTGTCTGTGCCCAGCCGATACAACTATCGGTGATCGACTGGCCGTAGCGCAGCGGTTTGCTGCCAATCTCCTGACGCCCTTCGCAGATAAAACTTTCCACCATGATGGCGGCGATGGCATGGCTACCAGCGCCCAGCTGGTCGGCAATGTCACGGGCAACCAGCAGCTGGCGGGCATGCTGTTTCTGGCTGTTGCCGTGGCTGCAATCGATCATCAGCCGGGGTGACAGATGATGTTGGCGCAGCAAGTCGCCAGCCTCTGTAACATGATTGCTCTGATAGTTGGGTTGGCGGCCACCGCGCAGGATCAGATGACAGTCGGGGTTGCCATGGCTGCGCACCAGTGCCAGCTGGCCATCACCGGAAGGCTGGGTATAGAGGTGGGCCGCCCGGCTGGCGAGGATCGCCTCGACTGCGATCCGGATATTGCCATCGGTGCCGTTTTTAAAACCGATGGGGCAGGGGAGAGCGGAGGCTAGCTGGCGGTGGAGCTGGGATTCGGTGGTGCGGGCACCGATAGCGCCCCAGCTGATGAGATCCCCCAGATAGAGCATGCTGGTGAGATCGAGAAATTCGGTGGCACAGGCGAGCCCTTCCTGTCCAAGTGCCAACAGTAACTCCCGAGCCTGGGTTAGTCCCTTTTCCAGTTGATCGCTGCCATCGAGGTCGGGATCGAAGATAAATCCTTTCCAGCCGAGCGTCGTGCGCGGCTTTTCGAAATAGGTGCGCATCACCAGTTGCAGTTGCTCCCCGTATTGGCCCTGCAGTTCAGCCAGCCGGCCACCATAGTCGCGGGCGGCTACCGGATCGTGAATGGAGCAGGGGCCGATCACCAGCAGCAGGCGATCATCCTCTCCCTGCAGAATATGGCGGGCTTGCTGGCGGCTGCGAGCGAGCTGGCGAGCGAGCCGTGCCGGACAGGGTCTGGCCTTTAACATCTCGTCAGGGGTGGGCAGGGTGGCAAGGGGTGAAGCATTCAGAAGTGAGGTGAACATGAGCGATCCTGATGAAAATGGAAATCTGCATGCTCTTTGCTGCCCAGTGGGGATCTTCCCCTTATTCTCTTGGTTAACAGAGCGCGGGCATGGGCCCGCGCTCTGTTATATCGGCCTTGGCTACCTTAGAAGCGGGCTGAGCCGCTGACGTAGTAGCTGCGACCCGGTTCGACGTTCTGGAAGACGGTGTCTTTCTCTTGCAGGCGCACGTCGGTCAGGTTGTTGATCCCCAGTCGCAGGTCAAAGTTCTCGGTGACCTTGAAGCCGGTGCCGAGATCGAAGGTCTGATAGCTGGGCAGCTTGTGCAGTACGACAACCTTGTTGACGGTCTGCTCGGCAAACTGGG
The DNA here is from genome assembly GCF_041402305.1 of Aeromonas sp. S12(2024). Classification (NCBI taxonomy): domain Bacteria; kingdom Pseudomonadati; phylum Pseudomonadota; class Gammaproteobacteria; order Aeromonadales; family Aeromonadaceae; genus Aeromonas; species Aeromonas sp. S12(2024). Next base: position 385,180 of record NZ_JBGLRB010000001.1, read on the forward strand.
CGCCGGTGTAGGTGGTGCCGACAAAGGCATTGACCCGCTCGGTGGCCTGCCAGGTGATCTTGGCGTTGGCCTTGTGCTCAGGCCGCTCAGGCAGAGCCTGGCCCTGATCGCCCTCCGCCTTGAGGTAGGTGTAGTTGGCTCCGAGGTTGATATCGTCGGTCAGATCGAGCTTGCCGGTCAGTTCCAGCCCCTTGGTAGTGGCTTTCTCCAGGTTGTACCAGGTGCGGTCAGTGGAGTTCGGCAACTGCTTGAAGGTGAGCATGTCGTCGATGTCGGAGTAAAACAGGGTGGCGCTGGTTTCCCAGATCCCTTCTCCTGCGATGACACCCAGCTCGTAGTTGGTGCTGGTTTCCGGCTTGACCTTGTCACTGCCATAGATGCGGCAGCTGCCGCCGCAGCTCTCGATGCTGTAACCGTTGGAGTACTGGTGTGGTGCCGGTGCCTTGAAGGCCTGGCTGACACCGCCTTTCACTGTCACCACATCGTTCATCTCATAGACCAGATAGCCGCGCGGGGTGAAGTGGCTGCCGTAGATCTCGTGGTGATCGTAACGGCCGCCCAGCGTGAAGGTCAGGCTGTCGGTCAGGCCAATTTCGTCCTGAGCGAACAGCGCCTCCTGGGAGTGACTCTCTTTACCGCCGATATCCTTGTAGCTCACCGCATCCACCAGCTCCCGATCCAGATATTCACCACCCAGGGTCAGGTAGTGGTTGGCCAGCGCCAGGTTGGTATAGGCCTTGAGGGTCAGGGTGTTCTCTTCCAGCTCCCGCTGCTGTGGGGCAGAGTAGCTGGTGTTGAAGTCGTCGATCTGGGAGGTCTCGTAGTTGGCCATGACGGTGGTGTCACCCCAGCTCCAGTTCCCCTTGTGGGTCAGACCAAACAGGTTGCGATCGTTTTGCTGCTGGCGACTGTGCACCTTGTTGCCGGTTTTGCGGAAGATATCGAGAGGCCGCTCATCTTGGTTGTAGAGGTAATCCAGCTCGAAGCGTTGCTGCTCATCCACCAGCCAGCTCAGGGTGGAGGCGAAGTTGCGGGTCTGCTTTGCTTCGATAAGGGGGATACCGTCAGCAGCTTCGGTGGGGGTCCAGGCTTGACGGTCATACACCTCGCCGTTCATCCGGATCAGCAGGTTGTCGGTCAGCGGGCCGGTAAAGCCCAGGTTGGTTCTGTGCTGATCGCCGCCATCCTTGCCTTCGATGGCCTTGAAGTCGGCATCGGCCGCCCCTTGCCAGGTTTTGCCCGGCTGTTTGGTGATGATATTGATGACACCACCGATGGCATCGGAGCCGTAAAGTGCCGACATGGGGCCACGGATCACCTCGACCCGCTGGATCATGCCAAGGGGTACGGGAGTGTTGTCGAAGTTGCCGCCGCGCCACAGGGCATTGGAGGAGGAGAGGCGTTTGCCATCTACCAGTACCAAGGTGTATTTGCCGGACATGCCGCGAATGCCGATATCGCTGCGGCCATTGGTGTCAGCCTCAGCCTGAATGCCTACTTCGTGGCGCAGCAGGTCTGCAAGGTCATTGACCGGTGCGGCGGCGATCTGTTCGGCCGTGATGACAGAGATAGAGGCCGGTGCCGAGCGGGTATTGTGCGCCGTTGTGGTGACGGTGATCACTTCATCGGCTTGAGGGGCGTTGCTGGCGGCGATCGCTTGCTGGGTCAGCAGAGTGACGATGGTGGTGGCCAGCAGGCTGGGAGCAATAAAACGGGAGGTTGAGGATTTCATTATTTACATCTTCCATAATATTCAAATGATAAGCGTTATCATTATCAAGTTGAATTTGCTCCGATCGCAACTCTTTTTTATCGGCGAAGCTCAGTTTCGTTCGTCACCCGCTTTTGACTAAAAAGAAGTTAATGAAATTGATTCTCATTTGTATTGATCGTTTTTTCGCTCCTTGTTAGGATGCCGTTCACCCTGATATCTGGTGAGTCAAATGACTCACTTTGTTAAATGACTCACTTTAAGTCGTGTCAGGCAGTGATTCATTCCAAGGAGTAGCACCGTCATGTGTGACCATGCACTGGAAGGAGAGTGGCCCGCCACAGCGGTCGGGCTGGATAAAGTGTGCTGTTTTGCAAGCGGTGACAGGGTACTGGTCGCCTCCGGTATCCACGACAGTTTTACCGGCATCCCGCCGGAGAAGCTGCTCGCCCATCTGCGTCAGCTGCGCCAGCAGGGGATGGTCAATCCCATCGCCATCGGCGCCATTCCGTTTGATACCCAATCCCCCTGGCATCTGGTGATCCCGGCACAATCGCAGTGGGTCGCAAGGGATGCGATGTTGCCTGCCCGCTGTTGCCAGCTCCATGGCGAGGTGAGCGAAGTGACCGGCTCTGCCCACTATCAGGGGGCGGTGCGGGCAGCGTTGCAGCAGTTCAGCGAGGGGCAACTCGAGAAAGTGGTGTTGTCGCGCGCCATCGATGTGCAGAGCGCAGAGCAGACCTCCCCCGCACACGCCTATGGCTCTCTGTTGGCCCAGAATCCGGGGGCCTATGTGTTCCAGATCCCGCTGCCGGAGGGGGAGACCCTGCTTGGCGCCAGCCCCGAGCTGCTGGTATCACGCAGCGAGATGGCGGTGGTGAGCAATCCGCTGGCGGGCTCCCGTCCGCGCCACGCGTTTTCCGATCAACAGGCGGCCAGTGCCGAGCTGCTGGGGGCGCAGAAGGATCGCTATGAACATGCGCTGGTGGCCGATGCGGTCGCCGCCGCCCTCGCTCCCTTCTGCCGAGAGCTGGACGTCCCTCTGGAGCCGCAGGTGATCGCGACCCCTACCATGTGGCACCTCTCGACCCGCATCGCCGGGCGGCTCCATGAGCCCTCTCCCGTTCTGGCACTGGCGCTGGCACTGCACCCGACACCGGCGGTATGCGGCACGCCTCTTTCGGCAGCACTTCAGGCCATCGCCCGGCTCGAGGGGTACGATCGCCGCTTCTACTGTGGCGCTGTCGGCTGGATGGATGCCGATGGCAATGGCGAGTGGGTTGTCACCATTCGCTGTGGCGTGCTGGCCGGTAGGCAACTGCGACTCTATGCTGGCGCCGGGGTGGTGGTGGGCTCTTCGCCGGAAGCGGAGTGGCAGGAGACCGCCGCCAAGCTCGGCACCATGCTGCGCGCCTTCGGCCTCGAAAGCCGGGAGCCGGAGGTAACCGCATGAAGCCGCTGGTGCCCTTTACCCCCTGGCCCGCCGAGCTGGCAGCCCACTACCGGGCACAAGGGTGGTGGCGCGGACAACCGCTCACCGCCCTGCTCGATGACTCTGCCGAACGTTATCCCGAGCGCACGGCCCTGATCTGCGGCGAGCGAACCCTCAGTTATGGCCAGTTAAAGCGTGAGGTCGATGCGCTGGCGGCGCGGCTGGCCGCGCGCGGGCTGGGCCATGGCGATACCGCGCTGGTGCAGTTGCCCAACTGCGCCGAGTTCTATATCTGCTGGTTTGCCCTGATCCGCTGCGGCGTGGTGGCGGTGCATGCCCTCTACAGCCATCAGCGGCGCGAGCTGGTGGCCTTTGCCCGCCAGATTGAGCCCGCCTTGCTGGTACTCAGCCCCTCCCATCCCGGCTTTGCCGGTGAAGCGGGGAGCCTCGTGGCCCTTGATGAGCTGGTATCTCCTTCCTGCCAGACACTGCTGTTCGAGCAGGCTGAAGGCTCCGATCTTCAGTCAGGATTTGCATGGTGTCAGCCTGACCCCATAGCCCGTGCTGATGGTTCGCCGCTGACGGCTATCGCGCCAACTCCTACCCCGGCCGATCAAGTCGCTTTTTTCCAGCTCTCCGGCGGCAGCACCGGCACCCCCAAACTGATCCCCCGTACCCACGATGACTATGGCTACAGCGTGCGCCAGAGCGTAGCGGTGTGCGGTTGGGATGAGCGGGTGATCTATCTCTGCGCCCTGCCAGCGCCCCACAACTTTCCCCTGAGTTCCCCCGGGGCACTCGGGGTGTTTTATGCCGGTGGCTGCGTGGTGCTGGCAAAGGATCCTTCCGCCGCAACCTGTCTGCCGCTGGTGCAACGCCATCAGGTCAACTGGGCGGCGCTGGTGCCACCGGCTCTGGCGCTCTGGCTGGAGGCGGCCAGCCACTATCCGCAGACCTCCCTGGAGTGTGTGCAGGTGGGCGGTGCGCGCCTCAGCCCGGCTCATGCCGATGCGGTAGCGAGCCGCCTTGGTTGCCGCTTGCAGCAGGTCTTCGGCATGGCCGAGGGGCTGGTCAACTACACCCGCATCGAGGATGACCAGTGGCACATCGTCAATACCCAGGGCCGTCCGATGAGCCCGGGCGACGAGGTGGAAGTGAGGGATAGCGACGGGCGCCCCTTGCCCGATGGCGAGTGCGGTGAGCTCTGGACGCGCGGCCCCTACACCTTTCGCGGCTACTTCAAGGCCGATGCTCACAATCAGCGGGCTTTTGATCGGGACGGTTTCTACTGCACCGGCGATCTGGTCTGCCGCTTGCCCAGTGGTCATCTGATGGTGGTGGGGCGCAACAAGGATCAGGTCAACCGGGGTGGGGAGAAGATCGATGCCCTCGAGATTGAAGAGCTGTTGCTGACCCACCCGGAGGTGCGGCAGGCGGCACTGGTCGCCATGCCGGATCCCATGCTCGGGGAGCGCAGCTGCGCCTTTCTGATGTGCCGCGAGCCCCTCAATCTGCCCCGCTTGCGCCGTTTCCTGCGCGAGCAGGGGGTGGCCGATTACAAACTACCCGATCGCCTGGTGCTGGTGGAGCAACTGCCCCACACCCCGGTCGGCAAGATAGACAAACAGAGGCTGCGCGAGCAGCTTGCCAAGGAGTGTGCATGACCATTCAATCCCTCGACGCCTATCCGCTGCCTACCGCAGAGGAGCTGCCCACCGGGCGGGTGAACTGGCCTTTCGAACCAGGCCGCGCCGCCTTGCTGGTCCACGATATGCAGCACTATTTCGTCGATTTCTACGGGGCGGGCAATCCGCTGATCAATCAGGTCATCGACCATATCGCTGCCCTGACCCGTCAGGCGCGTGCTCTCGGTATGCCGGTGGTCTATACCGCTCAGCCCGCCGAGCAGAGTCAGGCCGATCGGGCGCTGCTCAACGACATGTGGGGGCCGGGGTTGACCCGGGCGCCGGAGCGTCAGCCGATTGTTTCGGCGCTGGCGCCCGAGCCGCAGGATACGGTGCTGACCAAGTGGCGCTACAGCGCTTTTTGCCGCTCACCGCTGGCCGAGCTGATGGCCGGATGGGGGCGGGATCAGCTGGTGATCTGCGGCATCTACGGTCATATCGGGGTGATGCAGACGGCGGTCGATGCTTTTATGCGCGATATCCGCCCCTTCCTGGTGGCTGATGCCATCGCCGACTTCTCCCGCGAGGATCATCTGCTGGCGCTATCCTACGTCAGCCGCAATGCCGGTCGGGTGATTACCGTGGCCGAGGTGATGGCGGCCAGCAAACGCCCTCTGACTCGCGAGTCACTGCGTGCTCAGGTGTTGGCACGGCTGCCCGCCGAGATGCAGCAGGAGCAGCCCACCGAGGATGAGAACCTGCTCGACTATGGTCTCGATTCGCTGGCGGTGATGGGGCTGGTGGAGGAGTGGCATCAGCAGGGGCTGGTGGTGGAGCTGGCCGAGCTGGCCCGCACGCCGACCCTGGCTCACTGGTGGGCGCTCCTCTCCCGTCAGCTGAATGTCAGTCAGGACACGGCTTATCAGGTCAACGAAGATCACGTCAGCGAACCGGAGTGCACCCCATGAGCGAGTGGCAAGGCAGAACCGTCTGGGTAACCGGTGCGGCGCAGGGAATTGGCCATGCGGTGGCGCGCACCTTTGCCGAGGCGGGGGCCAGCGTGGTGGCGTTCGATCTGCAACTGGTCGAGGCACTGCCCGGCAACGTGAAGGGAGTGCTGATCGATGTGAGCGACAGCGAGGCCGTGACCCGCTGCTGCGAACAACTGCTGGACGAGGGGCTGGGGCCCGATGTGCTGGTCAATGTCGCGGGCGTGCTGGCGACCGGCAGGCTCGATGAGGTGGATGACGACCTCTTGCTGCGCACCTTTGCCATCAACACCTTCGCCCCCTTCTACCTGATGCGGGCCCTGACCCCCTGGTTTCAGGGGCGACGCAGGGGCGCCATCGTCAATGTCTCCTCCAATGCCGGTCGGGTACCGCGAGTGGGGATGGGCATCTATGGCGCCTCCAAGGCGGCGCTGACCAGTCTCACCCAAACGGCAGGGCTGGAACTCGCCCCCTATGGGGTGCGCTGCAATCTGGTGTCACCGGGCTCGACCCGTACCCCGATGCTGTACGGCATGTGGCAGGAGGGGGAGGCTGAGCAGCGGGAAGGAGAGCTGCGCACTATCGCGGGTCTGCCCGGGCAGTTCAAGCTGGGGATCCCCCTTGGCAAACTTGGGACCCCCGACGAGGTGGCTGCCTGCGTGCTGTTTCTCGCCTCCGATGCGGCCAGCCATATCACCCTGCAGGATCTGGTGGTCGATGGCGGTGCCACCCTGGGGGTCTAGCCCGCGGGCTGCCGATCTGGCAGGCGTGACACTCTCTTTATGGAGGAGGCCAGGCCTCCTCGCTTTTCAGCTATGCGGGCAGGGGCAAGCCGCTGCCCGCTTGATGTTTGCGCAAGGACATTCCCATGGAACAGACAATGGCGATGCGCGCCACCCACCAGCGTGGGGAGCAGCCGCGCTGGTCGCTTACCACCGCTCAGGCGGGCATCTGGTTTGCCCAGCAAAAATATCCGCAGAGCCCCGCCTGCAATACCGGCGAGTACTGGCTGCTGGAGGGGGCGCTGGCTCCCCATCACTTCACCCGCGCTGTGCGCCAGACCATCGACGAGATCCCCGGTCTGCACTGCGCTTTTGTGGCCACTGCCGATGGCCCGCAGATGGTGGCCAACCCCGCCTGCTGGCAGCTGGCAGAGCGGGATCTGCGCAGCGAAGCCGACCCACTCGCGGCCGCGCAGGTCGAGATGCGTGCGCAGTTGGCCGTCCCCTTCAATCTGGCCGGGGGGCCGCTGTTTGCCACCACCCTTTATCGCCTTGACGAGGGGCGGTGGGCCTGGTTTATCGCTGTGCACCATATCGCCATCGACGGCTTTGGCCTGAGTTTGCTCTCCCAGCGGGTGGTGAGCTGGTATGAGGCGCTCTGCGCCGGTGAGCAGCCTGCCCCCTGTCGCTATGCATCCCAGCAAGAGCTGCTGGCCGAGGAGGCGGCTTATCAGGATTCGCCGCGTGCCGCGCGGGATCGCGATTTCTTCGTGCAGCAGCTGGCCGGGGTGGAGAATCCGGCGTCGCTCTCCCGCCGTCCGGCGCAAGGGCCGGGACCCACATATCGTCTTGAGCAGCGGCTGGCTGGCCGCCAGTGGCAGGCATTGGTGGCACGGGCGAGTCGTTCGGCCTGTCACCCATACAGTCTGCTGCTGGCGGCGGTGGCCAACTATGTGCAGCGGATGAGCGGCGCTGGCGAGGTGGTGCTGGGTATTCCGCTGATGGGGCGGCTGGGCTCAGCGGCGGCCGATACCCCCTGCATGAAGGTCAATGTCGTGCCCCTGCGCATCGAGCTGAGCGGCACCAGCCGGATAGGGGAGTTGCTGGCACAGGTCGAGCGGCAATTTGCCGCCCTGCGCCGTCATCAGGGCTGCCGTCAGGAGTGGTTGCAACAGCGTCAGCCGGGCCAGCCGCTGTTTGGCCCTCAGGTCAACCTGATGCCCTTTGCCCGTACCCTCAGCTTTGGTGAAGGGCACAACCAGGTTCGTGGCGAGGTGCAGGTGCTGGCGGCGGGGCCGGTGGAGGAGTGCGCCTTCTACTTTGCCGAGGAGGCAGGCGCGATGACCCTGACCCTCGAAGCACATCAGGGGCGCTTCAGCCAACAGGAGAGTGAACGTCATCTGGCCCGGCTGGTAGCTTATCTGGCCGCCTGGAGTGAGGCGGATGACGAGGCCCTGGCAGTGCGCTTGCCGCTGCTGCTGTCCTGTGAGCAGGCTGAGCTGGTGCGCTGGAACCAGACCGACTATCCGTTGCCGACTACCACTCTGAGCGCACTGCTGGCCGAGGGGCTGGCGGCGGCAGATCAGAGCGCCATCGCGCTGGAGTGTGGCGCCGAGCGCTGGAGTGTTGCCGAGCTGCGCCAGCGTACCCGCCAGCTGGCCAGCTATCTGGCAGGGAGGGGCGTGGGCCCCGGTTGCCGGGTGGCTGTGGTGATCCCGCGCTCTCCCGAGCTGATTCTCGCCCAGCAGGCCATCATGGCGGTGGGGGCCGTCTATGTACCCGTTGATCCGGACTACCCGGCGGAGCGGATCGGCTACATTCTCGCCAGCAGCGATCCCGCGCTGGTGTTGACCAGCCATACGCTTCAGATGCTGCCCGACGTGGCTGCGCCACTTGTCTGCCTCGATGCCCCCGGTGTGGCAGAGCAGCTGGCGGCGGTAGAGTTGGCAACGACAGCACCTTGTGAGCTGCCAGCCCCCAAACCGGAAGATGCGGCCTACATCATCTACACCTCAGGTTCGACCGGTCGGCCCAAAGGGGTGGTAGTGAGCCATGGTGCCATCGTCAACCGGCTGCTCTGGATGCAGCACATGTATCCCATCGGCCCGGCGGATCGGGTGCTGCAAAAGACCCCGGCCGGTTTCGATGTCTCCATCTGGGAGTTCTTCTGGCCCTTTATGACCGGGGCGCGACTGGTGCTCGCCAAACCGGGCGGCCACAAGGATCCCGCCTACCTTGCCGAGCTGATTGAGCAGGCCGGGATCACCACCTTGCACTTTGTCCCCTCCATGCTGCAGATCTTCGTCGCACAAGCCGAACCTGCGCGTTGCAGGGCACTGCGGCAGGTATTCTGCTCCGGCGAGGCGCTGCCCGCGGATCTGGTGCAGCGCTGGTATGGGATATTTTCAGCTCCCCTGCACAACCTCTATGGTCCGACCGAGGCGGCGGTGGATGTCACCTGGTATCCCTGCCGGGCAGATGAGGCGGTGACCAGCGTGCCCATCGGCTATCCGGTCTGGAATACCAGCATCCACATTCTCGACCCTTGGTTGCAGCCGGTGCCGCCCGGTGTGGCGGGGGAGCTCTGGATCGGCGGCGTGCAGGTGGCGGAGGGCTACTTTGGCCAGCCCGAGCTCACCGCCGAGCGCTTTATTGCCAACCCCTTCGGCGCGGGACGGCTCTATCGCAGCGGCGATCTGGCCGCCTGGCGCGAGGATGGCGCCATCGAGTATCTGGGGCGCCTCGATTTTCAGGTGAAGATCCGTGGTCAACGCATCGAGCTGGAGGAGATCGAGCAGGTGCTGCTGCGCGATCCCCGGGTGGCGCAGGCGGTGGTGCTGGCCCCCGAATTTGCCCCCGGCGATCGCCGTCTGGTGGCCTACGTGGTGGCCGCAGATAGCAGAGATCTGACGCTGGCCGAGCTTACACCTGCCCTTGGCGCAGCCTTGCCTGACTACATGGTGCCGGGGCTCCTGGTAAACCTGGCCGAGCTGCCACTCACCCCCAATGGCAAGCTGGATCGCAAGGGGCTGCCGCTGCCCGACATGGCGTCGGCGGTGGGTCAGTTACTGCCGAAAACCTTGCTGGAGGAGCGGCTCTGTCGCCTCTTCGCCGAGGTTCTGGGGCTGGCGCGGGTCGGCGCCGACGATAACTTCTTTGCCCTCGGCGGCCACTCCCTGCTGGCGGCGCAGTTGGTGGTGCGTATTGAAGAGTCGCTTGGACAGACTCTCACTCTGGCTAGCCTGTTCGAAGCACCGAGCCCTGCCCAGCTGGCGCGCCGTCTTGGCGGCGAGCGGGAGGCCATGCCCATGCTGTTGCCCCTGCGGGCGCATGGTTCTCAATCGGGCTCATCGCGCCCCACCCTCTTTTGCGTCCATCCCGCAGGGGGGCTCGGCTGGTGTTATGCGCCGCTGGTGCCCCATCTGCCGGCCGACATGGCCGTCTATGCCCTGCAGGCGAGGGCGCTCTGTCAGCCGGATGCCCCGCTGCCCGCCAGCTTCGACGAGCTGGCGCTCGACTATGTGACCGAGCTGCGTCGTCAACAGAGCGAGGGGCCCTACTGGCTGCTCGGCTGGTCGCTCGGGGGCATGCTGGTGCACCGGATGGCCGCCATGCTGCAAGAGCAGGGACAGGAGGTGGCCATGGTGCTGCTGCTCGATGCCTACCCCTGTCAGCAGTGGCAAACCCAGCCGTTGCCCGACGAGCAGCGGATGCTCGATGCGTTGCTGCGGATGGGAGGCATTGCGGTTGCGGACGATGCGCTCGACTCCCTCACTCGAGACGAGGTGGTGGCCCGACTGGGGGCGGAGGGGAGTGCGCTGGCCATGCTCGACGAGCAGGTGGTGAGCGCCATGATTGAGCTGGTGGGCCACAACAACCGGCTGATCCGTCAGCCGGTCGACTATTGCTACCACGGGGAGGTGATCTTTATCGAGGCCTCAGCCTCCCGCCAGCCCTGGCTGGATGGACGTGGCTGGGAGCTGCTGACAAAAGGGGAGATCCGCTATGAGCGCTTCCCCTGTCTGCATCAGGAGATGGTGCATCCCGACTGGTTGGCGAAGATCGGCGCCCTTATTGGTGAGCGGGTCGATGGGGTCGGGCAACAACCGCACATCCGGCAGGAGGGGGACGCATGACCCCGGTTGCCGCCATCCGGGAAGCCTTGCAGGCGGGCAAGCTGGTGGGGCTGGGGGAGCCGCACTGGCACCCGGATTTTATCCGGCGCCAGCACGCCTGGTTGTGTGATCCGGCGCTCTGGGGAGTCATGACCGATCTGGTGCTGGAGTGCGGCAACCGCCGCCATCAGGGCCTGCTCGATGCCTGGCTGACGGGGCAGGAGAGCTGGCAGGGGGAGCCGCTGACGCTGGCACGGCTCTATCCGGTCTGGCTTGACTCCTGTGCCTTTCCCGCCTGGATGGCCCCCGAGTTTCCGGCTCTCTTTTCCGCTCTGCGCCAGAGCAATCTGGCGCGCCCCGAACATGTGCGGCTGCGGGTGCATCTCTGCGAGCCTTTATTCGAGTGGCAGGAGATGAGCCCGGAGCGGTGGCAGCTACACAACAGGGGGCGGGATCAGGCGCTGGCCGACGATCTTCTTGCACTTCCCGCCCGCGGCGTGGTGGTGCTGGTGGGGGCGCGCCATCTGTTCAAAGTCGCAGGGGATCCCCACTTTGCGCAGCCGACGCTGGGCCAGTTGCTGGAGGCTGCACGGCCGGGTTGGCTGCAGGTGCTTCACCCCTGGCCAATGGCTGATGGAAAGGGAGATGAGGAAGAGGAGCGGGTGTGCGAGCTGGCCGGGATCGCGACTGCTGACCTCTATCCCCACTGGCCAGAGCATCCGCCGCTGGAGACACTTATCGATCGGTTGGTGCGCGTGGCTGACCGGGGGCGGGAGATGCGAATTTGCCCCACCTTGCTCGCCGAGCCCTGGCGCAGCCGCTTGTTGAGTCGCGCTCACTTGCTGCCAGTTGGCATGGCCCGCCAGCTGCAACAGTGGCTGGCGTAACTGCTGGTTGGTGTAACCGCTGACTTGAGTAACAGAAGGGGGAGCAAGGCTCCCCTTTTCAATATTTGGCATCCTGTCTTCAGCGCTGCAAAGTTGCACCATTTACGGCATACCTTGCCACTCATCGCCGAAAATTCAGCTCCTTCGCTACTTTAAAGAAGTTTCTACTGGTCTTACCTGAGTAAATCCCTTTGCTTTTTATTTAACAAGGTATTTACATCTAGGTGTCACCAGCATCGGTGACGCTCACAACGGCAAGGAGCCAGTTATGACCCATGTCGACATCCCTTTCCTTCGTTACCTCGATGCGGAAGGGTGCCCGGTCGCCACCTTACCGACCTGGCTGGACAAGGCGATACTGCACACCTTTTACCGCAATATGGTGAAGGTGCGCAGCTATGACAAAAAAGCGATAGCGCTGCAACGAACCGGCAAACTCGGTACTTTTCCCTCCCATCTCGGCGCAGAAGCCGTGGGGATTGGCATCGGTCTCGCCATGCAACCGCAGGATGTCTACGTTCCCTACTATCGGGACATGCCCACCCTCTATGTGCGGGGCGTACCGATGGAGAAGAACCTGCAATATTGGGGTGGTGATGAGCGGGGCAGTTATTTTCTCAAACCCGATGGGACTCCCTCTGAAGATCTCCCCATCTGCGTCCCCATCGCCACCCAGATCACCCACGCCTGCGGCATTGCGTCTGCCTTCAAACTGCGTAATCAACCGCGCGTCGCTGTAGTCACCATCGGCGATGGCGGCACCTCCAAGGGGGATTTTCTGGAGGGGCTCAACTGCGCCGGTGTCTGGCACCTGCCGATGGTGATCATCGTCAACAACAATCAGTGGGCCATCTCGGTGCCGCGCAAGCTGCAATCGAGCGCTCCTACGCTGGCCCAAAAGGGGATTGGTGCAGGGGTGCGCAGCCTGCAGGTGGATGGCAACGATGTGGTCGCGGTCTATGATGCCGCGCGCAATGCCGTCGAACGGGCCCGCAGCGGCAAGGGGCCGACCCTGATAGAAGCGGTCAGTTATCGCCTCGGCGATCACACCACGGCCGATGATGCCACTCGCTATCGCGACGGGGCCGAGGTCGAGGCCGCCTGGGCGAAAGAGCCGGTCAAGCGGCTGCGCCAGTTTATGCACAGCCAGGGCTGGTGGGATGAAGAACAGGAGCAGAGCCTGCTGGCGGAGGCTACCCGAGAGGTCGAACAGGCGGTCGCCCGTTATGAGGCGATGGCGCCCCAGCCGCCGGAGGCGATGCTCGATTATCACTACGCCAGCCTGCCCGCCGAACTCTTGCCCCAGCGCGAGCGAGTGATTGCCAAGGGGATGAAGCAGGAGGTTGGCCATGAGTGAGATCAGTTTGCTGGAAGCGGTCAACATGGCTCTTCACTACGAGATGGAGCACGACCCGGATGTGGTGGTACTGGGCGAGGATGTGGGGGTCAACGGCGGGGTGTTTCGCGCCACCGTGGGCTTGCGCGACAAGTTCGGTTTCAAGCGGGTGATCGACACGCCGTTGGCCGAGGGATTGATCGCCGGGGTGGCGGTCGGCATGGCGACCCAGGGGCTCAAGCCGGTGGCTGAGTTCCAGTTTCAGGGCTTCATCTTCCCCGGGATGGAGCAGATCATCTGTCAGGCGGCGCGGATGCGAAACCGCACCCGTGGCCGCCTCTCCTGTCCTCTCGTCTATCGCTCCCCGTATGGCGCGGGCATTCATTCGCCTGAACATCACAGTGAGAGCGTCGAGGCGCTGTTTGCCCATATTCCGGGGCTACGGGTTGTGATCCCCTCCAGCCCGAGACGCGCCTATGGCCTGCTGCTCTCGGCCATCCGCGATCCGGATCCCGTGATGTTTTTCGAACCGGATCGCATCTATCGCTCGATGAAATCCGAGGTGGTGGATGACGGTGTCGGTCTGCCGCTGGATGTCTGTTTCACCCTGCGCCCGGGCCGGGATATCACGATAGTGGCCTGGGGAGCCTGCATTCAGGAGGTGATGCGGGCGGCGAACCTGTTGGCCGAGCAGGATATCCAGTGCGAGGTGCTGGATCTGGCCACCATCAAGCCGCTGGATATGGAGACCATCCTCACCTCGGTGCGCAAGACCGGCCGCTTGCTGGTGGTGCACGAGGCGTGTGGCAGCTTCGGGGTCGGGGCTGAAATTGTGGCGCGGGTGACCGAGCAGGCACTTCCCTGCCTCAAGGCGCCGCCCAAGCGGCTGACCGGTGTGGATGCCGCCGTCCCCTACTATCGCAACGAAGCGTATTACCTCATCACCGAGCAGGATATCGCCGATGCCGCTCACCAGCTGATGGAGAACCAGTGGCTATGAAATTTTTCAAATTACCGGATCTGGGTGAAGGGTTGGCCGAAGCCGAGATCGTCGAATGGAAGGTGAGCGCCGGTGATACCGTTGCGGTCGATCAGGTGCTCTTGTCGGTGGAAACGGCCAAGGCGCTGGTGGATGTGCCCTCTCCGGTGGCCGGGGTGATTGCCCGTCTCTGCGGCGCCGAAGGGGATATCCTCCATATCGGTGCGCCGCTGGTGGAGTTCGAGGGAGGGGAGGATGATGGCACCGTGGTGGGCAAGGTGAGCGCCCATCAGCAGCATATCGAGGATCACTTCGTGGTGGGGGCTATTGCCCCGGGTGGAGCGCTGGTGCAAGCCATGCCTGCCGTGCGCCTGCTGGCACAAAAACTGGGTCTGGATATCGACCGGATCAAGGGAAGTGGCAGCGGCGGCATGGTGACCGAACTGGATGTGCAGCAGGCATTCGAGTCACAGCAAAGCAGTGGCAACGAATTCCTCAAAGGGTCGCGCAGGGCCATGGCCAAGGCGATGGAGCTCTCTCATCAGACTGTGGTGCCGGTCAGCATCACCGACGAGGTGGATTTGCGTCACTGGCGCCCTGATGAGGATGTGACGGTGCGCCTTATCAAGGCCATTGGCGTGGCGTGCCGCGCCGAGCCCTCGATGAATGCCTGGTTTGATGGCGACACCCTGTCACGGCGGCTGTTCAAAGAGGTCAATGTGGCCATCGCGGTGGATTCAAAGCATGGCCTCTATGTGCCGGTGATGGAGAACGTGGCCGAGCGGGAGGGGGCGGATATCCGGCAGGGGCTGGATCGGATGATCGCCGATGTGAAGGCGCGCGCCGTGCCGCGCGAGATGTTGCAGGGGGCGACCATCACGCTCACCAACTTCGGTGCTATCGCAGGCCGCTATGCGAGTCCCATCGTGACGCCGCCGCAGGTGGCCATCATAGGGGCAGGCAAACTGTTCGAAAAAGTGGTGTTCATCCATGGTGAAGCGCGTCCCGTCAGGGCATTGCCGCTGTCGATGACATTTGACCACAGAGCCTGTACTGGCGGCGAGGCGGCTCGTTTTCTCAGAGCGCTGGTCGAAGCGTTGGAAGCAGCCACCTTATAACGGTTTTTGCCCTGTCATTGGCAGGGCACAAATTTGTTTGCGTAATCTACAAAGCCACGTATAATCCAAACCAGCTTGAAAGGGCGATAGTTATGTCAATGAATACGATGTTTCACATCTTGTCCTGTTGTTCATAAGTTAATCCCGTTTTTTGAGCTTTACCCGCTGAAAAGCATAAGTAATTATTTTGAATACAGGTTTAAAAGATATGTCTAACATGATCACCGGTACCGTTAAGTTTTTCAACGAAACCAAAGGTTTTGGCTTCATCCAGCAAGAAAACGGCCCGGACGTTTTCGTTCACTTCAGCGCCATTCAAGGTAACGGTTTCCGTACCCTGGCTGAAGGTCAGCGCGTACAGTTCTCTGTGACCCAAGGTCAGAAAGGCCCGCAGGCTGAGAACGTAACCGCTCTGTAATTCT
Organism: Aeromonas sp. S12(2024); assembly: GCF_041402305.1. Classification (NCBI taxonomy): domain Bacteria; kingdom Pseudomonadati; phylum Pseudomonadota; class Gammaproteobacteria; order Aeromonadales; family Aeromonadaceae; genus Aeromonas; species Aeromonas sp. S12(2024). The sequence goes on from NZ_JBGLRB010000001.1 coordinate 400,516, forward strand.
TACAGAATTTAAGAAAGCCGTGGTACCTCTGGTGCCACGGCTTTTTGTTTATATGGCTTCTGCTACTGACTCCCATGTGCTGAATCATGCTGCTATCGCTCCTGCTTGCTGCCACCTTGACTCCGACGTCCGATGCGCCGGTACCGGTTCAATCCGTGATGGAAGCGCAGGTGATCTGCCAGCAATTTGTCCAGGTCCGGATGGGCACTGCACAGCAACCCGATGAGGTGAATGCGCGACTGGTGCCTGAAAGGGAGGGGGAGTGGCTGGTGGATGGCAAAGTAAAAGGACCCGAAGGTCCTTTGCTGTTTGCCTGTCATCTTCACCAAGGGGAGCGCTGGGAGCTACTCAACTTTTCGCTCTGGGCACCACAGCCGGTCAAAGCGGTTTGAGTGCGACCAGCAGATGTTGCAGGTGTTCAACCATGGTCATGCCAAACGGGGTGAGATAGCCGCCATCTTCTGCGCTGATGAGCCCCTGTTGATGCAGACGGGCTGCCGCCTGGCACAACTCTTCAGACATATCGCTGCGTAATTTAATCCCCAGGCTCATGTTGGCCGGATCAAAGCATGCCAGTATTTTCAAATCGTTCACGAATTCGTTAGAAACCTGGTCGATCCCAATCATGGATTTACTCCTTACGCTAAAGATGTATGCAAACTAGCATCCCCGGATCCACTTTAGTGGGCGCTGGCTCAAATTATTGATCTTTGGCTGGATGCTGCGTTTCAAATGCTGTTTTTTTCGGCGTAATCAGATGGTTGGCTGACAGCTTCGCCAAGGGCCGAGCTGGACCAAACGTGGTAGGATAGGGCACTTCTTTATATCGGACGGTCTATTGGTGGCTGTTCGCCCTGTTCAAGGTATCGCTCATGGTCAAGATCACTCTGGTATCCCTGCTGCATTCACTTTGTGCCCGCTTTCCTGTCTACCCCGCTGCTTCGTTGACGTCCCTGCTGGATGCCCATCAGGGCGAGGTATGGTTGCCTGCACGCAAGGGGGCCGACATTGCGCTGTTACGCAAGCATGCCAAGGGGGCTCATGAGCTGGCGTCACTCGATGCGGGCTGGTGTGATTTTGCCGCCAGCGACAGCGGTGATACACCCGAGCTGGATGCACTGGCCAACTACGATACAGAGATGATGGATAACCTGCTGATGTACTGGCACACCGCCGCCAAGATCAATAGCCCGATCACCGATAACCTGTTCGAGTTGCGCCGCGAGGTGGTAGATGAAGCCCATGGCGGAAAGCTTGCCGCTCTCTGGGAGCAACAACAACAGCAGCGATTTGAGCAGTTGATGAAAAGTGCGGCTGACGGTCGGGATCAACTCTGTTTCGTCGAAGTAGAGTCTGCCTACTGGCTGCGACAGAAGTTGAGCGAGCAACCTGATGTAGAGCTGATCACCCCGACCTTTTAATCAGATCTGGAAGGTTCTTGAGACGTTTTATTCGCCGCCCTGCTCTATCCTTATGGGCGTTGCTGTTTCCCCGACGGGAGTCAGGAGGCTGCAAGCTGGACAAGCTGACGACAAGATGTGAACATGGCGCCCTTTATCGAGAGAGAGACTTGGCCAATGAGCTATGAACTGAGCGACACCGAGCGCAATGCCGCGCTGCAACTGAACGCTGATTACCGTTACGATCACTTCATCAGCAAGCTGGTCGAGCATGAAGAGCTATTCGTCCTGACTGACGAGCATGGCGTCATGATGCTGACCACCGACGATGAAGATTGCATCCCGGTATGGCCGCACCCGGAGTACGCCAAGGCGTGGGCCGAAGGCGAGTGGGCCGATTGCAAGCCGCAGTCCATCACCCTCAAGGTGTGGCTGGAGCGCTGGGTTGACGGTATGGAGCAGGACGAGCTGTGTGTTGCCGTGTTCCCGACCCCGGATCAGGAAGGCATCGTACTGGAGCCGGCTGACGTGGCTGACGCCATTGCCGAGAAGCAGGCCAAACGCGGCTGATCACCGAGCTATTCGCAACATCGGTTGCCAACAAAGACCCCGCTATCTGGCGGGGTCTTTTGTTTTAAGGACTTTTGCCGATGGGCTGATGCAATCAGGGCTGGCGATAAGTGGTGTCGATGATAGGCTCGGCCGGGAAAGTCTTGCCACTCTTGATGGCTGCCCTGGTCTCGGATTTTAGCTCTTCATCAATCCATAGCAGACCGCCATAGCTGTAACCGCTGTTGTCGCCCCCAAGAGGCCAGTAAAGCTGCTCGCTCTTGGGTGTTGCAGGTACTTTTGGCAGTTTTATCCAGCGCCATGCCCCTTCCCGGGTGTAGGGCACCTGATAAGCAGGGACGAAGCTTGCCAGCTCATAGAGCCGCTGCTGGATCTGCCGTGACAGGGCCGCCTTTTTGGCAAAGTCGAACTCCTTGTCATACTGCTCCACCAGAGCCGTGATGGCATCGTCATCGATGTTCATGATGTTGTTGGTCTGGGGCTTGTTGGCGTTGACCTTGTGGAAGAACTCCCAATAGGCGGGATAGCGGCTGCCCGCCCAGGCCATCCAGGCGCTCTGGTGCTTTTTCTCCAGCATCGATTTGAAACCGGCCGATGCATCCATCAGGTTGAGATCCAGATTAAGCCCCGCCTTCTTGGCCTCTTCCCGCAACAGCGTGAGCCGCTGGGCATGCTCTGCGGTGGTGTAGGTGATGGCGAGGGTCAGTGACTGCCCCTTGTCGTTTTGCAAAATCCCCTGTGGCCCTACCTTGTTAAAGCCTGCCTTGGCAAAGTATTCCCGTGCCAGTTTGGGATCGAACGGACGGGCCTTGATCTCGCTGTTGGTAAACTCACCCTGACCTGAGCCATAACTGTTGAGTCGCTGGTAATCCCCCCGCAGCAGGGTGGTGAGCATCTTGTCGAGGTTGAGGGCATGCTGGATCCCGAGCCGCACATCTAGATTATTCAGCAGCGGATCGGCGGTGTTGAGATAGAGCCCCATTGGCGATTGCGGGGTCTGGTTGTAGAACCAGGTGCGCCCGATATAACCCTTCTCGAACTCCGCGGTTTTGGTCTTGTCGTGCCACCAGTTGGGCATCACCAGCGGGAAGGTGTCGAGATCGCCGCGCAGGAAGTGCTGCCAGGCGATGTTCAGATCCCTGAGCACCTTGATCTCGATCCGCGCAGGATTGAAGCGATGCTGGAAGTAGCGCTCGTCATCCCCCCACCAGTTTTCAATCCGTTTGAAGGTGACCGATTTGCCCTTTTTCACCTGATCGATCTGATAGGGGCCGGTGACTGGCAACACCTTCCAGTTGTACTCCTTGACCCAGTTGGCGGTGAGCTTGATGGCGTGGCTCGGCTCCGGGCTGATGGGCAGTGATTCGAGCAGGTCCTGGCGGCTCTTTTCGGTGCCGCTGGTGATAGCCAGGGTGTGATCGTCAAACTTGGTGATGTCTGCTATCTGGGTGCTGTAGTAGTTGTTGTACCAGGGGTCGTTGATCTCTTTGCTGCGCATCATCTTGAGGGTAAAGAGCCAGTCATCGGCGGTGACCGGTTGGCCGTCTGACCAGCGCGCCTTGGGATTGATGCGAAAATAGAGGGTCTTGTTGTCGGCGCCGAAGGCCCACTCGTTTGCCAGCATCGGCATGGGGTTGCCGGTGACAGGGTGGGTGCTCAGCAGTGGCAGGTTGGTTTCCCGCACGTAACCGGCAAAGCCGCCGTTGGAGTCGGGGCCATATTTGCGCAGGGTCAGGGGGAAGCTGGTCATAAAGGTGCGAAAGGTGCCGCCGCGCTTGGCGGCCGGATCGGCATAGAGAGGATCCTGGTTGTTGCTCTCCCACTTCAAGTTGGCAGGCAGCGTGGCACTCCAGCCAAACGGGCTCCAGCACAGGGCCAGGGTGATGGCGGTGGCGCGAATGATAGGGGGGAGGCGGCGCTCCCCGGCGGTGATGGTCGATGGCATGTCCTTGCTCTCCTGAAGTCTGCTTCCTGCAGATCACACACTGGTGATGTCAGTCCCGATGGGGACTGGCTCATCATGAAAATTTTATCCTGTCAGGTCAATGAAATAGCGTGAATTAGCGGGTGGCCTAGGCCGCAACGCAGTGCAGGGTGATCCCCTTGGCCGCGATGGCGGCCCGCATGGGGGCGGGCAGGGCATCGTCGGTAACCAGCACGTTGATCTGGCCCGGCGCGCCAAGCTGGCTCGGGTGGATGGCGCCGAACTTGCTGCTGTCGGTGATGACCACATTGGTCATCCCCTTGGCCAGCACGCTGTTGACCACGTCGGCCCGCATCATGTCGCGGCCGGTGAAACCCATCTCGGGATGAAAACCGTCGACCCCGATAAAGGCCTTGGAGAAGTGCACCTGCTCGATGCAGAGGCGCGTGAGCGGCCCCACCACGCTCTCGCTCTGATGTTGGAACAGCCCGCCGAGCAGCACCACCTGAGCCGGGGTGTCTTTGAGCAGATGGGCGATATAGCTGCTGATGGTGATGATGGTGACCCGTTTGTGCAGGGCCAGATGGCGCGCCAGCATGGCGTTGGCGCTGCCCCCCTCGATAAAGACCGTCTCGCCATCTTCCACCAGCTGGGCGGCTCGCTCGGCGAGGCGCTCCTTGAGCAGGTAATTGATGTTCATCCGGGCATCCGGGTCATCGGTCTCCAGCGCCATGGCCGAGCCGTGTACCCGTCTGAGCAGTCCCTGTTTCTCCAGCGCGGTGAGGTCGTTGCGCACCGTCACCTCAGACACGCCGGTATGTCGGGAGAGTTCACTCACGCTCATCTTGCGAGCCTGATGGACCAGAGTGAGGATCAGTTGGTGGCGTGGATTCATGGTGCGCTCACATGCAAGGTGGTGGTTAGCGGCAAGCCACCCTCGGGTGGCTTGCCAATCATATGACGTCACAGGCGCCATGGGGAGCGCCCCGTCAGAGACTGTGCTCGGTGCGGGCGATGATATCATCTTGCGCATCCGGGGATAAGGCGGTGAAGAAGGCCGAATAGCCCGCCACTCGCACCACCAGATCCCGGTATTGATCCGGATTGGCTTTGGCTGCCAGCAGGGTCTCCCGCGAGACGATGTTGTACTGCACATGCCACCCCTTGTGCACTTCGAAGAAGGTGCGCAGCAGGCTCATCAGCTTGGCCTTGTCCCGCTCGTTCTCAAGGCTCGCCGAACTCAGCTTCTGGTTGAGCAGCACCCCGCCGAGGATGGCCGCCGTGGGCAGCTTGCCGATGGAGTTGAACACCGCCGTCGGGCCGAGACGATCCGAACCCGAGGAGGGGCTGGCCCCTTCCGCCAGCGGCGTACGGGCATGGCGACCATCCGGGGTAGCCATGGTGGCGGCACCGAAGGGCACGTTGGCGGAGATGGAGGAGGTGCCCGCATAGTAGGTGCCGCCGATGGGGCCACGGCCGAAGCGGGTGTTGTGCAGCCCCTTGAGCTCGTCGATGTAGCTCTGGTAAGCCTGTACCAGCAGCATGTCTACCTCATCCAGATCGTTGCCATATTTGGGGGCGGCGTTGGTGAGGCGCTGGCGCAACTGCTCCCCTGCCAGCCCGGCAAAATCTTGTTCGAGTGCGGCAGCCAGCTCTTGCTGATCCACAATCCCCTGCTCGAACACCAGTTTCTTCAGGGCTGCCAGACTGTTGCCGAGGTTGGCAATTCCCACCTGCAGACCGGAGACCCAGTCATAGACGGCGCCTCCCTCCTTGATGGTCTTGCCACGCTCGATGCAGTCATCCACCAGGGTGCTGCAGAGGATGTCATGGGCTTGAGCCTCCAGCACGCTGTCGACCACGCAGTCGATCTCGATGGATTTGCGGGTGAAGTAGCGCACCTGCTCATCCCAGCGGGCCATCACCTCGTCAAAGTTGCCAAAGCTCCCGTCTCGCAGCGACTGGGGCTGGGGCAGGAATACCTTGCCGGTGGTGGCATCGCGGCCGCCATCAAGGGAGGCCAGCAGGATGCGGGCGAAGTTGATAAAGCTCATGCCGGTGCAGCGGTAGCCCCACTTGCCGGGCACGGCGGTCTCGATGCAACCGATGGCGGCGTAGTGGTGGGCATCCTCCACGCTTACTCCGAGCTTGATGAACTCGGGGATCACCACTTCGTCGTTGTTGAAGGCGGGCATGCCGAAGCCGCAGCGGATCACCTGAATGCAGGCGTCGAGGAAATCCTCGCTCATCCCGGCATGGTAGCGCACCGAGAGGTTGGGTTGGGTGGATCGCAGCTGGCCGCAGGACTCCAGAATCGCGTAGGAGAGGCCGTTGACCGCGTCATGGGCAGTGCCATCCCGCCAGTTCTGGCCGCCGATGGTGACGTTCTGATAGAGCGGGCTGCCGGCGGAGGCTTTGGAGTGGGTGCCGGAGCGGATCTTGTTTACTTCCAGCAACTTGAGCCAGCACCCTTGCAGCAGTTCGATGGCGCGCGTCCGAGGCAGGGATTCCGACAATTCCACCTCGCGGCGATACCAGGGGTAGAGGTATTGATCCATCCGGCCAAACGACACCGAATGGCCGTTGGATTCGATCTGCAGGATGAGCTGGATAAAGTAGCAGAGCTGCAGTGCCTGCCAGAAGGTTTCGGGTGGCTGGTGGGCGATGTGGGCGCAGTTGAACGCTATGGTCTCAAGCTCGTTTCGGCGCTCGGGGCGAGATTCTTGTGCTGCCATATCATGGGCAAGTGCGGCGTAGCGCGAGATGTGAGCGCTGACCGCATCCAGAGTGATGGCGACGGCGTGCAGGAACTGCTCGCGCTGCAGATCGGCCCAATCCGCCAGATCCAGCCGACTGCGGCGCTCGGCCACCTTGGCCTTGAAGCCATCGAGACCCAGCGTGAGCAGCTCCTCATAGTTGACCGCGAGGTGGGCATCCCCCGAGGTCATGTTGCCCTCGGCCTTTATGATGCCGCTCTCCAGCAGCGCTTTTTGCTCGTCGGTAAAGAGGCCGAAGCAGCGATCCTGCACCGTCTGGCCGCGCCAGAAGGGGGTGAGGGCGTGGATGATCTCCTTGTCGGTTTCGCTGACCGCAAAGCCGGCGCCGGGGCGGTCAGCCAGCTCATCGATCTCCTTCTCAATCCAGCTCACCGTGTATTCGGGAAACAGTGGCGCCGCCCGCACCTGACTGGCCTGATTGCCGACGATCAGCTCGTCGTGCTTGATCCAGATGGTGCGCTCCTTGAGGTGATGAGCCAGCGCCAGAGCGCGGCGCACCGGCAGCGGCCGGGCGAGATGAGCCTGATAGGCCTCGGTGTAGTGGCGGGCACGCTCGGTGCAGACCGGTGGCTGAACGATGTGGATCAGGCTCTCTTTGTGGGCGCGGATCCGCGTGCTGAGGGTATTGAGGTCGAGCTGGGTCATGATCTTATCCTCTGGTCACAGGGGTCAGCCCCTGACGTTGGGCGTATGCGTGGGCAAAGCTGAGTAAATCGGGATCGTCGAGCGGTGTCTCCGGCGCCTGATAGGGCAGATCCAGCAGGGCATATTTACCCATCCCCAGGGTGTGGTAGGGGAGGAAGTGGATCTCCTGCACGGTGCCGAGGCTGGCGGCGGTGTCGGTGATGGCGCTGATCGATGCGCGGTCGTCATTGAAGCCGGGAATGAGCGGCACCCGGATCTGCATCGGCACGCCGTGCTCGGCGAGGCGTTTGAGGTTCGCGATGGGCAGCTCCACCTTGCCGCGGGTCCAGTGGAAGAAACGTTCTTTATCCACGTGTTTGAGATCCGCCAGCACCAGATCCAGTGAGGGGAGGCTTGGCTCAATCTGGTGCCAGGGCACATGGAGGCAGCTCTCGACCGCGGTGTGCAGCCCTTCTGCCTTGCAGCGGGCCAGCAAATCGGCGGCAAAGTCGGGCTGCATAAAAGGCTCGCCACCGGAGAGGGTGACGCCACCGCCGCTGCGCTCGAAGAAGGGGCGATCCCGCAGTATTGTGTCCATCAGGGTGTCCAGGCTCTCCTCCCGACCGCACACCTGCAGGGCTTCGCTGGGGCAGAGGCCGCGCAGCCGTTCCATATCATCGGCCTTGAGGTCAGAACGGCTGAGCTGGATGCCCTCGCTGTCACGCAAGATTGCCGGACAAGCCTGGCTGCAGAGCTGGCATCCCTCGATGCACTGGCGCCGGTCGAGTAGTATGTCCGGCTTGGGAGAGCGGCTTTCCGGGTTTTGACACCAGCGACAGGCCAGCGAGCACCCCTTGAGAAACACCAAGGTGCGAATGCCGGGGCCGTCGTGAGTTGAATATCGTTGCAGGTCGAAAATCATACCGCCTCCTTTTGTATTTGCATTCTATTTGCTTTCATTCGAAAGTTGATTTGATTTTGATCAAGCTATTTGCAGATGTTTTATCGCTAGAATGGCGACATATTGAACATCCCGTTAAGGAGTTAGAGATGGAGCTGTATCTCGATACCGCCGATGTAGCGGCAGTGCGTCGCTGGTCACGGATCCTGCCGTTGGCCGGTGTCACCACCAATCCTTCCATTACCGCCGCCGGGGGATTGCCGCTCTGTGAGCTGCTGCCCGCCCTGCGCGACGTGCTGGGGCCCAAGGCGCGCCTGTTTGCCCAGGTGATGGCCAAAACCGAAACCGAAATGGTGCGCGAGGCATTCGCCCTGCGTGAACTGGACCCGGATCTGGTGATCAAAATCCCGGTATGTGCAGAGGGGCTGGCGGCCATCAAGAGCCTGACAGCCAACGGTGTGCCGACGCTGGGCACCGCTGTCTATACCCCGCTGCAGGGCTGGTTGGCGGCGGTGGCGGGGGCGGAATATGTCGCGCCCTACGTTAACCGGCTGGATGCTCAGGGGGGCGATGGCATCGCCACCGTGCAGGAGCTGCAACAGCTGCTTGAGTTGCACGCCCCGAACAGCAAAGTGCTGGCGGCGTCATTTCGCACTCCCCGTCAGGCCCTTGACTGCCTGCTGGCCGGTTGCCAGTCCATCACCTTGCCGCTCGATGTGGCGGAGCAGTTGCTGAACGTACCGGCAGTGGATGCGGCATTGGCGAAGTTTGATCAGGATTGGCAGCGCGCTTTCGGTCGCTGATCCCGGTGACAAGCTGATTGCAGTGATTGAGGGGGGAGGGTGAAGAAGCGCGGGTGATGGGGATTGACCGACTAGACTGGAAAGAGGTGGCTACATTCGCTGGCCGCCTTGCAGTCTACCGGAGGTATCCCATGAGCGACCATCTGCTGCTCCCCCATGGTGAAGATTTGCGTCGTGCGGTGCGTTGGCTCAGCGAGCACCACCAGCACGATCTCGCCGCCATTGAAGAGGCCAGCCTGCGTTTTGATCTCTCGCCGCTGGATGAGGAGTTTCTGATCCGGCACTGGCTCGACAGCCAGCGCCAATCATGAATATCTGAGGTGAGGGATTAGAAGAAGTTGGCGAGGTTGATGCCAAACTCTTTGGGGTCGACCGTGTTTTCGATGCTCTCCTGCACCCCTGACTTGGCCAGATCCAGCCACTGCACGTCGAGGTAGTGACGCTGGGTGGCGTGATAGATCACCTTGACCACCGGCTTGAGCGGCTGCTGCTCGTTGCGCTGCATCACGATAGCAAGGCGCTGGTTTGAGAGCTGTACCAGAGTGCCCACCGGATAGACTCCCATGCACTTGATGAACTTGGTGACCAGTTCGGCATCAAAGTGCTGATTGATCCCCTTGAGCAGAATGCGGAAGGCCTGGGTCGGCTGCATACCTGCTTTGTAGACCCGATCTGCAGTGATGGCATCATAGACATCGACGATGCCGCTCATCCGGGTATAGAGGGAGAGCTGCTCCCCCTTCAGTCGCTGCGGGTAGCCGGAGCCATCGAGCCGCTCGTGGTGGTTGGCGGCCACCTCCAGCATGGTGGGGGTAATGCCAGGGGTATTGCTGAGGATCTCGTAACTGTGCACCACATGCTGGCGCATGATGGCGAACTCCTCATCGGTCAGCTTGCCCGGTTTGTGGAGCACCTCGTCCGGAGTCATGATCTTGCCCACGTCGTGCAGCAGGCCACCCAGGGTCAGCTCCTTGAGCACGCTGCGCTCCAGTCCCAGATAGCGGCCGAAGTTGGCCAGCAGAATGGCCACGTTCATGGAGTGCTCCATCAGGTAGGCATCCTTGGCGCGAATACGGGCCAGACAGAGCATGGCATCGCCGTGGGTGAACATGGTGTCCACCATCTCTTCGGCGACTTCGGCCAGCGGGGTGATGTCGATGGGTTCACCCGCTTTGAGGTGACGAATGAACTTGCCTTGCAGCTCGCGCGCTTCCTGATAGAGGCGGCGGATTTTAAGCTCCCGCCCTTCACCGTTGGCACTGGCACGGCGCCCTACCTGGGCGCTGTTGGCATTGAGATCGGGGGAGGTAACGGCGTCACTTTCGGCACTGCCCAGCTTGCTGCGGGCCAGATCGATGCGTACCGTGAGCACCCCCTGACGCACCAGATTGGCAATTTGCGACACGCTGGTCACCAAGCCCATCTGGGCGATCTCCATCCCACCTGTCTGGCTGGCGATAGCAATGACATACATGCCGGGTTTCAGCTGGTTGACGGGAATGACGGGATAGGATGCTTGAGACTTCATGAAGGCTTCCTGACTCTTATTATTATGAGTATCGTTCGGATGGGTCACACCGGAGAAGTGTAACATCGGATGACCAGTTCGTCATAATTGGCAACCCCTTAACAGTGGCGTTGTCGCCCCCGCCCGATATAATGACGCCCCTTTACTTGTTGGACTCCGAGGTTGTGAATGCGGCTTGATAAATTTCTGTGCGATTGTTCCGATTTGACCCGCTCGCTGGCAGGCAAACTGATCCGTCAGGGTGAGGTCATGGTGGATGGCATTGTGGTCAAGCAGCCCGCCTTTCATATCAATGAGCAGAGCCAGATCGAGTTTGACGGCGTGCTGCTGACGCTGGAGCAGCGCAACCGCTATTTCATGCTGCACAAGCCGGAAGGTTACGTCTGCTCCAATGAGGATCCGGATCACCCGACCGTCTTCTTCCTGATGGATGAACCGGCGATGGGCAAGCTGCACGTAGTGGGTCGCCTCGACCTCGATACCACGGGTCTGGTGCTGGTGACCGATGACGGTCAGTGGTCCCACCGCATCACCTCGCCGCGTCACGAGTGTGCCAAGACCTATCACGTTTGGCTGGCCGATCCGGTGAGCCCGGATGCAATCGAGCTGTTCGCCGAAGGGGTCTACCTGCGTAACGAGACCGATAAAACCCGTCCTGCCCAGCTGGAAATTCTCGGTGAGTGCGAGGCCCGCCTGACCATCCACGAAGGCAAGTACCATCAGGTCAAGCGGATGTTTGCCTCCATCGGCAACAAGGTCGTTGGCTTGCATCGCGAGCGTGTGGGTGGCCTGACGCTGGATGAAGATCTGGCCCCCGGTGAATACCGCGAGCTGACCGCTGAGGAGATTGCCCTGTTCTGATCAGGGATGGTGCCGGGGGTCAGTGAGTGCTGAAACCCAGCACCAGCGCCGTGCCCAGGGTGGCAATCAGTGCACCCGCCCAGGCGGCAACGGATGGCCGCTCCCCCGAGTGCCACCACAACAGCGGCAGCAGCAGTACCGGCGTGGTGGAGGAGAGAATGGCCACCATGCCCACCTCGCCCTGCCGCAGCGCCATCAGGATCAGCGTCATCCCCAGCCCCATCGCCAGAAAACCGTTGGTGGCAATCATGGCGAGGATATGGCGATTGACCGGTTTGAGCGGCATGGCCAGCGGCAAGCGCCCCAGCCGCAGGACGCAGTGGGCCAGCAGGGCACTGCCCATCCGGATACCCGATGCACTCACCGCATCCACCTCACCACTCATCATCACCGGCTTGGCGATGATGGCTCCCACGCTTTGACACAGTGCCGCCGTCAGGCCAAGGCCAATTCCCAGCGCCAGATTGCCACGGATCTGCTCCCACTCGTTGCTGCTACTGCGTCTGCCAAACAGGATCGCCAGCATTACGCCGGCAAAGACCAGCATGGCCCCCAGCAGTCGCCAGCCCGTCAGCTGTTCATTAAAGAGCCAGAGCCCAAGCAGGGCGGAAAACAGCGCATGGCAGGAGAAGAGCAGGGCACTGCGTCTTGGCCCCAACCGGTTCATGCAGGCAAACAGCGCGGTATCGCCCACGAAGATGCCGACCAGCCCCGAGATGGCGAGCAGGGGCAGGGCGCTTGCGGTGAGGGTTTGCCAGCCACCGGTGAGCAGACTCATGGTGCCGAGCATCAGGCTGACCAGAAACATGCGCCAGCGACTGTAGGCAAATGCGCCGAGATGACGGGCCGGTTTGACCGAAATTAGCGCTGCAATTGCCCATAAACTGGCCGACGCGAGGGCCAGCCACTCATAACCCATAAAAACTCCTGAAAAAATTAACCCGAAAGACTCCATCTCCCGGGCAAGCCCGATACAATACGGGGCGTTTTCGGGGATAACAAGAGCGGCATCAGGCATTCATCAGGCGCGCCGTCGGCCTTCCCCTCCTGCAGTGGTTTTATTCGAGGTTTTGTCATGAGGTATGGTTTCTTCCCCAAGCTGGCACAACGCTGGCTCTCCCCGCTATTGTTTGCCGTGCTGGCAGGGCCCCTGGCCCATGCCACCACCGTTGAGCAGCAGCCTCTGCTTGCCGATCGGCAAACCCTGGTAAAGGGCAACGGTGCCGAGCCGGAGTCGCTGGATCCGGCCCTGGTGCGCTCCGGTTTCCCGGGGGAGGCCGTACTGGTCGATCTGTTTGAAGGGCTGGTCAGCGAAGATGGTCAGGGGCATATCGTCCCCGCTCAGGCACAGCGCTGGGAGGTGAGTGAAGATGGGCTGGAGTGGCGATTCTTCCTGCGCCCCCAACTGAAATGGTCCAATGGCGAGCCGCTGGTGGCCGCTGATTTTGTCTATGCCTGGCGCCGTCTGCTCGATCCGGCCATCAACTCCCCTTCTGCCGGATTGCTGCTGGCAACGGGGATCAACAATGCGCAATCCATCTATGCCGGCGCGCTGGAGCTCGGCAATCTGGGCATTGAAGCGCAAAGCGATCAGATCCTGAAAATCACCCTGGAGCGGCCCGCCCCTTATTTCCTGCAGCTCATCAGTCAGCGCCCCTTTGTGCCGGTCAATCAGAAGGCGATAGCCAAATTTGGCAAGCAGTGGACCGAGCCCGGCAAGCTGGTCAGCAATGGTGCTTATCGGCTGGCAAGCTGGACGTCGAACGAGCGGATCGAAGCCGAGCGCAATATCCACTACTGGGATGACCTTCACACCCGTATCGGACGGGTCACCTATCTGCCTATCACTTCGCAACATGCCGAACGGCTGCGCTATGAGGCTGGTGAAATCCAGCTTACCAACAAGGTCTCCCTCGGCTATTACCAGAAGATGAAGCGCGAATCTCCGGAGCGGCTCTGGGGCTTGCCGCTGTTTGGCACCTATCTCTATGCGTTCAATTTGAAGCGCCCCGAACTGCAGGATGTGCGGGTGCGTCAGGCGCTCTCCATGGCGGTTGATCGACAGCAGCTCATTGGATCGGTGAGCGGGCAGGATGAACAGGCGGCATGGTCGCTGTTGCCGGAGATGCCGGGTTACCCCCGGGTGATATTGCCTGTGGCGCTTGAAGATATGCCAACCCGCCAGGCCAAAGCGGCAGCGTTGTTGTCAGCGGCCGGGTATAACAGTGCCAATCCACTCAAGCTGAGCATTACCTACAACAGCGCAGAAACCCACAAGCAGATGGCGATGGCCATTGCCGCCATGTGGCAGAAGCTGGGGGTACAGGTCACCCTCAACAGTCTGGAGTGGGGCGCCTATCAGGTGGCCAAGGATAGCGGTGATTTTCAGGTGGCCAGAAGCTTCCTGTTTGGCGATTACGTGGAGCCGTCTGCCATGCTGGGCAGCTTCCGTTGTCAGGATCTGCGCAACGAGAGCGGCTACTGCAATCCCGATTTTGATCTGTTGCTGGAACAGGCAGCCAATACGCTGGACAGCGCGAGCCGTGTTGAACTCTACCGGCATGCCGAACAGTTGCTGCTTGAGGAGGCGCCGATCCTCCCCGTGTATCATTACAATCAGATGAGACTGGTCGATCCCGCGCTGCGAGGGCTGCCCAGCCAGAATTTGAAAGGGACGATTGCCACCAAGGATCTCTATTTCAGCCCGCAGTGAGGAGCATTTCATGAAACTTGCCATCATTTCCGACATCCACGGCAGCATCATTGCGCTGGAGCGGGTGCTGACCCAACTTGAGCCTTGGCTGCCGGATCACTATCTGCTGCTTGGCGATCTGCTCAACCATGGCCCGCGCAATCCTCTGCCGGAAGGGTATAACCCGGCCGCGGTGGCCGATCGGCTCAACGAGTTGGCACCGCAGATCATCGCGGTGCGGGGCAATTGCGATTCCGAAGTGGATCAGATGCTGTTGCGCTTTCCCATCACCGCCCCCTACAACCAGTTGCTGGTCGATGAGCGGCGCTGGTTTGTCAGCCATGGCCATCTTTATCGCCCGGACGAGGTTCAGCTTCCGGCGGGTAGTCTGTTCCTGAGCGGCCACACCCATGTGCCGGTGCTGGAGTGGCAGGGAGAACGGATCTTGATGAACCCGGGGTCGATCTGTTTCCCGCGTGGCGAGTTGCCTGCCAGTTACGGGAGCTATGAGGACGGGGTGCTACGCGTCAATGCGTGTGAGGACGGGCGAGAGTTGTTGCGACTGGTGCTTTAACGGAGAGCAAAAATGCAAGGCCTGATAAGAGATGTCAGGCCTTGATACCGTAGGAGCGGGTGCCAGAGCGAGTGTTACCCTTGGCGTCATATGTGAGGCTGTTGCGATCGCGCAGCTGACTCAGAAAGGTTGCCAGACGACGGTTTGAGACGATGCTCAATTCAAGCAAGCGACCGTTGATATCATTTTGTGCCTGGCATGCATCCAGTTTTGCACGAAGCTGTGCCATCTCGTCGGGATAGGCTGCCAGCTGCAGTGCCAGTTCCGGCATCTCTGCCAGTGTCTTGTCCAGAGTTTCTATCGCAGCAAGCAACTGCTGTTTGCGCTCGGTCAGTGCGGGCAGGGCCAATGCCTGATGCTGTTCGAGCAAGCTGAACTCCTCTTCCAGAATGCCTTGCATCTGGCTGAGGTAATCATCTTGGGTGTGCAGTAACGAAGGTAAATCCATCATCCCAGAACTTTGTCCAGATTGGCCTCGAAACTGAACATCTTCTTGGCCACAGCGTCGCTGTTAACCTGATATTCGCCACTCTCGACGGCTTTTTTCAGCCGTTCGACCTTGCTCTCATTGCCAGTCGAGGCGGTATTGAGGTTTTGTTGCATCTTTTGCAATTGTTGCGCCTCACTGGTCAAGGAGACGGAGTCCAGCTTGACAGTAGTCGCTTTGTTTTCGGGCGATGAGGTGACTGACTTGCTGCCTGTCCCCTGGCTATTAGCGGTATTTTGCAACCGATTATTCGCCAAGTTGTTGATATTGTTGATGGCCATTTTAGTTACCTTCGTCTGCTTTAAGGATTGCTTACCTGTTTATCGGTGCGGCAGATCAAAACTTTAGAAAAAAGTTGTCAAGGATCCGGATTTAAAAAGTGACCGATACGGCACCTACCGCACTGACTTTACCCTCAACGGTTTTGCCGGAGCGAATATTGACGAGTTTGATGATCTCTCCGAAGCTGCCATCTTGCAAGGCTCGGGCCATGGTTTTGATCTGGAAGTTGCTGTTTTCTGCCGTCAAGGTGACCTGATCCCCTTTGCACACTACACAAACCTGGCTCAAACGGATGGGTTGCCCCGGTTTTAACTCCCTCTTGCTGCGTACTCCGACAAGAGGGGCTGTGTCAGTCAGGTAGTCGCCGCGGATCAGGGTCTGATCTTGATAGGCCAACACCAGCTGGCTTTCACTCAGCAGGTCCCCCTTGGCGATGGGGTTGGTCACAGTGACATAGGGCTTTTGAATGCTGACCCGCACCGGGAGATAGACGTCCCAGGGTTTGTCTTCCTCACACTTAAGGTAAACTGTTGTATTACGGCGAATTTCCATTTTTGCTGGTAAGCTGATAGTGAGCAGATCTTCGCAGCGGGTCAGTGGGAGCCGTTCATCCAGTGTGGCAGAGGTAACCTCAGCTCTGGCATCCAACGGAATATCCAGCTGGCTGTAAACGAACTCTTGTGCCTTTTCTTGCAGATAAGTAGTGACGTCCGAGGCGTAGCTGGAAGATATGCTGCCAAAAAAGAGGCTGATGAGTGAAAGTCGGTTAATCATTTTCGCTCGTTGGTCGATAAGTTGTTCACGCATATCACCATATTTAACTATGATTGCTTCAGAATCTGTTCGTTGTCACATCGATAGTCTGACGCAATCCATCACGCATGCATGATTAATGCCAAGCGTTTTTAGGGAGTGTTTATGGCCAGTATCCTGGACTCGGTCAACCAACGTACCCAGCTAGTGGGGCAAAACCGGCTGGAGTTGTTGTTGTTTCGTCTCAATGGACGTCAAAGATTTGGCATCAACGTATTCAAAGTGCGTGAAGTGTTGCAGTGCCCCCCCTTGACCGTGATGCCAAAATTGAACTCCTGCATTCGCGGAGTGGCTCATATTCGTGGCCAGACAATCTCGGTTATCGACCTCAGCATGGCGGTTGGCAAACGCCCGATTGATGATCTGAGCAAATGCTTCATTATCATCTCCGAGTACAACCGCTCTATTCAGGGTTTTCTGGTGCATTCGGTCGAGCGCATCATCAACATGAACTGGGAATCAATCCTGCCTCCGCCTAAAGGTGCGGGTCGCATCAACTACATGACTGCCGTGACTGAAGTCGACGGCGAGTTGGTCGAAATTCTTGATGTTGAACGGATATTGAACGAAATTTCGCCGGTTGCAACGGATGTGAGTGAGGAGTTGGTTCAGGCCAGTGTCGACCACCCGACTCTGGGGCGTCCTGTTCTTGTTGCGGATGACTCCTCAGTGGCACGCAAACAGGTACAACGTGCGCTTGAGGCTATCGGTGTCGAGTGCGTGTTGGCAAAAGATGGCCGCGAAGCATTGAACATGCTGCTGGAAATGACCAAAAATGGTCCTATCAAGGATCAGGTTGCGCTGGTTATTTCGGATATCGAAATGCCGGAAATGGATGGCTATACCTTCACTGCCGAGATCCGGAATAATCCCAATCTCAAGGATTTGCATGTTATTCTGCATACCTCGCTCAGTGGAGTATTCAACCAGGCAATGGTGCAGAAAGTTGGTGCGAACAATTTTATCGCCAAGTTCCAGCCTGATGAATTGGCCAAGGCCGTACAAAACGCACTCTAATAAAGAAGAACAGCTGCATGAAGACACTTTCGGACGACTTATACAAACAGTTCAGTAACTTTCTGGCGGTACAGAGCGGAATTGTGCTGGGGGATAACAAACAGTATCTGGTGAAGAGCCGTCTTTCACCTTTGATGGCTCAGTTTGGCATCGAGAGTCTGTCTGATCTGGTTACCCGTGCAATGAGTGTGCGAGAGCGTGACCTGAAAATGGCCGTGGTGGATGCCATGACGACCAACGAGACCCTCTGGTTTCGTGATACCTATCCGTTTCAGCTTCTTACCGACAAGATTTTCCCCGAGTTGGGGAAAAGTGGCCGCCCCATCAAGATCTGGTCAGCCGCATCCTCGTCAGGTCAGGAGCCCTATTCCATTGCCATGACGGCACTGGAGCAGCAGATGAAAAAGCCGGGTACCTTGCCTGGTGGCGTGCAGATTGTCGGGACGGATATTTCGACGACCATGCTCAATCAGTGTAAGGAAGGCGTTTACGACAGCCTTGCTCTGGCGCGCGGTTTGTCACCGGAGCGCAAGAAGATGTTTTTTGAGCCCTACGGTGACAACAAGATGCGGGTTGCTGAGCGAGTCAGAAAATTGACCACCTTCCGGCCACTCAACTTGTTGGAGAGCTATAGTCTGCTCGGCAAGTTTGACATTATTTTTTGCCGTAACGTGCTCATCTATTTTGCGCCGGAAGTGAAGTCGAAGATCCTCAACCAGTTTGCTGCCAGTCTCAACCCCGGTGGATATCTGATGCTGGGAGCGTCGGAGTCACTGGCCGGGTTGACCGATCGGTTTGAGATGATCCGCTGCAATCCGGGGATTGTCTACAAGGTCAAATAGGCCTGATGGCCTTGATATTCGGGGTCTGCCGAATATTGCCAGTTCATGCAAAGAGGGAAGCTACGAGCTTCCCTCTTTCTTAATCTACAGCTCAGTCTTTCTATTTACCTACCATATCTCGCCACTGCAAAAGTGGTTGCAACCTTAAGGTGGCCAAATGATGCCGTCTGACTCAAGGCACGAGATGCTCCTGCCGTTTTCGGTCTGAAATGTGCTCATACCCAAACCCATCGAACTGAGTGATTTGCTTATGGCACACCTCTTGCAAACAAAATAAACCAAGCAGGAGGTGTGCTATGGCTCTTTCATTTGACAAGGCATTCGGTGTGCATCAACACACCATAAGCGTTCGCGCCAAGCGTGCTGAGGTGCTTTCCAGCAATATTGCCAACGCAGATACCCCGGGCTTCAAAGCCAGGGATATCAATTTTGCTCAGGCATTGCAGGAAGCCCAGTCGCATCAGGGGTTTGGTTTGGCAACGACCAGCGAAAAGCATTTTGCCTTGAATATGGACGCCCCAGGTACCGTGCAATATCGCAACCCGCTGCAACCGGATACCGGTGACGGCAATACAGTCGATGTGCAGCAGGAGCGCAGCGAATTTCTGCGCAATAGCCTCGAGTATCAAACCTCCCTTGAATTTATGAATAGCAAGATCAGTGGCCTGCTCAAGGCCCTGAAAGGAGAGCAGTGATGAGTTTGTTCAAGGTCTTTGACATAGCAGGCTCGGCTATGAGCGCACAGTCAGTGCGCCTCAACACGGTTGCCAGCAACATGGCCAACGCGGACAGCGTCAGCTCCAGTGTGGAAAATACTTACCACGCTAGGCGGCCAGTCTTTGCCGCCCAGCTCGATCAGGCGATGTCTGACAAACAGGGCTCGGTCGGGGTTGAGGTTAAGGGGATTGTCGAGAGCAAGGCGCCACTGCTCAAGGAGTACAACCCCAACCACCCGATGGCGGATAAAGACGGTTTTATCTTCAAGCCAAACGTCAACATGGTTGAAGAGATGGCCGACATGATCAACGCCTCGCGCAGCTACCAGACCAACGTACAGGTTGCAGATTCGGCCAAAAAGATGCTGCAGCAGACGCTCCAGCTTGGCAAATCCTGATAGGAGGGATGTAGCATGGTCGATACAACCAATAATGTGAACGGTATCAGCCGTACCACGACCCAGACGACAGGCACCACTACAACGCCGAAGAAAGAGCTGGATCAAGCTTCTTTTCTGAAGCTGCTGACCATGCAGCTGTCGTATCAGGATCCTTTCAAGCCTGTTGATAACGCCCAGATGCTCTCCCAGATGACATCCATGTCGACTTCTGAGGGGATCAACAGCTTGTCCACCCAGATGGGCAATCTCAATACTCTGATGACATCTAGTCAGGCGCTGCAAGCCTCTGCACTGGTCGGACAAAATGTGCTGCTCCCTAGCAATATCGGTTATTTGGAGAAAGAGGGGTCCATATCCGGGGTTGTGGCTGTCGGTGTCGAGAACAAGTATTCGAATGTGAAAATCACGGTGGAAGATGAAAAGGGTCAGGTGATAAAGGAGTTTCCTCTGGAAGGTGATTTACGCGGCAATGTTGAATTTGCTTGGGATGGTAAAGACAAGAGTGGCAATCCGGCCAAGCCTGGAAAATACGTGATTAAAGCTAACGGCACCATGGATGGAAAGTCGGAAAGCATCTCGGCCCTGACCTATGGCAAGGTTGATAGTGTGGTCCTGGGGAACGGAACCAACCCGACTCAACTTAATCTGAGAGGTCTAGGCACTACAACGCTTAACAGTATCCTGCAAATTTCAGGATCTAATCAGAACAAACCAACAACTCAGTCAAAAACCACGTCGACAGCATCGATCTAAGGAGCTGGATATGTCATTTAACAATGCCTTGAGCGGTGTCAACGCGGCACAAAAAGACTTGAACGTCACCGCCAACAACATTGCCAACGTTAACACCATGGGCTTTAAGGAGTCCCGAGCCGAGTTTGCGGATGTCTATGCCAACTCCATCTTTGTCAATGCCAAGACCCAGGTCGGTAATGGTGTGGCGACCGGTGCGGTTGCCCAGCAGTTCCATCAGGGGGCGCTGCAATTTACCAATAACGCACTTGACTTGGCGATTCAGGGGAATGGATTCTTTGTGACCTCCGATGGCCTGACCAACCTAGATCGCACCTATACTCGTGCCGGTGCTTTCAAGCTCAATGAAAACAGTTATATGGTCAACAATCAGGGCCATTATCTGCAAGGCTATGAGGTGAACGTTGATGGAACGCCAAAAGCGGTGAGCATAAACGCAACCAAGCCTATCCAGATCCCGGATCGGGCAGGGGAGCCGAAACAAACAACCAAGATTGAAGCCAGCTTTAATCTGAAGTCTGATTCAACCCCGTTGGCTGCAGGTAACACTGCTGCAGACGCCTCCATTTTTGATCCGATCAATAATCCTAAAAGTTATGCCTCATCTACATCGGTCACTATTTATGATTCATTGGGTTCTCCTCATGTGATCACACAATATTTTGTCAAGGAAGCTGACCCAGCTGATGTGACAAAGCCTGCCAACCCTACCGCTTGGCGTATGTACATGTATGAGGGGGATAAACCCATTGATGTTGCGGGGGGGGTTCCAACAACGATGGCGGCTGGTGTGACTCCTGTTCCACCGCTTGCCGCACGCATCACCTTTGGTGCTGATGGCAAGATGGTGACGCCAACAACACCGGCAACCATCAAGACAGAACAATTGGGGGTCGCGCCCCCGGCAGGTGCTGGCATTATCACCAACGGTGCAGATCCAACCCAGGAAGTTGAGATTCAACTCGGCACTGTGACTCAGTATTCTTCTCCGTTTGAAGTCAACAAGTTGACTCAAGATGGCTCTACTGTCGGCCGTTTGACCAAGGTGGAGATCACGCCAGACGGGATTGTCTCTGCTACCTATAGCAATGCCACCACACTCAAGGTTGCCATGGTGGCCATGGCCAAGTTTGCCAACTCACAAGGATTGACTCAGGTTGGCGATACCTCCTGGCGACAGTCTCTGCTCTCTGGCGATGCCTTGCCGGGGACGCCCAATTCGGGCACTTTCGGGACCATCAAATCATCGGCGCTGGAGCAGTCCAACGTGGATTTGACCTCGGAGCTGGTTGACCTGATCACGGCCCAGCGTAACTTCCAGGCCAACTCCCGTTCTCTGGAGGTCAACAGTTCGCTGCAGCAGACCATCCTGCAGATCCGTTAATCGCGCAATAAATGATAACGAGAGGGGGCTTGGCCCCCTCTCTGTTTCTGTCGGATATCCATTCTCCTTATTCCCCCATATTTCTGCTGTTGGCACTCTAATTGCATTTCTCCTGTCAGAGTCATCTGTTTGACGGAGAATTCCATGGATCACCTGCTTTATATCGCCATGTCCGGGGCCAAAGAGACCATGAACAGCCTGGCTGTTCGCGGCAACAACCTCGCCAATGCCAATACCACCGGCTTCAAGTCCGATTTTGAGCAGGCCAGAAGCATGCAGGCGTTCGGAGAGGGCTTGCCAAGCCGGGTGTTTGCCATGGCTGAGCGCCCGGGTCAGAACCTGCAGCATGGCATGCTGATGACCACCGGACGGGATCTGGACGTGGCGGTGGATGGGCCGGGCTGGATTGCCGTGCAGGATCCCAAGGGCGGCGAGGCCTATACCCGCATGGGGAATTTGCAGGTCAATGCGACCGGCAATTTGCAGACCTCGACGGGCCTGAATGTGGTGGATGACGGTGGTCAGCCCATCGTGCTGCCGATGCCGATGGAGAAACTCGAGATCAATCGGGATGGCACCATCAGCGGTCGTCCTGAGGGGGCTGCCGCCAACTTGCCGGAAGATTTTCAGCGGATCAAGTTGGTCAACCCGGCCGCCGATGCTGTGGAGAAGGGGCAAGATGGTCTGTTTCGCCGCAAAGATGGCCAGAATGAACCCGCCTCTGCCAATGTCGGCCTGATTGCCGGCTCCCTTGAGGGGAGCAACGTCAATGTGGTGGATGAGATGACTAACCTGATCCGGCTGCAACGCCAGTTCGAAACTCAGGTCAAAATCATGAAGACGGCCGAAGAGAATGATGAAGCTCAAACCCAACTGCTGCGAATCAGCTAATCAAGGAGTTACCTATGAATCCCGCACTCTGGATCAGCAAGACCGGGTTGGATGCACAGCAGACCAATATTTCGGTCACTTCGAACAACCTGGCGAACGCCAGCACCGTGGGCTTCAAAAAGTCACGGGCCATCTTTGAAGATCTGCTGTATCAAAACATCAACCAGCCTGGTGGCCGCTCTTCTGCCGATACCGAGCTCCCCTCCGGCTTGATGCTGGGGGCGGGTGCCAAGGTGGTGGCGACCCAGAAAAACCACAGTCAGGGTAACGTACAAACCACTGACAACTCGCTCGATTTGATGATCAGTGGTCGTGGCTACTTTGAAATTCAGCTGCCGGATGGTAGTGCGGCCTATACCCGCAATGGTCAGTTCACCCTCAACGATGAAGGGACCATAGTGACCCCGGGTAATGGCTACCCGCTGCAACCGGAAATCCAGATCCCGGAAAACGCCCAGAGCGTTACGGTGGGTGAAGATGGTCAGGTCTCGGTGCAGCTCAAGGGCGATGGCGCTTCTCAGGTCGTCGGTCAGATCAACATCTCCGACTTCGTCAACGCCAGCGGCTTGCAGCCGATGGGGGAGAACATGTTTGTCGAGACCCAATCCAGTGGTGCTGCCGCTCAGGGGACTGCCGGTGCCGATGGCTTGGGGGTGATCAAGCAGGGGATGCTGGAGACTTCCAACGTCAACGTGACCGAAGAGCTGGTGAACCTCATTCAGGCTCAGCGGGTCTACGAGATGAACTCCAAGGTGCTCTCCGCCGTGGACGGCATGATGTCCTTCCTGATCCAGCGTACCTAATTAGGAGGTGCATGATGAAAGCCGTATGGATGCTGGGATTGTTGGTGCTGGGAGGGTGTAGCAGCACTCCCAATACGCCCAAGCCTGATGATCCCGAGTTTTCCCCCGTCTACGGGGAGTCGGAGCCGGTGTCGGTGCGACCGACAGGGGCGATTTTCCAGCCGGATCAGGTCAATGGCATCTATTCGGATATCAAGGCACACAAGGTAGGCGACATCATTACCATCGAGTTGTCGGAGTCGACCTCCGCCTCGAAAAAGGCCAATACCCAGAGTGGCAAGAATAACAAGTTCAATCTGGACCCGGTCAAGTTGGGTGGCGTGCCCGTGACCGCCAGCCCCTATGATCTCTCAGCCTCCATTGCTCAAGACAGCGCGTTCAAGGGCCAGGCCAAGGCGGATCAGAGCAACAGCCTGCAGGGCAATATTTCGGTCAGCGTGGCCAAGGTACTGCCCAACGGCAATCTGGTGGTGCGCGGAGAGAAGTGGATCATGCTTAATAATGGCAATGAATATATCCGGATCACCGGCCTTATTCGCCCGGAGGACGTGACGTCTGATAACAGCGTTTCGTCCCAGAAAGTGGCCAATGCCCGCATTTACTACGGTGGTACCGGCGATCTGGCCAATAGCCAGGAGCAAGGGTGGCTTACCAGCTTTTTCAATGGTCCCTGGTGGCCGCTCTAGGAGATGTTATGAAGTCACTCCGTCTTGTCACTCTGCTTTGCTGTCTGCTGCCCTTGGGCGTGGCCAATGCGGCCCGGATCAAAGACATCAGCTCGGTTGAAGGGGTGCGTAACAACCAGCTGATTGGTTACGGTCTGGTGGTGGGGTTACCCGGCACTGGCGAGAAGAACAACGCCTTCACCGAGCAGACCTTCCGCACCATGCTCAACAACTTTGGTATCAAGGTGCCGGATAACATCAAGCCCAAGATCAAGGATGTGGCGCCGGTGGCGATCCATGCCGACCTGCCCCCCTTCTCCAAGCCGGGCCAGACCATCGACGTGACGGTCTCTGCCATCGGCGAGGCCAAGAGCCTGCGGGGCGGCACTCTGCTGCAAAGCTTCCTGAAAGGGCTCGATGGGCGGGTTTATGCGGTCGCCCAGGGCAGTCTGGTGGTCGGTGGTCTGGGGGCAGAGGGGGCTGATGGTTCCAAGGTAGTGATCAATACCCCGACCGTCGGGCGGATTGCCAACGGTGCGACCGTGGAGCGGGAGGTGCCCAACTCCTTCAGTCAGGGGGACACCATCACCTTCAACCTTAACCGCCCAGACTTTACCACTGCGCGCCGTCTGGCCGATGTGGTCAACGATCTGGTGGGGCCAAATACCGCTCAGGCGCTCGATGCCACCTCGGTCAAGGTCTATGCCCCGCGGGATCCGGGTCAGCGCGTCTCCTATCTCGCCACCATCGAGAACCTGGAGGTGGATCCAGCCAACGAGGCGGCCAAGATCATCGTCAACTCCCGCACCGGAACCATAGTGATCGGCAGTCAGGTCAAGCTCAAACCGGCGGCTATCAGCCATGGCGGGTTGACGGTGACCATCGCCGAAAACCAGCAGGTCTCCCAGCCCAACCCGCTGGCGGGAGGAGAGACGACGGTGACCAACAACTCGACCATCAATGTCCAGCAGGAGCCGGGGCGGATGTTCAAGTTTGATACCGGTGCGACCCTGGACGATCTGGTCCGGGCGGTCAATCAGGTCGGGGTCGCCCCGGGTGATTTGATGGCCATCCTTGAGGCGCTGCAGCAGGCAGGCGCCATCGAAGGGCAACTGGTCATATTGTAACAAGCGGCAAGTGGTTGCCACGGGTGGCAATGAGGTAAGCAAAATGGCGGAGTTTGACAGCAACAGCGGCATGAATCTCGGGATGGTACAGGACATCAAGAACCTGGATCGTCTGCGCCAGATGAGCCAAAGCAAAGAGGGACAGGCCGAAGCGCTCAAGAGTGCGTCACGCCAGTTCGAGTCAATCTTTACCCAGATGCTGTTTCAGAGCATGCGTCAGGCCAACGGGGTGTTGACTCAGGACAACCCGATGAACAGCAGCTATACCCAGTTCTATGAAGGGATGCTGGATGAGCAGCGAGTTGCCGACATGTCCAGCAAGGGGGGGCTGGGATTGGCTGACATGGTGGCCAAGCAGCTCTCTCCCGAGACCTTTACCCATCAGGATGGACGGGTGCTCAAGATGCCGCAGCGCACCGAACGGACCTACAAACCCTATCAGCCACCCACGGCCGCAGCAGATGATTTGATCGCGGCATCAAAAGTTGGCAAAGATTTTGCTGAAAAAGAGATGGCCGAGGGGGCCAATGAGAGTCACGCACTCACTATGCCCCGTCGACCGCACCGCAGCATTCCGCCCATGGGACGCATGGCCAGCGAAGAGGGCAGTGCCACCGGTAGTGGGGGCAAAGAGTTCGATACACCGGAAGAGTTTGTTAATCGCCTGATGCCGCTGGCCAAGAAAGCGGCCGACAAGTTGGGGTTAAGCCCGGCGGTACTGGTCGCTCAGGCGGCACTGGAGAGCGGTTGGGGCAAGCGGGTGATCAAGGATGGCGAGGGGCAGGTGACCCATAACCTGTTTGGCATCAAGGCCGATCCGCGCTGGGAAGGGCCAAAGGCGGTGGTCAGCACGCTCGAGTATGAGCAAGGCGTAGCCTCCCGCCAGAAAGCGGCATTTCGCTCCTATGAGTCGTTTGAAGAGAGCTTCAACGACTATGTGGACTTCCTCACTTCCGGCTCTCGCTACAAGGGAGCCCTGGCGAAGGTGGATAGTCCTGATCGCTACTTCGAGGCGCTGCAACAGGCGGGTTATGCCACCGACCCGCACTACGCCAGAAAATTGAAACAGGTATTGCGCAGTGACGCCATTGCCCAATACAACGAGATGGAGCTGTAACGTATGGCAAGCGACCTGCTTGGGATTGGTTCATCGGGCGTGCTGGCACAGCAACGCCTGCTGCAGACCACCAGTAACAACATAGTGAACGTCAATAGCCAGGGCTATGTGCGTGAGCGTACGCTGGTGTATACCAATACCATCGGCCTGGGGACCGGTGACATCAAGACCCAGCGGGTAATCAACGACTATATGCAGGGGGAGGTGCGCCGTGATACCTCCGCCTATCATGCCTCCCTGACCCATTATGAACAGCTGGCTGGCGTTGACAGCTTGCTTGGGGATACCAGCAACAGCGTGGGGGCGGCCATCACCTCCTACTTCAAGTCATTTCACTCTGCCAATGAATCGCCTGCCGAGATCGGTGGGCGCAAGGTGGTGATGACGGAGTTGAGTGGCATGGTCAACCGTTTTCATACCCTCTCGGCGCAGCTCGACAAGCAGAGCGATACCCTCAACACCCGCATTGAAGATGAAACCAAGCAGGTCAACAGCCTGCTCACCAGCATCAATGATCTTAATCAGGCCATCATCCGCACCCAGGGGTCACCCGAAGAGAACCTGATGCTGTTTGATCAACGGGATGAGGCGATCCGCCAGCTGTCGGAGAAGATGGATATTCGCACCGTAGCCCAACCCAACGGCAGCATGCTGGTCAATATGAGCACTGGCCATTCGCTGATCCTCGATGGGGGCGTCGCCCAGTTCAAGGTGATTGCAGGAGATCCTGACTCCCGGGATCAGGAGCTGCAGCTGACCCTGGGGGCGAACAAGGCAACCATCGATCACGATACGTTTGGTGGTGCCATGGGGGGGCTGTTCAAGGCGCGTACCGACCTTGAGCCGACCAAGCGCGAACTGGGGCAGCTGGCCGTGGCGATGGCGGATGCGATGAACCAGCAGAACCGCCTCGGGATGGATCTGGATAACGAGATTGGCGGCGATATTTTCACCCTGCCTGCCAGCAAGGGCTTACCCTACGGCAATAACACCGGGACGGTCGGGGCGAATGTCAGCTTCGTGCCGGGCAAGGGGACATCAGTGACTCCGTTTGATTACGAAGTGCAATTTAGCAGTGCTACCGGTTATGAGGTGTTCTCGCTCGACAAGTCTGGCAATCGTACCTTGATCACAGCGGGGGCTACCCCACCAACAACCTTTGAGCTGCCCGGACACGGGATCTCGATCGATCTCACCGGCACGCCGGCTGCGGGTGACAAACTATTGCTGCAACCCACCAAAAGTGCGGCCGCCGGTCTGGGTCAGCTGATCACCCGACCGGAAGATTTGGCCCTGGCCTCTCCGCTTAAAGCGGAAAAGACCACCAATAATGGCGGCGGGGCGGATATCAAACTGGGTGGCGTATTCAATACAGGTGCGGGGTCAGGTTTTGGTACCAATAGTCTGAGCCCGACAGCGCCTCAGGTGGTCAAAATCGATGGCAGTGGTAACTATCAGGTGTTTCAAGCCGATGGCACTACCTTGATTGGCACGGCCCCCGCGAGCAGCAAGGGGCAAAACCTGATGTCTGCGATCGTCAACCCTTTCCCCGCCGGAGCCGCAGTCTATGCCAACCCGAAACAGGCCCCCGGCTACGAGTTCAGTATCACCGGCACGGTGGATGCCGGTGACAGCTTCAAGCTCAGTTACAACAGCAATGGCTTTGCCGATAACAGCAATGGCTTGGTTCTGGCCGAGCTGCAAAACAAGGATCTGGTGCGCAAGAGCACCAATGGCGGGACGACCAACGACAAGATGACCTTCAATCAGGCCTATTCCGGGTTGGTGATGGAAGTGGGTAACAATACCAGTCAGGCAAAAACGCTGCTCAAGGCCAATGAGTCCAAGCTTATCCAGAGCACCGGCATCTTTGAAAGCGTGTCAGGGGTCAATCTGGAGGAGGAGGCGGCCAATCTGATCCGCTTCCAGCAATCCTATGCGGCATCGGCGCAAATCGTCAGCACGGCCAAAACCATTTTCGATACACTGCTCTCTTCCGTGAGGTAACGTCATGCGCATCACCACCAACATGATCTACGACCGGAATTTATATTCCCTCAACAGTGCCAACGAGCGGTTGAATACTGCCTATCAACAACTGCAAACCGGCAATAAATTTCAGACAGCTGGAGAAGATCCCGCAGGGATGAGTCAGAAGATGGCACTGACCAAGGAGATTGACCTGTTCAAGCAGTACAGTGTCAATGGCAGCTTGCTGGAAAACAGCCTGGGGCATGAAGAGACAGTATTGGATTCTCTTAATTCGGCGATGCTCAGTGCCCAGACCCTGATCCAGAAGTCAAATAATGGCGCTATCAGCATGGATGATCGCAAGGCCATCGCCAGCGAGCTTGAAGGGTTGCAGCAGCAGATGTTCGACCTGATGAATAGCAAAAACTCATCGGGTGAATTTATATTTGGTGGCAATCAGAGCAAGACCCAGCCATATATAAAAGACGTCAACGGAAAATATATTTATCAGGGTGATCCAGGTCAGCGAAATATTCAGGTCTCACCCACAGTACAAATCGCTGCCAATGATTCCGGGCAGGATCTGTTTGAAATCGTGGCGACCAGAAGAACCGCCAGTGCAACCACCGCAAATATCAAGGTCGGGATAGGCGATCAGGGTAACTTTGATAATTTCTATAAGTCCAATTATAACTCGGCACTGCCCAGCAACACTTATACCGTATCAACCACCATAGGTCCGCCTGATACCTATGATATCAAGGATGCCGGTGGCAATACGTTGCAAACGGGTAACTACACTGCTGGCACCAAGATCCCCTTTAATGGTCTGGAGTTGACCCTTGATTTGCCTGCAGGTGGTGCGGCTCAGCAGTTTGATCTTAATCCACCGAAGAATGACAACATATTGAATGGTATGTCGGACTTTATTACGGCTCTGCGAGATCCGGCTATTTCTGCCGAGACCTTCGAGCAGAAAATAGCCGATGCTACCGTTCATATGAAGAATGCCCGCCTGAATATTGATCATGGGTTAGGTGAGTTGGGCGGCCGGATGAACAGTCTGGAGCAGGCTATGGGCTCCAATGAGGGATTGAGTACCCTCAACGCCGAGGCGAGAGCCAAGGTGTCGGAAGCGGATCTCTATGAAGTGATTTCCGCGCTGTCAAAAGAGGATGCGGCATTGAGTGCCTCACAACTCTCTTTCAGCAAAATAAGCCGTCTGACGCTATTTGACTATATTCGCTAATTAAAGAAGGGCCCCTTTGGGGCCTTTTCTTTTGTCCAGACTATGAAAATTGGTTCCGTGTCATCTCCTGCCAATTGTAACAAGCTGTTGCCGTCGCCAATTTAATGGTGGTTGTGGGGTTGACCTCCCTGCGGGATTGGATAATCATGCCGCCCGCACAACAGAGGGTTGTGCGAATTATTTGCAGCATCTCGTTAGGCGAGGCTCCTGTATAAACACAGGCCACTGATCTCACGACGTCCAGAGACGCCCAAGATCAGGACAGTTTTCATCGGATTAAGGTGTAAACCCAAGTGGCTTCCGGCATGCCGGATACGTTATACAGTGCTAAAGCTGGTACGTGGGGATGATGACACGCCGAACGGCGTCATTTCCTGCCTATTACTCGTCAATCAAATTGCTGTTTTCTTGTCGTTGCATCCGGTTATTTCCGGAGGCATTCAGGCTCGCCTGAAATCACATGAGGATATCTGTGATGAAGAAAACACATACCATTCTTAACCGTCACCAACTGCTCGATCTGGCCTCCCTGCAGGGTTGGCTGGAACATAATCTGGATCCGGTTCAGCGCGCCGATCAACTGCTGACCCTGCGTCCGGAAGAGCTCAACTGCATCTTTGATACCCTGCCAATCCCGCAAGGGGCCGAACTGCTTGGTTCACTCTCTGCCGAGAGTGCCGGGCGCCTGTTGCAGCGGCTCCATGGCAGCATCGTCAGCGTGTTGCAGGAGGCTATTCCCCGCCGTGAGATGGTCGCCATCCTGCGCAAACTGAGTCGTCAGGATCGCACCATGTTGCTGGCTCGCTTCCCGACCCAGGCGCAGGCCATGTATTACTCCCTGCTGGATTGGCCCACCGAGTCGGTGGGGGCCAACATGCGCCACGAATATCTGGCGGTGCGGGAGGAGGACACGGTCGGTCACGCTAAACAGCTGATCCACGATGCTTGGGATAATGCCCAGCTGTTTCGCCATATCTATGTGGTCAACGGGGATGGTCGTCTGCAAGGAAGCCTCTCCCTCAAGACCTTGCTGATCGCCGACCCGCTGGCCAGTGTCGCGACCCTGATGGATCGGGAGACGGTGCGGATCAATGCCCGTGCGGATCAGGAGTTGGCAGCGCGCCTGCTCATCGACCGCGATCTCTCGGTCCTGCCGGTCGAGGATCAGGGGCGACTGGTCGGTATTTTCCACGTCGATGATGCGGCGGATATTCTGGAGCTCGAATCCACCGAAGATGCCGAGATGCAGGGGGGATCATCACCGCTCGATACCCCTTACTTGCAGGCGACGCCCTGGCAGCTGTGGCGCAAACGGGTGGGCTGGCTACTTATCCTGTTTGTGGCGGAAGCCTATACCGGCACCGTGCTGCGGGCATTCGAGGAGCAGCTGGAAGCGGCCATTGCGCTGGCCTTCTTCATTCCGCTCCTGATCGGTACTGGCGGTAATAGCGGCACCCAGATCACCACCACCATAGTACGTGCCATGGCGGTCGGGGAGGTGAGTCTGCGCAATCTCGGCACAGTGCTGAAAAAGGAGCTCTCCACCGGTCTGCTCATTTCGGGTGCCATTGCCATGGCGGCCTGGGTACGGGCATGGAGTCTTGGCGTCGGTCCCCAGATTGGCATGGTGGTGACCTTTACCATCATCGCTATCGTGCTCTGGAGTGCTACGGTCGCGTCCATTATTCCCATGGTGCTGCGCCGTTTCCGCATCGATCCGGCGGTGGTCTCTGCGCCATTCATCGCGACGCTGGTGGATGGTACCGGCCTTATCATCTATTTCGAGATGGCCAAGTGGTTGTTGCCCGAGTTGCAGTAACCGGGAGATTGAGATGCAAAAGGCAGCCAGTGGGCTGCCTTTTGCATTTATCTTTCCGGTTTAGCCGAGCTGGAACAACAGTGGCCAGCCCTGCTCCTGGCAATAACGATGCTCCTTCTCCAGATTCTGCATCAGGAGACGGTTCTCCTCGCACCAGTCGATCGGCAGGGTCACGACCAGCTGATCCCCTTGCACTGCGACTTTCCACTCAGGCAGCAGGTTGTCCTGACGCTTGTGGTGAGCGGCGACTGCGAGGCGCAGGATGCGGATGCAGCGCAGCACCGTCTGCATGTCGTGGTTGGGTAGGGGCGGCAGCTCGGAGAGCTTGAGCCCCTTGCGCTGAAAGCGTACCAGCGCCGCCAGCAGCGCCTGATCGTCCTGGTTGAAGCCGGGCAGGTCGGTGTGTTGCAGGATATAGGCGGAGTGGCGATGAATGCCGCTGTAGTTGATGGCAAGGCCAATTTCGTGAAGCCGGGCCGCCCAGCCGAGGATGGCGCGATAGGGCTCTACTTCCATCTGCCAGGGCTCTTGCAAGGCATCAAACAGCGTCAGCACGCTCTGCTCCACCCGGGCTGCTTGTTTGCGGTCCATCCGGTAGTGGGTGCCTAGCGCTTGTGCGGTGCGCTCGCGAATATCGTGGTGCTGCAAGCGCTCCTCGAATTCATAAAGCAACCCTTCGCGCAGAGCACCATCGGAGTATTCGAGCCGCTCGATGGGCAGCGAGGTAAACAGGCCGAGCAGGATGGCGACCGCGGCGGCAAACACCTCCTGACGCTCCTCGGTAAGCCCTGTCAGCTTGAGGTTATCGACTCGCTTGCGCTCAATCATCAGCGCCTTGAGCCGCTCCAGCCCTTCCAGCGTAATGCTGCCGTCAGTCAGCCCTTCACCCTGCAGCACGTCGCGCACGGTACGAATGGAGCCTGAGCTGCCAAGGCAGCTCTGCCAGCCCAGCTTGCGGTACTGGTTGACGATGGGAGCGAGTTGGTGCTGCGCCTCCAGCACGGCATTGGTGAAGTGCTTGTCGCTCAGCTTGCCGCTGGCGAAGAAGCTTTGGGTAAAGCTGACGCAGCCCATCTTGCGACTGGTGAGGGCCTTGTGTTCAAACCCTTCACCGATGATGAGTTCGGTGCTGCCGCCGCCGATATCGATCACCAGTACCTGGCCCTCGATATGCTGGGTATGGGCAACCCCCTGATAGATGAGCCGTGCTTCTTCCTGCCCGCTGATGATCTCGATGGGGTGGTTGAGCACCTTGGCTGCTTCACTCACAAATTCGCGGGCGTTGCTGGCGCGGCGCAGGGTATAGGTACCTGCGATGCGGATCTGATCCGGTTTGATGTTGGTGAGCCGCTCGGCAAAGAGTGACAGACAGGCGAGGCCGCGTTCCATCGCCTCCGGGCTCATTCGTTTCTGCTCATCCATCCCTTCCGCCAGACGCACCCGCTCCTTGATGCGGTCGACGATGCGAAAACGCCCTTCGCTCAGATGGGCGATCACCATATGAAAACTGTTGGAGCCGAGATCCACGGCGGCATAGAGACTATTGTCCATTGTTTGACTCGATACGTTTGAGATAGTCGTAAATCGCCACCTGAGAGCGGATCTTGCGGCGGTTGCCCCGCTTCACATATTCGTTCTGCTGGTCGGCATCAATGACCCGCGCCTTGCAGGTATCACTCAGTTGTAGCTCGAGAATGTCCATGATGCGCTGCTTGAGCCGCTCGTCATAAATGGGGGTGCCCACCTCAATACGGCCGTCGATATTACGGCTCATCCAGTCGGCGCTGGAGATATAGAGCTGGGGGTTGCCCTTGTTGTGGAACACCATCACCCGCGGGTGCTCGAGGAAGCGGTCGATGATGCTGATCACCTTGATGTTGTCACTGAGGCCCGGTACGCCCGGACGCAGGGCGCACATGCCACGGATGATCATCTGGATCGGTACTCCCGCCTGCCCGGCAGCATAGAGGCGGTTGATGAGATCCTTGTCCACCAGATTGTTGATCTTGAGGATGATACCGCTCGGCTGGCCCGCCTTGGCGTTGGAGAGCTCGTTGTCGATGAGGCGATAGAGCTGACGGCGGCTGTTGATGGGGGAGACCAGCAGGTGGTTGAATTTGTAACGCTTATAGGGGTACTCGATGTATTCAAATACCCCTTCCACTTCGGCGGTGATATCCGGATTGCGGGTCAGCAGCGAGAAGTCGGTGTAGATCTTGGCGGTCTTCTCGTTGAAGTTCCCGGTGCCGATATGGGCGTAGCGCACCGCCTCGCCATTTTCGTGGCGGGTGATGAGGCAGAGCTTGGAGTGGATCTTGAGGCTCGGTACCCCGAACACCACCTTGACCCCGGCATCGGTAAGGATGTTGGCCCAGTCGATGTTGGCCGCCTCGTCGAAACGGGCGCGCAGCTCGACCACCACGGTCACCTTCTTGCCGTTGTTGGCGGCATCAATGAGGGAGTGGATGATCCGCGACTTCTTGGCCACCCGATAAATGTTGATGCGAATGGCGCTGACCGCCGGGTCGAACGCCGCCTGGCGCACCAGCTCGGTGAAGTGGTGGAACTTGTGATACGGGTAGTAGAGCAGGATATCCTGCTTGGTAATCGCATCGAAGGCGTTGACGAAGCCGTCAAAATCGCGGCAATCGAGGGCCGGCAGCTTGGGGTTTTCCAGATAGTCACGGCCCACGTTGGGGAAGCCGATGAAATCCTTGAAGTTGTGATAGCGTCCACCCGGCATGATGGCGTCGTAGGAGCTGATCTGCAGCTTGAGCTTGAGGAAGCTTATCATGGCGGCGGGCATCTCCCGCTCGTAGACGAAGCGCACCGGCATGGCGGTGAGGCGCTGCTTCAAGCCGTCACTCATCTTGTCCACCAGGCTCAAGTCCAGCTGGTCGGAGAGATCATATTCGGCATCCCGGGTCAGCTTCACCGCATAAGCGGCAATCTCGTCGTAGTCGAAGAAGCCTTTGAAGATCTCGTCGAGGCAGAAGCGGATGACGTTATCAAGAATGATGATCTGCTTCTTGCGGCGGGTCCCTTCCGGCGGCAGCTGGAAGAAGCGGGGCAGGTCGTCGGTCGGCACTTCCACCAGAGCGTACTGGATCACCTGACCGTTCTTCTTCATCTCGATGGCCAGATAGGTGTACTCATCCTTGAGGAATTTGACCGGATTAACCTCTTTGTTGAGCAGGATCGGGATGATGTGGCGCAGCACCTTCTCCTTGAAGAAGACCCGCAGCCACTTCTGAATGGCATCTGAGAGCTGGTTCTCGTTGACCAGAAAGATGTTGTGGCGGGCCAGCGCAATCAACAGCTCTTTATAGGTGTTGTCGAACGCTTCACCGAGCGCCATCACTTTTTGCTGGATGGCGCGCAGCAGCACTTTCGCTTCATCGTCGCCACCATGTACTTCATTGATGAGGATGCGACGCTTGACGTCCGATACCCGTACCTTGAAGAACTCATCCTGGTTGGAGGAGAAGATCCCCAGAAAACGAACCCGCTCGATGAGGGGCACCGTCTTGTCCATTGCCTCTTGCAACACCCGTTCATTGAATGAGAGCCAGCTCAGCTCTTTCTCTTCATACTGCTTGTCGGTGCTCATCTTGTGCCTCTGTTTCAGGTCGCGTCTGCGCGGCAGTTATGGCGTTAATATATGACAAATAAATGACAGTATTGTTACTGCTCGCTGAACGCTTCGTCGATGTCGACCACCAGATCGTCGGAGAGGGATTCCAGCGCGGTGATAAGCGTATCCATCGCGAGCCCGTCGGGCAGGGCAACCAGCGCATGGGCATAGAAGAGCGGGGCGCCGGAGTGGGGAGCCGGTTCACAGCCAGTGGTGAGATCGGCCACGTTGATCTCGAGCTGGCGCAGGATGCTGGCTACTTCATGGACGATGCCGGGGCGGTCGTTGCCGGTCACTGTCATCATGACTTGATGGGCTGGCTCGGCGGTAGGTGTCCCTTCGGCAAAGCTGATGGTCAGATCCGGTAGCAGGGCCAGTGCTTCGCACAGGCTGCGATAGTGCTCATCGGGGACAGAGACATGGAGGATACCGGCAAACTGGCCCGCCAGTTCGCTCATGGCGCTGCCCAGCCAGTTGCCCTGCTCGCGGCTGATGATAGCTGCCAGACTCTCGACGATCCCGGGTTTGTCTGCACCGATCACGGTGACCACCAATTGCTTTTGCATCCTGCTCTCCTTGAAATGGGATTTCTTACTCTATCCCTATTGTGCCTGCTGGGACTGGTCATATGAACCCCCGCCTGCTGACAAATAGATAAAAAGACGGGACTTTTCACTTTCTATACACGGGTCTGCTGCCTTGCTCCGTGGCGGCTGTGGTAAAGTAATTCCCCTTTCGTGTCGTGAACTGGATCGTGCTCTCATGAATACCCTTGTCCTATCGGGATTGTTGTTGCTGGCGCTGCTTGTGCTGGCGATCTTCTGGAGCAGAGGCAGACAGCAAAAGCGCCTGCCCTATGATATGCAGGAGACCCTGTTCAGTCCCGCTGAGCGATCGTTCCTTGGGGTGCTGGATCTGGCGGTGGGTGACAAGGCTCGGGTCTTTGCCAAGGTGCGGGTGGCCGATGTGCTGACGCCGCAGGCCGGGATCGGCAAAAGCAAATGGCAGCAGTACTTCAACAAGATCAGTGCCAAGCATTTCGACTATCTGCTTTGCCACCCCGCGGATCTCTCCTTTATATGCGCCATCGAACTCGATGACAGCTCCCACCGTCACCAGAAGCGCAAGGCGCGGGATCTCTTTCTGAAAACCGCCTGCGACAGCGCCGGTCTGCCGTTGCTGCAGATCCCGGCAAGTGCCAGCTATCTGGTGGAAGAGCTGCGCGAACAGATCCTGCCGCTGCTGGTCAAAACCAGCGAACCATTGATCGACGATTTGCCGCACGGGGCGCGCCGCGAGCCGACGTTCAACCCTCTGTTGCTGGACGGCGTGGATGTCGGTGCCGGGATGCGTGGTCGCACTGCCCATGCCGAAGCCATCTCGCCTGCGTCGCTCCGCGAGCCCACCATCCAGGCCGAGGGGATGGTGGAGGCGCCACAGAGTGAGGGTGAGCTGGTCGATAGCCTGTTCGCCGATGTAGAGGATGACGAGGAGCATGAAGTACAGCACTGCCCTCGTTGTGATGCGCCGCTGGTGGAGCGGGAGGCGAAAAAAGGCCCCCACGCCGGTCGGCTCTTTCTGGCTTGCAGCCGTTTTCCCGAGTGTCGTTACGCGGCGCCGCACCACCATAATCGCCACTGAATGCGCTTCACCGAGTCCCATGCTGCCCTCTGACGAGGGCAGTTTTCTTTCCGCTTTTGGCTGCGTTTGTTAACGGCGCCAAGGCAGAAAATTCCTCGGCAAAATTTATCTAATCTCTCGTTTCTGTCGATACACTTAGCCTGAATACGACAATTTTTGACAATGTGTCGGAATTTTGGCACTTTGTGTGCCAGCAAAAAGACAGTCGGTAGCTGTTTTATCATCAAATAAAACAATAAGTTAGTTCAGGACATCGCGAGGAATGGATATGGTGGAGATGGGCGTGTTGATTGTTGATGCCGATGCGCAGCGGCGCCAACAGTTGGGAACCGTGCTCTCGTTTATGGGGATCCCGTGGCAGGAGGTGGCACAAAGCGATCTGGATGTGGCCATCGAATCCTCCGGACCGCTGCAAGGGGTGCTGGTGGGTGAGCTGACCGACCGTCCCTTGTCAGAGCTGCTGGCCGCTTTCCCCCGTACCCCCTTCCTCTCGCTGGTTGAGGCCGATCTGCCTAACAGCAACTTTATCGGGGTCGCGCTCTCGCCCTTTACCTATGAATCCCTTACCCGTCATTTGCACTTCTGTCAGGCGTTCGTCTCCTTGCATCCCCGTCAGCAGACCCATGACAAGGGGCAGGCCCTGCTGCGCTTGCTGGTGGGTAAAGGGAAGGGGATCCAGGAGGTACGCCGCCTCATCAGCCAGGTGGCCGAGACCGATGCCAACGTGCTGATCCTTGGGGAGTCCGGCACTGGTAAAGAGGTGGTGGCTCGCGCTATCCACGAACTCTCTTCCCGCAGCAGTGGCCCCTTCGTGCCCATCAACTGCGGCGCTATTCCGGCCGAATTGCTGGAGAGCGAACTGTTTGGTCACGAGAAGGGGGCGTTTACCGGCGCCATCGCAGCCCGTCGCGGTCGCTTCGAGCTGGCGCAGGGGGGGACCCTGTTTCTCGACGAGATCGGCGATATGCCGATGCCGATGCAGGTCAAACTGCTGCGGGTGTTGCAGGAGCGGCTGTTCGACCGGGTCGGTGGCGGCAAGCCCATTCAGGCCGATGTGCGCATCATAGCGGCGACCCACCGGGATCTGGAGGCGATGATCCGCACTCAGGGTTTTCGTGAAGATCTCTACTACCGCCTCAACGTCTTCCCCATTGAGACGCCGCCGCTGCGGGATCGCATCGATGACATCCCGCTGCTGCTGCAGGAGCTGCTCAACCGCCATGCCGAGCAGCACCACGGCTTTATCCGGTTGACCCAGCGGGCGCTGGAGTCGCTGATGCAGTACCCCTGGCCCGGTAACGTACGCGAGCTCTCCAACCTGCTGGAGCGGCTGTTGATCCTCTACCCGCACCAGATCGTCGATGTGGCCGATCTGCCGAGCCGTTATCGCCTGTTGCCGAGCGAGCCGCGGGATGAGCGGCTGACCGAGATGGATGAACGGGATGCGCTGGCGGCGGTGTTTCAGGATCCGCCCGAGCTGGATCACGCCCTCGCCTCGGCCCGCACCATGCAGCTGCCGGAGGAGGGGGTCAACCTCAAAGAGATGCTGGCTGACCTTGAAGTGGAGCTGATCCGTCAGGCGCTGGAGTCTCAGGACGGGGTGGTGGCCCGCGCCGCCGATCTGCTAGGCATGCGGCGTACTACCCTGGTGGAGAAGATGAAAAAGTACGGGATGAGCAAGGACGTCTGAGGGTCAAAGCCTTGACGCAAATACGCAATCCATTGTTTTAGTTCATATAATTTAGTGGCATGGAAATTGAATAACCTGACCCAATAGCCAGTTTGAGGTCAGGTTTATGACAATCCAGCAGCAGGACATGCCACTCCAGTCCCACGAAGTGAGCCAGCTCTATGCCATCTTCAAGGCGCTCCCCACCGGGGTGTTGCTGCTTGACGGGGCCGGGGTGGTCACCCGCGCGAATCCGGCGGCCATCTCCCTGCTGGGGGAGCCGTTGGAAGGGGAGCTCTGGCGTCACATCATTGCCCGCTGCTTCGAGCCGCGCGAGGATGATGGCCACGAGATCTCCCTGCGTGACGGGCGCCGGGTCCAGCTCTCGACCCAACCGCTGCCGGATCAGCCCGGCCAGCTGGTTTTTATCAATGACCTGACCGAAACCCGTAAACTGCAAGACCGCATCAACCACATGAAGCGGCTGTCGGCGCTGGGCAATATGGCGGCCTCGCTCGCCCACCAGATCCGTACTCCGCTCTCTGCCGCCATGCTCTATGCCGCCAACCTGGCCAACCGCACCCTCAAGCCGGAATCTCGCACTCAGTTTCAGCAAAAGTTGATGGCCCGTTTGCAGGATCTGGAGAAGCAGATCAACGACATCCTGCTGTTTGCCCGCAACGGTGACAATCAGGTGGTCACCCCCATCTCGGTACAAGGGCTGCTGGCCGAAGTGCAGGCAGGAGCCGAGGCCTTCTGCCAGCAGCAGGGCTGCGAGCTGCACATGGAGGCGCCGGAGCCCGATCTCTGTCTGCTGGCCAACAGCAGTGCGCTGGCGGGGGCCATCAACAACCTGATTGCCAATGCCCAGCAGGCAGGGGCCACCTCACTCTTGGTCAGCGCGGTGCGCAGCGGAGCTCGGGTGGAGATGCGGGTCATCGATAATGGCAAGGGGATCCCTTCCCATCAGCTCGGTCAGGTATTCGAACCCTTCTTTACCACTCGCTCCCAAGGCACTGGTCTCGGGCTGGCGGTGGTGCAATCTGTAGTGCGTGCCCATCAGGGGGAGGTCGGTGTGGCCTCGGTTCCCGGTGAAGGCACCTGCTTTACTCTGTCGTTCCCCCTGCACCAGCAACCGGTGCAGCTTGGAGGTGTAGCATGACACAGGCCAGGATCCTGGTAGTTGAAGATGACAATGGCCTGCGCGAAGCGCTGGTGGATACCCTTTTGCTCGGCGGTTATGAGTGCCGTGAAGCGGACAGCGGCGAGCGGGCTCTGCTGGCCCTCTCCCGTCAGCCGTTTGACATGGTGATCTCCGATATCCAGATGGGGGGGATGGACGGTCTCACCTTGCTGGCCACCATCCGCCAGCAATATCCGCAGATCCCTGTGCTGCTGATGACCGCCTACGCCAACATCGACGGCGCGGTGCGCGCCATGCGTGAAGGGGCCATCGACTATCTGGCCAAGCCATTTTCGCCGGAGGTGCTGCTTAATCAGGTCAGTCGCTATGTGCCCGCCCAGAAGGTGGAGAAACGCGCCGTGGTCTACGGGGACCCCAAAACTGCCGAGCTGTTCCAGCTGGCGACCCGTGTTGCCAGAAGCGAAGCGACCGTGATGGTGACCGGCCCGAGCGGGACGGGTAAAGAGGTGCTGGCCCGTTACATTCACGATAACTCCAGCCGCGCCGAGCAGCCCTTCGTCGCCATCAACTGCGCCGCCATTCCGGAAAACATGCTGGAGGCGACCCTGTTTGGCTACGAGAAGGGGGCGTTTACCGGCGCGGTGCAGGGGTGCCCGGGCAAGTTCGAGCAGGCGCAGGGGGGCACCCTACTGCTTGACGAGATCACCGAGATGGATCAGGGGCTGCAAGCCAAATTGCTGCGGGTGTTGCAGGAGAAAGAGGTGGAGCGGCTCGGCAGTCGCAAGATGATCCCGCTGGATGTGCGGGTCATCGCCACCAGCAACCGGGATTTGAAAAAAGCGGTGCAGGATGGCCTGTTTCGCGAAGATCTCTACTATCGCCTCAACGTCTTCCCGCTGCGCTGGTCTGCCCTGTGCGAGCGGCCCGGTGACATTCTGCCGCTGGCGGAACATCTGCTGGCGCTTCATGCCAGTCAGCAGGGGTTGCCGACACCACAGTTGACGGACGCCTCGCGGGATCGGCTGCTGGCCCACCCCTGGCCCGGTAACGTGCGGGAGCTGGACAACGTGGTACAGCGCGCCCTGATCCTCAGCCCGGACGGGGTCATTGATTGTGACCACCTCATTCTGGAGGAGCTGGACGAGCAGGAGATGGAGTTTGTCAGCGTGGAGCGCAGCTATGGAGGCGATCGCCTCGGCAGCGAGCTCAAGCAGCAGGAGCACCAGATCATCCTCGACACCCTGCAAGATTGTAACGGCAGCCGCAAGGCGGTGGCCGACCGACTCGGCATCAGCCCGCGCACCCTGCGCTACAAGCTGGCCCAGATGCGGGAGGCGGGGATCGATCTGCCAGCCTGAGGCCGGGAGGGAAACCGTACTGTGTGGGGGCTGTCATGGTCTTGATGGCCCGGCTCGATTATCATGGGGCCCTTGGCGCTTTGAGCCTGGGCCCTGTTTTTATTGGTAAAGCAGGGGACCGAGCCTTAATAAAGGACCCCTATGATCTCTCATCGAAAACTCGAAACCGTACTGAACCATCTGCTCGAACCGCACGCTATCAAGGATTACTGCCCCAACGGCTTGCAAGTGGAGGGGCGTGAGCGTATTCGCAAGGTAGTGACCGGTGTCACCGCCAGTCAGGCGCTTATCGACGCGGCGGTGGCTGCCGAGGCCGATGCCATTCTGGTTCATCACGGCTACTTCTGGAGCGGTGAACCGGCCCAGATCACCGGTATGAAGCAGCGTCGGCTCAAGACCCTGCTGACCCACGATATCAACCTGTTTGCCTACCATTTGCCGCTGGATGTCCATCCTGAGGTGGGTAACAACGCCCAGCTCGCCAAGCTGCTCGACATCAAGGTGCGTCGCGGTTTGGAGCCGTGGAACAGCAAGAGCGTTGCCATGGTGGGCAAGCTGGAGCAGCCGATGAGCGGCCGCGATTTTGCCAAGCTGATTGCCGAGCGCCTTGGTCGCGAACCACTCTATTGTGGCGATACCGGCCCCGAGCTTATTCGTTCCGTGGCCTGGTGCACCGGCGGCGGTCAGAGCTACATCAATCTGGCGGCGGAGCAGGGCATCGATGCCTTTATCTCCGGTGAAGCCTCCGAGCAGACCATTCACACCGCTCGTGAGATGGGGATGCACTTCTACGCCGCTGGCCATCACGCTACCGAGCGTTACGGCGTCAAGGCGCTGGGGGAGTGGCTGGCGACCGTGCATGGGCTGGATGTGACCTTTATCGATATCGACAATCCGGTCTAAACCTGTCCACGGTCTGGCTACGAAACCGTGATCAAGGCTCATGTGCTGCTCTTCACCTTGTTGACGGTTTCTCGCTGCAGGTCGTGAACAGGTTTAAGCCTGTGCCTGTGGTGGGAAAATTCAGGAAATAAAAAGGAGGCCATCGGCCTAATGCCAGTCAGTTAAGCCTGACTGGCATTGTTTTTATTGGCTTTTTGCACTGCATACTTTTGTGGTCTTGGCTTCACACTGCGGGGATAACTCCGCTCCCTTCGCTCCGGTAATACAAACTGCCTCGCCTGTTTATCCAGCTCCGCCACCCGCTTCGGGATAATTCCCGGTGACAGGTACGGCATGCAGCTCAGTTCATGGATGAGGTACACCGATGCCATGTGAAAACTCAGCTGGCTCGCCGTGTATCCCTTCAGACTCGCGGCCATCTTTACCATCTGACTGCGCAGCAGATTGTACGCCAGCAGCACGCCCCACAGCTCTTGCCGTATCCCCGCCGCCTTCTTGCTGCGCAGGGTCAGCCGGTGTTGTTGCAGGCTGTGCCTCATCTCCCGATAGCCCAACTCGATTTCCCAGCGGTGGCTGTAGAGCTCAATGATGTCGGCGCCCGGGAAACGCATCGGGTCGACCATCGAGGTCAGCACTTGCCGCTCTTTGCCGTTGATGGTGCGGGTCAGTAAGCGGGCTTCTAGTGTCTCTGGCAGGCGCGGCCACTTCTTCCTCGCCTGTGGACTGGTTTTGAGACGCACCAGCACATCCTGACGCCCCAGCTTGCGCACCACCTCGTATTGCGTGCCCTTTTTGAGTGGCAGCAGCCAGTGGCGCTCGCTGCCAGTGGTCTGCCAAGCGTGGAGCAAGCCGAGGGAGTAAAACCCCTTGTCGAATAGGGTCAGCGAGTGGTCCGGCGTGCGTGCGACCAGCTGTTCGGCCAACACCATCTCGTTGACGGCGCAGCTCTCCATGACCGCCTGAACAAGCAGGTGACTGGTCAGCTCCATCTGACAGAGCATGCGTACCTGCGGATAGGCG